>NZ_BAAGQN010000015.1:129743-151847 GCF_054783455.1 Simplicispira piscis
GTCGGGCTGGATAAAGCTGCTCGTCAGGTAGAGCGCCTCAGAGTGCTCGCCGTAAGCACTGCGGGGCAGGGCCTGGCGTACGGCCAGGGTGTCAGGATGCAGGCCCGAAGGCAATGCGGGGGATGTCAAGGAAGGCATTTTTTCCATCTGTCGGTCCGGGCCGCGCCTCAGTTGTCCTGGGCATTCGGCAGCGCAAGGCGCGAATGGTCTTCCTCGCCCTCTTCCGCGCCGCTGCGCCCCTCATTGAGCCGCTCAATGTCTTTCGCAGTGATGTCACCCGTCACGTACACGCCATCGAAACACGAAGCATCAAAACCGCTGATCTGGGTATTGAGCGAGCCAATGGCCTTTTTCATGCCTTCGACATCCTGGTAAATCAGGGCGTCGCAGCCAATCAGCTGGCGAATCTCTTCCACCGTCCGGTCATGCGCTACCAATTCACTGCTGGTGGGCATGTCGATGCCATAGACGTTGGGATAGCGCACGGGCGGCGCTGCGCTGGCAAGGTAAACCTTGCGGGCACCAGCGTCGCGGGCCATTTGAACGATCTCACGGCTGGTGGTGCCGCGCACGATGGAGTCATCCACCAGCAGCACATTGCGACCCTTGAATTCGCTGGCAATCACATTGAGCTTCTGGCGTACCGACTTCTTGCGCACACCCTGCCCCGGCATGATGAAAGTGCGGCCCACATAACGGTTCTTGACAAAACCTTCGCGGTACGGGAGCCCCAACAGATGGGCAAGTTGCATGGCACTGGGGCGGCTGGACTCAGGAATCGGGATGACCACATCGATGTCGCTCGGCGGCACCGTAGAGATCACCCGCTTGGCCAGCGACTCTCCCAGATTCAACCGTGCCTGGTAGACCGAGATGCCATCAAGCACCGAATCCGGGCGGGCAAGATAAACGAACTCGAAAATACAAGGGTTGAGCTGGGACGACTGCGCACACTGGCGCGCGTGCACCTGACCGTCCAAGGTGACGAAAAGCGCCTCCCCAGGCTCTACATTACGCTCCAACACAAGGCCGGTCCCCTCCAGCGCGACCGACTCGCTTCCCACCATCACAGTGCCATCCTTGCCGCGCCCCAGGGCCAGCGGACGAATGCCATGCGGGTCACGAAACGCCACCAACCCATGGCCTGCGATCAGCGCCACCACAGCGTAGGAGCCACGGATGCGCTGGTGCACGGCGCGCACCGCCGTAAAAATATCGTCCGGCTGCAGCGGCATGCCCCGCGTGGCGCGTTCCAACTCGTGCGCAAACACGTTGAGCAGCACCTCCGAATCACTGTCGGTATTGGTATGCCTGTGATCAGTGGAAAACAGCTCTGCCCGCAAGGCCTGCGCATTGGTGAGATTTCCGTTGTGCACCAGGACGATGCCAAACGGCGCATTCACATAGAAGGGCTGCGCCTCTTCTTCGCTGAACGCATTGCCGGCCGTGGGATAACGCACCTGACCCAAACCTGCATTGCCTGGCAGTGCCCGCATGTTGCGGGTGCGGAACACGTCACGCACCATGCCCTTGGCCTTGTGCATGAAAAATTTACGCCCTTGCTGCGTGACGATACCCGCGGCATCCTGACCACGGTGCTGCAGCAAAAGCAGCGCGTCATAGATCAACTGGTTGACAGGAGACGTACTGATGACGCCAACAATTCCACACATATAAGGTTTCCATCCATTGGCGGGAACCGCCCCGCTTGCCACCACACACCAGATGACCGCCTTCGGTCATCCATGCTTCATCAGACTGCCCTCACACGGGAAGGCGATTACTCAGCTCCTGCGGCAACACCGGCTTCAAGGTCTGAACCATCTCCGACAGCCAGACCGCACCACGCGATGCCTGCCACCAGTCGGCCTGGTGCAGTTGCATCAGGCCGGCGATAACCACCAGCACCAGCAGAATCACCAGCCCGCGCAACACACCAAACGCGGCGCCCAGCGTGCGATCCACCGGACGCAGACCCACAGCATCCACCAGTTTCTTGCCCAGCCATGCCAGAAAACCACAGGCAAAGATGGTCACGATAAACACCAGTATGAAACCCGCGGCATAGCGCACCGTATCCTGGGCGCCTTCCCAGGGAAGCAGTGCAGCCGCGTCCGCCGCAAACCACTGCGCCACCAAAAAGGCCACCACCCACCCCGCCAGGGATAGCACCTCGTAGACCAGTCCACGCCAAGCCCCCATCAACATGGAAGCCAGCAGCAGCGCCACGAACACCCAATCCAGCGCCGCCATGTGCAAGCCCCGAAATCAGAGCAACAAAAGGGACACAGGCAAGCCCAGCCCCTTGATGCGTGCTGCAGCCTTCTCAGCCTCAGCCCGGCCTTCAAACGGCCCCACACGCACCCGCGTGCGTTTGCCATCCTTGGTATCCACGACCTGCGTGTAAGTCTTGATGCCTGCTCTCTCAAGCTTTTGGCGCACTTCCCGCACCTTGTCGGCTTCGGCAAAAGCACCAATCTGCACAATAAACCGCTCTCCGTCGGCCGCGGCAGGCGCCACGGGCGTCTTGACGGAGCGCCCTTCCAGCAGCGCACGTGCGCGTTCGGCATCATCCGATGGTGGGGTGGCGCGTACAGGCGGCGCAACAGGCACTTTGCTCTCGGGTTTGGGCTCAGATTTGGGCTCGACGTGCTTGGGTAAGGGTGTGGGCGCAGGGGCAGGCGTAACCGCCGCTGTCGCAGCAGGGCGCACCTCGCGCGCCACGGGGGCATCGCTGGCCGCCTCGACCGCGACATGGGCGGGTCGCTCTGCGGGGCGTGTTGTATTAGAGGCAGGTGCTGCGCCGACCGCAGTGGCAGACGACTCCACCCCGGGCACGACCAGGGGAACCGCCTTGTTGCGATCAGGAATTTCGATCGGGATATCGACTTGGATCGGGCGTGGCTGCGTGTCGAACAGAATGGGAAACCCCACCACCCCCAGCAACACCAGCACGGCTGCGCCAATGAGCCTGTGGCGTGCCCGCCTGCGCATCACTTCGATGCTCTCGGCCTTTGCCGGACGGGCGGGCTTTGTGGCCTTGTCGCCCTGCCCCTTCTGGCCGGGCCACCGAAACTTGAAAAATGCCATGGAGTTGCAAATACCGTGACGGACTTAAGTGCCCAGATGCTTGGCCTGCAGGCGTGGCACACCATTCAGCAGCACACCGCCCACCGTATGGAAGGAGCCAAAGACCACGATTCTATCAGCGGGGTCTGCCGCCAGCATGGCTGCCTGTAGCGCATCGGCAGGGTTTGCATACTGGCTGCAGACCACCGGCCGCCGCCCCCCAGCCACCATTTGCAGTGCATTCCATTTCTGCTGCAAACCCGCCGCTGTTTCGGCCCTCGGCGTAGGCAGGTCCGTGAAATACCAGCAATCCACCAGCGGCCCGATTTTGGCGAGCATGGGGGCCAGATCCTTGTCAGCCATCGCTCCGAACACCGCATGGGTGACCGGAAAGTACCCCATCGCATCCAAGTTGGCCGTCAGCGCCGCCACCGAATGCGGGTTATGGGCCACATCCAGCACCAGAGCCGGCTGACCTGGAACAATCTGAAACCGCCCTGGCAACTCCACCAAGGACAGGCCATTGCGCACCGCCTGTGCCGTCACGGGGATACGCCCCCGCAGCGCCTCCAGAGCCGCCAGCGCCCCCGAAGCATTGACCAGCTGATTGGCCCCGCGCAGCGCCGGATAGGCCATGCCGGCGTAGCGGCGGCCCCGGCCCGCCCAGCTCCATTGCAGCTTGTCGCCTGCAAAATTGAAGTCCTGTCCAAACCGCCAGAGATCGGCGCCTATTTCGCGCGCATGGTCGATCACGCTTTGCGGCGGCATGGGGTCGCTCACTATCACGGGCCGGCCCGTGCGCATGATGCCCGCCTTCTCGCGCCCAATGCTTTCGCGGTCGGGCCCCAGATACTCGACATGGTCGATGTCGATGCTGGTGATCACGGCGCAATCGGCGTCAATGACATTGGTTGCATCCAACCGTCCCCCCAGCCCTACCTCCAGAATGGCCACATCCAGCAACGCATGGCTCATCAGGCGCAGGATGACCAGGGTGGTGAATTCGAAATAAGTCAGTGAGACATCGTTGCCGTTGAGCGTGCGCGCACCCTCCACCGCCTCGAAATGCGGCAGCAAATCGGCAGCGGCCACCACATCACCCGCGATGCGGCAGCGCTCCTCAAAATGCACCAAATGGGGCGAAGCGTAAACACCCGTGCGATAACCCGCCTCCTGAGCAACGGCTTCAATCATGGCGCAGGTAGAACCCTTGCCATTGGTACCCGCCACCGTGATGACGGGACAGTCAAAACGCAGACCCATGCGGCGAGCCACTTCGTTCACCCGGTCCAGGCCCATGTCGATATTGTGGGGATGCAGGCGCTCGCAATGGGCAAGCCAGCCTTCCAGTGTGTGAATCTTCTTTTGCATGCTGCGTGGGATTGTCGCCGACCGTGCGCCTGGCGCATGATGGCACCATGAAAAACCTGGATATCACCCTCTACGGCATTCCCAACTGCGACACCGTGAAGAAATCCCGCGCCTGGCTGACAGCGCAAGGCTGCGAACACCATTTTCATGATTTCAAGAAACAAGGCGTGCCCACCGACGCGCTGGCTCTTTGGATTGCTCACGCGGGTTGGGAAAAATTACTGAACCGCAAAGGAACGACCTGGCGCAAGCTGGACCCCGTGACCCAAGCTGCCGTCAATGATGCCGCCAGCGCCAGCGCGCTCATGCAAGCCCACGCCAGCGTGATCAAGCGCCCCGTGGTCGAGTGGCGCAGCGGCAGCGAGGTACGAGTCACCGTCGGTTTCGACGAACCCTCCTGGCTGGAATGCCTGAAAAACAGTCCTTCTGTCTGAAAGTGCACATTTCTTTACGTCGATTTACCAAGCGGGAGGGCTGTCTTTGCGCTGCACCGATAAACTTTTAACCAGTCTGGCGCGTTATAGGCAGATAAGCTGAAAGGGGCTTCTCCATGAAAAAACTGGTTTTGTTTTCCATCGTCCTCGGCACAGCAGGTCTGGCCGCTGCGCAAGAGCAAGGGCGCGTGCTGTCGGTCACGCCCATCGTGCAGCAGGTGGCCTACCCCCGCCAAGTGTGCAGCAACGAGACCGTTTACAGCGGCCAGCGCACCACGGGCGGCGGCGCAGTATTGGGCGCCATTGCAGGTGGCGCAGCCGGCAATGCCATTGGCAAGGGCAATGGCCGCGCCGCAGCTACGGCCATTGGCCTGATTGGTGGCGCGGTGCTGGGCAACCAGATCGAAGGCCAGGGCCGTCCAGAATACGAAACCGTGCAGCGCTGCGGCACTGAAACCACCTACGAGAACCGCACCGTAGGCTACAACGTGGTGTACGAATACGCAGGGCGCCAGTACAGCACGCAGACCGCCACCGACCCAGGGCGCTACATCGCCGTACAGGTGCAACCTGTGGGCAATGCAGCGCCGTACAACCCAGGCTACTCCAGCCAGCAACCCGACTATTACGACCAGAGTGGCTATGCCCAGCCTGGCGTGGTGACATCGCCCTACGCTGCCCCCCAAGGCAATTCGGGCGTCACGATCATTGAATACGGCTACGAAAACGATGGTTACCGCCACCATCGCCCTTATCCGCCACCGCGCTACAACCCTTACGCGCGCTGACCCACCAAGAGCCCCGCCCGGGGCTCTTTTTTTGCCCTCTCCGGCCCGCCAGGCGCAGGGGATGACAGTGGCCTAAAATCGACGGTTTGTCCCAGTAGCCTCCCCACATCCTCCATGACCACCGAAAAAATCGACGGCGTGTCCGTCACCACCCAAGCGAATGTGTACTTTGATGGCAAGTGCGTCAGCCATGGCATCACTTTCCCTGACGGCACGAAGAAATCGGTGGGCGTGGTGCTGCCGGCGACCTTGACCTTCAATACCGGAGCGCCCGAAATCATGGAATGCGTGGCGGGCTCCTGCGAATACAAGCTGGCGGGCAGCGAAACTTGGGTGAAATCTTCGCCCGGTGACCAATTCAACGTGCCCGGCAACTCGAAGTTCGACATTCGCGTGACCGAGGCCTATCACTACATCTGCCACTTCGGCTAAATCCACACCGCAACGGACACCTGCAAATGGCCACCATTCTTCAAAATCTCCCCCGCGGCCAGAAGGTCGGCATCGCCTTCTCCGGCGGCCTGGACACCAGTGCAGCCCTGCTCTGGATGAAGCAAAAGGGCGCTCTGCCCTATGCCTACACCGCCAACCTCGGCCAGCCCGACGAGCCCGATTACGACGCCATTCCGCGCAAGGCCATGGAATATGGCGCCGAAAAAGCCCGCCTCATCGACTGCCGCACCCAACTGGCCCACGAAGGCATTGCTGCACTGCAATGCGGCGCGTTCCACATCAGCACCGGCGGCCTGACCTACTTCAACACCACGCCACTGGGCCGCGCCGTTACCGGCACCATGCTGGTGGCCGCGATGAAGGAAGACGACGTCCACATCTGGGGCGACGGCAGCACCTACAAGGGCAACGACATCGAGCGCTTCTACCGCTACGGCCTGCTCACCAACCCCGCGCTCAAAATTTATAAGCCCTGGCTCGACCAGCTGTTCATCGACGAGCTGGGCGGCCGCGCCGAAATGTCGGCCTTTATGACCGAGCACGGCTTTGGCTACAAGATGAGCGCCGAGAAAGCCTACAGCACCGACAGCAACATGCTCGGCGCCACGCACGAGGCCAAAGACCTGGAGTTTCTGAGCAGCGGCATCCGCATCGTCAACCCCATCATGGGCGTGGCTTTCTGGAAGGAAGACGTGGCCGTTAAGGCCGAAGAAGTTTCGGTGCGCTTTGAAGAAGGCCAGCCCGTGGCGCTCAACGGCGTCGAGTTCAGCGACCCCGTCGAGCTGATTCTGGAAGCCAACCGCATCGGCGGCCGCCATGGCCTGGGCATGAGCGACCAGATCGAGAACCGCATCATCGAGGCCAAGAGCCGCGGTATCTACGAAGCCCCCGGCCTGGCGCTGCTGCACATCGCCTACGAGCGCCTGGTGACCGGCATCCACAACGAGGACACCATCGAGCAGTACCGCATGAACGGCCTGAAACTCGGCCGCCTGCTCTACCAGGGCCGCTGGTTCGATCCCCAGGCCATCATGCTGCGCGAGAGTGCCCAGCGCTGGATCGCGCGCGCAGTGACCGGTACGGTCACGCTGGAGCTGCGCCGGGGGAACGACTACTCGCTGCTCAACACCGAGAGCCCCAACCTCACCTACGCACCCGAGCGCCTGAGCATGGAAAAAGTGGAAGACGCGCCGTTCTCGCCCCTGGACCGCATTGGTCAGCTGACCATGCGCAACCTCGACATCGTGGACACGCGCGCCAAGCTCGGCATCTACGCCAAGAGCGGCCTGCTGTCGCTGGGCGGCAATGCGGCGCTGGCGCAGCTGGGCGACGACACCGCGAAAAAATAAGTATCAAATGAGCCTCCAGCGCTTTACCATCAAGCGCTGGCAGCTATCAAATCAGGATCAATCCGCCCGCACTGCAAAGTCGGGCGGATTTTTTATGGGCCAGAGATCTGCAGGCCCAAGGGACAACGACAAGCGCATCAGGCCACCGTAGGCTGCGGGGGGCGCCCCACGGCACGCACGATGGCCGCAAGCAGCGCGCCGTAGGCGGGCACAAACAGCAGCAGGCTCACACCGAGCTTAATGGCGTAGTCCACCCAGGCGATTTCAACCCAATGCGCGGCCATGAACGCATCCTGGCTGCGCCAGAAAGCAATCGCGAAAAAGGCGGCCGTATCCAGCGCCTGGCCAAAGACGGAGGCGGCCGCTGGCGCCAGCCACCAGGCGCGGTTTTTCTGTCGGATGCGATCGAACACCTGGATGTCAAGCAACTGCCCCAGCACATAGGCCGCAAAGCTGGCCAGGGCAATGCGGAACACAAAGGTATTGAAGCCCCCCAGGGCATCAAAGCCATTGAAATGCCCGTCGCGGAACAGCACGCCCACGATGTACGAGGCCACCAGCGCGGGCACCATGGCACGCGCGACCACGCGCCGCGCCGGCGCCTTGCCAATCAGCCGAACCGTGAGGTCGGTTGCCAGAAAAATGAACGGAAAACTGAACGCCCCCCAGGTGCTGTGAAAGCCCAGCAACGTGATGGGCAACTGCACCAGGTAATTGCTGGCAATGACGATGGCGATATGCAGCGCCACCAGGAGGGAAAGATAGAGCGGCACGCGGGATGGCCGCGCCTGAACGAGGGTCATGAAAGTCCTTTTTTGTGAATGGGGGCGAGGGAACCCATTGGAATGAAATGGCAGGAGCGATTATAAGCAGGCCACCGCAATGGTCCTACGGCAAGAATTCAGGTATTTTCAGGCTCCAGCGCTTATGCACAAAGCGCAAACAGCTATTAATTTTGAAGCTACACCACGACGGGCTCGGGCTCCAGCCGGATGCCAAACCGTTCGTACACACTGGTTTGTATGGCCTTGGCCAGCGTCATAACCTCTCCGCCGGTCACGCTGTCGGCACCGTGGCCGCGGTTGACCAGCACCAGCGCCTGCTTTTCGTAGACGGCCGCTTTGCCCACGGTCTTGCCCTTCCAGCCGCAGGCGTCGATGAGCCAGCCGGCCGCCAGCTTGATGCGGCCGTCGGGTAGCGCGTAGTGCACGATTTTGGGGTCACGGGCGATGATGTCCTGGCACTGCTCGGGCGTGACAGTGGGGTTCTTGAAGAAGCTGCCGGCATTGCCGATGACGGCCGGGTCGGGCAGCTTGGCGCGGCGGATGTCGCACACCCAGTCAAAAATTTGCTGCGCTGTGGGCTGGGCCGCGCCGGCCTCCTGCGCACGGCGTTCCAGCTCCAGGTAGCCCAGCTCGGGGCGCCACACCTTGGGCAGGCGAAAGCGCACCTGGGTGATAACCGCGCGCCCTGCCAAGCCCATGCCACGCGGCAGGCTGCCCGCACCGTCAACGGCAGAGGGTGCATGCTTGAAGACGGAATCACGGTAACCAAAGCCGCATTGCGCCGCGTCGAGCGTGAAGGCTTCACCCGTGGCCAGGTCGATGGCATCCAGCGCATCAAACCGGTCCTGCAGCTCAATGCCGTAGGCGCCGATGTTCTGTACCGGCGCCGCGCCCACCGTGCCGGGGATCAACGCCAGGTTTTCCAGGCCGGGCCAACCCTGCGCCACGGTCCAGGCCACCGTGTCGTGCCAAGGTTCGCCTGCACCCACTTCGACGATCCAGGCACCAGGGGTCTCGCGCACCAGCCTGCGGCCCATGATCTCGATCTTCAGCACCACGGGCTTGACGTCCCCGGTGAGCACAATATTGCTTCCGCCGCCCAGCACGAATACCGGCGCCTGGCCCAGGACCGGGTCGGCCCGCAGGGCGGCAATATCTTCGACAGAGCGCACCCGCACCAGGGTTTCGGCGCGCGCGACGATGCCAAAGGTGTTGTAGGGCTGCAGGGACACGTTTTTCTCGACTAACATTGCCAGGATTGTCGCACCGGGCCCTTTGCCACGCGACGCGCTGATTGGAGAAAGACCTGCCATGCCTACTTTTGATACCGTTTGTGAAGCCGACTTTGTCGAGGTGAAAAATGCCGTGGAGAACGCGGCCAAGGAAATTGGCACGCGCTTTGACTTCAAAGGCACATCTGCCGCCGTGGAGCTCAAGGACAAGGAAATCACCCTCTTCGGCGACGCCGAGTTCCAGCTCACCCAAGTGGAAGATCTGCTGCGCAACAAACTGACCAAGCGCAACGTGGACGTGCGCTTTCTCGACATCGGCAAGCCGCAAAAAATCGGTGGCGACAAGGTCAAGCAGGTGATCAAGGTACGCAATGGCATCGACAGCGAGTTGGCCAAGAAGCTGCAGCGCCTCATCAAGGACAGCAAGCTCAAGGTGCAGGCCGCCATCCAGGACGAGAAGGTGCGCATCACCGGCGCCAAGCGCGACGACCTGCAGGCCGCGATGGCGCTGATCCGCAAGGACATCACCGACATGCCGCTGTCGTTCAACAATTTCCGCGACTGACCGCCCGTCGCTGCCCGGAGTCCTCTATGCGGCCCCACTGCCCCCCCCTCGTGGCCAGTGTGCTGGCAATGGCCTTGCTGGCGCCTGGTGCAGCCTGGGCGCAGGCCGTGTCGCTGGCCGGCATTCTGGGAAGCAAGGCGCTGTTGGTGGTCGATGGCTCGCCGCCCCGGGGCGTGGCCGCCGGAGAAACCCACCAGGGCGTCAAGGTGGTTTCCGTGGGCCGCGATGAAGCCATGATTGAAATCAAGGGCGCGCGCAGCACCGTGCGCCTGGGAGAAGCCCCGGTCAGCATCGGTGCCCGCACCGGCACAGGGCGCAAGGTGGTGCTGATGAGCGACAGCCGGGGACATTTTGTCAACCAGGGGCTCATCAACGGCAAAGTCATGCAGTTCATGGTGGACACCGGTGCCACCACGGTCGCCATTGGCCGCCCCGACGCCGACCGCATGGGCCTGGACTACAAGAAGGGCCAGGCCGTGCAAATGAGCACTGCCAACGGCGTGGCACAAGGCTGGCGCATGCGGCTGGACTCGGTGCGCATTGGCGAGGTGGAGGTGCAAAGCGTGGATGCCATCGTCACACCCCAGGCCATGCCTTATGTGTTGTTGGGCAACAGCTTTCTGGGTGAATTCCAGATGACCCGCACCAACGACCAGATGGTTCTGGAAAAGCGTCGCTGAACGCCATGCTCGCTGCGCCATTGGCCCGTACCGGGAACGACGAAGAATACGAGGACCTGCTGGGCCTCTGGGGCGACCTGGAGTCCGGGTTGTCCGTGTTGCTGTCGCGCCCCCTCCATGCGCAGGATTTCGCGGGCAAGATCCGCCAGTTCGACCAGTGGCTGCAGGACCTGGTTGCGCACGACATCGACGCATCGCTGTACCTGATGTTCCAGTTGGCAGCAACCTCCACGGTGGGTTACAGCACCTCGCATGCATTGGTGTGCGGCACGCTGTGCCACATCATGGCGCGCGAATTCTGTCTGCCTGGAAACGAGCGCAATGCCCTGGTGCGCGCCGCGCTCACCATGAACATCGGCATGACAGCGCTGCAGGACGAACTGGCAGGCCAGCGCGAACTGCCGAGCGCAACGCAAAAAGACGCCATCCATATCCACCCCCTCAAGGGCCAGGACATGCTGGCGCAGCTGCACATCACCAACGATCTGTGGCTGGACCTGGTCGGCCAGCACCATACCCGCGTATCCGAGACAACGCCCTTGTTCCAACTGGACGCGGTGGACAGGCTCACACGCATTCTGGGCACCATTGACCGCTATGCAGCCATGATCAGCCCGCGCAAATCCCGCCCGGGACGCAGCGCCACGGACTCGGTGCGCGCACTGGTGGGCCAAGAAATTGAGGAGCGCGATGAAGTCGGCCTGATGCTGGTACGCACCGTGGGCTTGTGCCCACCAGGCACTTTTGTGCGGCTGGACAACAACGACATTGCCGTCGTTCTGCGCCGCAGCGACAAGCCCAACCTGCCACTGGTGGCCAGCCTGATCGACGGCCAGAACCACCCCCTGAGTGAAGCACGACTGCACCAGACGGCCCATGGCAAGCCGCGCATCCAGTCGGCCCTGGCCCGCACTGCCGTCACGGTAGAGCTCAACCACCGCACCATGATGCGCTTGGGCCAGTACACGGCCCAGTACATCACGCCCTGGACAGGCTCGGCCAACCAGCCCACGCAGCCCATGCCTTTGTAGCCCGACAACGGGCTGTGGTGCAGGGGGTCAATGCCCCCAGTAAATCAAGGCGTCACGCCCGCTCACCGACAGATCGACCTGCGCGCCGACGGGCAGCAGCACCTTGGTGTCCACATGGCCATAGGGCAGATGGGTGAGTACCGGAATGCTGATCTGGCTGCGCAGCCAGTCCACCACGGTCTGCAGCTTGTAGCCCTTGTCGTGCGGCGCCAGCTTGTAGTTGGTGAACTGCCCGAGGAGCACCGCCTTCTGCTGGGCCAGCACGCCAGCGTGCAGCAACTGCGTCAGCATGCGCTCGATGCGGTAGGGATGCTCGTTCACATCCTCGACAAACAGAATGCCGCCCGGCACCTGCGGCAGATAGGGTGTGCCCACCAGCGAGGTCAACACCGCCAGGTTGCCGCCCCACAGGCGCGCCTCGGTGATGTCCAGCTCTAATTCCGCAGCACCGGCCATGGCCGCACGCCGGTCTTTGGGCATGCGCCAGCCCGCACCTTCACCATGGCCCATGAGCAGGTCGTCAAAGCAGGCCTCCATGATGTCGTCCGGGGTGCCCTGCACGCCAAAATCAGCGCCCAGCGAAGGCCCGGCCCAGGTGATGGCCCCGGTCTGCGCCATCACAGCGCACTGGAAGGCCGTGAAGTCGCTGATGCCCACAAAGTGCATGCCACTGTCGATGGCGCGGGCCACAGCGGCGTAGTCGATACCGGGCAGGATGCGGGTCAGGCCGTAGCCGCCACGCGAGATCAACGCCACATCAGCGCCGCTCGCTGCCGCGCGGTGGATGGCCGCCAGGCGGGTTGCGTCGTCGCCAGCAAAACGGGTGTGCGTGGCCAAGGCGTCGGGGTCTATCTCGACCTCATGACCCAGGGCCTGCAGGCGCTTGACGCCCCGGCGAAAAGCCGCCTTGTCGCGCACCGCGCTCGACGGCGAATAAATATAGATGTGCCGGGGGCCATGGTCGTGGCCGCAGTGGCAGGTGTCGTGGTCAGAAGGCAAGGCGCCCGGGCCGCCAGGCGACCCGCTCCGTGAAAGCTCAAAACCGGAAGTATTCCACAGCCTGCCGCGCAATCGCCTCACCATGCTCCTGCACGAAGTGGCCCGCCTGCGGCAGCACCACCGGCGGCGGGCAGCCACGCACCGTTTGCTGCAACTGCGCCATCACAGGCGGGCCCAGCACCGGGTCTTGTGCACCCACAAACAGCAGGCTGCGCCCCGCCCAGTCCGTGCGCCAAAAATCACGCGCGGCCCGCGACAGCGCCGCGCCCGGCGCCTGGGGTTGGTCGGGCACCATGGCCGGAAAGGCGCGCAACGCGGCGCGGTGGCCTGCATCGGGAAACGGCGCATCGTAGGCGGCGCATTCATCGGCCCCCAGGTGCGGATTGCCCCGCCCCAGCAAGCGCCCCACGCCAAACAGCGGCTTGTCGGCGCACATCTGGCGCCAGTCCAGAAACCCCTGCGACAGCGGTGCGTCGCCCGTGGCCAGCAGGGTGTTCATGGCCAGCAGCCCAGCAAAGCGCTCGGGCATGGCCATGGGCAGCGTCAGGCCCAGAATGCCGCCCCAGTCCTGCACCACCAGCACCACCCGTTGCAGGTCAAGCCGCTCCACCAGTTCCAGCAGCACCTGGCGGTGCCCGTCGAAGGTGTGGAACGAGGTCTTCTTGGGTTTGTCGCTGCGGCCAAAGCCCATCAGGTCGGGCGCCACCACGCGGTGGCCCGCCGCCGTAAACACGGGCAGCATGCGCCGGTACAGGTAGCTCCAGGCCGGGTTGCCGTGCAGGCACAACCAAGTGATGGGCGCGTCCTGCGGGCCTTCGTCCAGGTAGTGCAGCCGCAGGCCTGCCAGCGCGGGCAGGTCGCTCACATAGTGCGGGGGCCAGGGGTAGCCCGGCAGATGGGCAAAGCACGCATCGGGCGTGCGCAGCGCATCGTCGCGCAGCGGGTGAGCGGCCTGTGCTGCAGCGCGCTGCTGGCTGCGCCGTTCCCGAAAGAACGCCGCCAGCAGCGCTGCGCATTCATCGGCCAGCACCCCGCCCTGCACCTGCGTTTGGTGGTTGAGCTGCGGGGAGGCGAACAGGTCCACCACCGAGCCTGCGGCACCCGTTTTGGGATCCTGCGCGCCAAAGACCACGCGCGGCACACGCGCATGCAGCATGGCGCCACTGCACATGGCGCAAGGCTCCAGGGTGACGTAAAGCGTGCAGCCCTCAAGCCGGTAGTTGCCCAGGCGCTGCGCTGCGGCGCGCAGGGCCACGATTTCGGCGTGCGCCGTGGGGTCATGCCCTTGCACCGGGGCATTGCGGCCGGTGGCGATGACTTCGCCACCGCGCACCACCACAGCTCCCACAGGCACCTCGCCCGCCTGCCCGGCGGCCTGGGCCTGCGCCAGGGCCTGGCGCATCCAGTATGCATCGGTTTCACTGTTTTTCATGCTATTAATTAGATAGCTAATAGCGCTTACCTATAAAGCGTTAGAGGCACTTTTTATTCACCATCTTCAGGCATGGGCCGTGCCTGCTGCAGGGCGCCTTCGAGCGCCTTGCGGTATTGGTCTTGCACCTGCTGGCTTTGCTGGCGCACGTTCGCAGGCTCCGACGCTGCGGTGGCGGGCTGCAGCACGGGGATGGCGGTGCGCGTGGCGGCCAGCTGCTTCTTGATCACCATACCGACAACCGCCAGTGCCACCAACAAAGATACGATTCCAAAAGCCATGCGCATGTCACACCTCCTGTGCGGGCACCATGCCCAGGGCTTCCATCCACCGCGCCAGGGCCTGCGCGTCCGGCCCGCCACTGCGATACGCGGCGTGCAGGGCAGCATGGGATTCCTTGCGGTGCTGGTTGAGCTTGAGTTTGCACTGCAGGTCGGTCACGCGCAGCTCGAACGCCACGATACCGGCCAGCATCTTGCGGGCAAAGTCCTCGCCCAGGGCACGCCACTGTGCGGCATAGGCGGGTTCATGGTCGCCGATCAGCGCCTTGAGCAGCGCATCCTTGGCGTCGGGCTCCTCGACCAATGTGGCCTGCACGCGGCAGTGCACGGCCAGGTAGTTCCAGGATGGCACACGCGCAAGGTCGGGGTAGACGGACGGCGACAAATAAGCCTGCGGGCCCAGAAAAGTGACCAGGGCCTGCGGGCGCAACTGCAGGTAGCGCCAATGCGGGTTGCCACGCGCGCAATGGCCCAGCAGGACCAGACCATCGCTGCGCTCTTGCAGGTGCAGCGGCAGATGGCTGACAAACGGGAAGCCTTCGTCGTCGGTGGACACCAGGCTGGCCAGCGGATGCGCACGCATGAGGGCGTGGGCATGCGCGGGGTCGTGGCTCTCGAAATGTGCGGGAAGGTACATGGCGCGTGGCTCGCAAACAGCTTCGTAGCCCGCCACTGTATCGGCAAAACGGCCGCACGCAGTCACGCTGCGGTGCGGCCGTTGGCAGAACGCCCCAGGGTCAGTTCCGCGTCACGCGGGCGTTGTCCTTGTAGGTGTAGAGCGTGACGGCGGGCGTGGTCAGCTCACCCTTGGCAGTAAAGGCGATGTTGGCGGTCACGCCCTTGTACTGCGTCTTGCTGATGAACGGCCCATACACCTGGGGATCCACCGAGTCGGCGCGCTTCATGGCGTCCGCCAGCACCATGGCGGCGTCGTAAGCGTAGGGGCTGTAGATCTGGAACTGGCCCGGGAACTTGGCGTCGTAACGCTTCTTCCATTCGGCGCCGCCCTGCATTTTGGCGACCGAGGCACCGCCCGTGGCGCAGGTCACGTTCTGGAGGATGGGGGACTTGCCCGCCAGTTCCGGCAGTTTTTCGGTGCACAGCGCGTCGCCTCCAAAAAATTTCACGTCACCCAGACCCAGCTGCACCATCTGGCGCAGCATGGGGCCGGCCTGCGCGTCCAGGCCACCGTAGAAGACGGCATCGGGCTTGGTGCTCTTGATCTTGGTGAGGATGGCCATGAAATCCGTGGCCTTGTCGTTGGTGAACTCCTCGGCCACGACCGCCATGCCCTTTTGCAGCGCAGTGGCTTTGAACACCGATGCCACGCCCTGCCCGTAGGCCGTGCGGTCGTCAATGACGGCCACTTTCTTGAGCTTGAGGGTGTCGGAGGCAAACACGGCCAGATCCGCGCCCAGTGCATTGTCGTTGGCAATCAGGCGAAAGGTGGTCTTGTAGCCAGGCTTGGTCAGATCGGGGTTGGAGGCCGACGCCGTGATGTTGGGCAGGCCGCAGCGCGAATAGACCGAGGCGGCCGGAATCGAGGTTCCCGACTGCAGGTGCCCCACCAGGCCTGCGATCTTCTGGTCGCACAGCTTCTGCGCCACGGCGGTGGCCTGGCGCGGATCGCCCGCGTCGTCTTCGGCCACCAGCTCGAACTTGATCTTCTTGCCGCCAATCACCAGGCCCTGGGCATTGAGGTCATCCACGGCCAGGCGCACGCCGTTTTCGGTGTCCTTGCCAATGTGGGCAATACCACCCGATACGGGACCGGCATGGCCCAGCTTGACCACCTTGACATCCTGCGCAGCCGCCAGGCCACAAGCAGCAGCCAGAGCGGCAGCGGCCGTCAGTTGCAGAGAAAAGCGAATACGGGTGGAACGCAGGGACATCAACATCACTCCAGTGGGGGGAAAACCATGCTGTGGAAACCGCAACCGGGCACCACAGCGCGCATGGGTAAAAACCCTTGGATCGTAACGAACAACACCTACCAAACTTGGGCGCAGGGTTTTGTGCCGACAGCGCAGGCCATGCATTAACACCGCTAATACAGCCCACGGAACCCGGTCACACACAAAACCATGTTGCTACACTTTTAATAGCTATTAACGCTTACCCATAAAGCGCAAAAACCTGATTTAACCCTGAATTCCCAAGCCAAACCAATTGCCGCACAATGCGCCCATGCAGTTCAATTTCATTGCCAACACCACCCTCGTGTCCACCAGTGGCCGCACGCTGGCGGTGATCGACCCTTCCGATGGCCTGCCTTTCGACGCCTTGCAGCGCAGCAATGCGCAGGACATCGACCATGCCGTCCACGCAGCACGCCAGTGCCTGGATGCCGTGTGGCACAAGTTGGCCGCCGCCGAGCGCGGGCGGCTGTTGATGCGCCTGTCCGCCACGGTGCAGGAGCATGCCGACGAACTGGCGGCGCTGGAGCAGCGCGACTGCGGCAAGCCTACGCGCCAAGCCCGCGCCGACGTGCAGGCGTTGGCACGCTACTTCGAGTTCTATGCCGGGGCTTGCGACAAACTGCACGGCGAGACCATTCCCGGCCAGCCGGGCTACAGCGTGCTGACCTGGCGCGAGCCGCACGGCGTGACGGGCCATATCATTCCCTGGAACTACCCGATGCAGATTTTTGGCCGCAGCGTGGGCGGCGCACTGGCGGCAGGCA
Source organism: Simplicispira piscis (assembly GCF_054783455.1). NCBI lineage: Bacteria > Pseudomonadati > Pseudomonadota > Betaproteobacteria > Burkholderiales > Comamonadaceae > Simplicispira > Simplicispira piscis. Next base: position 146,896 of record NZ_BAAGQN010000015.1, read on the forward strand.
ACGTGTGCGTGGTCAAACCTTCCGAGGACGCTTGCCTGAGCCTGCTGCGCGTGGCCCAGCTGGCGGCCGAGGCAGGCTTTCCGGCGGGCGCCATCAACATCGTCACAGGCTACGGGCACGAGGTGGGCGATGCACTGGCACGCCACCCGGGCATAGACCACATCAGTTTTACGGGCAGCCCCGGCGTAGGCACCCTGATCCAGCAGGCCGCCGCCGAACGGCACTGCCCCGTCACGCTGGAGCTGGGCGGTAAAAGCCCGCAAATCCTGTTTGCCGATGCCGACCTGGATGCCGCCCTGGCCGTGCTGGTCAACGCCATCGTGCAAAACGCCGGCCAGACCTGCAGCGCGGGTTCGCGCGTGCTCATCCACGCACCGCTCTACGAACCCCTGCTCGAACGGTTGGGCCAGGCTTTTGCGCAGTTGCGTGTGGGGCCCGCCGCCATGGATCTGGATGTGGGGCCCTTGATACGCGCCAGCCAGCAGCAGCGCGTGTGGGACTTTCTCTCAGACGCTCAGGTGGCCGGCATCCCGATGGTGGCCCAAGGTCAGATCGTGGACGAGGCTCCCGAGAGCGGCTTCTACCAGGCCCCTACCTTGCTGCGCGACGTGCCCGTCGACCACCGCCTGGCCCAGGAAGAAATTTTTGGCCCGGTACTGTGTGCCATGCCGTTCGAAGACGAGGACCACGCAGTCGAACTGGCCAACGCCACGCGCTTTGGCCTGGTGGCCGGCGTGTGGACGCACGACGGCGCACGCCAGTTCCGCATGGCGCGGCGCATCCGCAGCGGTCAGGTGTTCATCAACAACTACGGTGCGGGCGGTGGCATCGAGCTGCCGTTTGGCGGCGTGAAGTCGTCCGGCTACGGCCGCGAAAAAGGCTTCGAAGCACTGTACGGTTTCACCACGCTCAAAACCGTGGCGTTCCACCACGGCTGACCAAGGGCAGTGCGGTTTGGCCGCCGCAGACCCATCCGCTCCGCGCTCTCCATGGCGCGGCCGCCCCCACGCGGCGGCACCTGATCAATCGACAAACCTGGAACAAGAATCCATGCCCCTGAGCCCCCCCGCCCTTCGCGCCCCCCGACACCACCGCCGCGTCCACTATTACGGCTACGAACGCGACGACGGTCTGTGGGACATCGAAGGCGAGCTGCACGACAGCAAGATGCAGGACACGCCCTCTTTTCGCAACCAGGGCATACACCTCGCTGGCGAGCCCATCCACCACATGTGGCTGCGCGTGACCGTGAACCGTGAACTGGTCGTGCAAGCCATCGAGGTGGCCATGGACACCTACCCTTTGAGAGACTGCCCCCAGGCCGAGCCCGCACTGCAGGCCTTGGTAGGCCACAGCATGGCGCGTGGCTGGCGCCACGCCATCCAGCAGCACCTGGGTGGCGTGGCCAGCTGCACCCACCTGCGCGAACTGCTGTTCAACCTGGCCACCGCCGCCTTCCAGACCTTGCCCGCCGCCTTCACGCCGGCCGACGCGGACGAGCCGCCACGCCACCTGGGCCAGTGCACGGGCTGGAATTTGGAGGGGAACGGGGTGCGGCTCTATTACCCGAAGTTCTACCGCGGCCAGCCGGGCGCTGGCGCACACGACGACTGAACGCGCGGTGGAATGGCGGTAAGTGTGCCGTGTGACCCCAAAGGGCCTGCGTTGCGCAGGCAGGGCCCGGCAGACGGGGCCGGGAAAATCAGCCCAGCACTTCTTTGAGTGCCGCGTCATACAGGCCGGTCAGGCGGTCGGTTACTTCCAGCAGGCGCTCGCTGGTGGTGCCCACCGTCTCCAGTGCACGCTCGTCGGGTTTGCGCTGCAGGGCTGCATCGAAAAACAGCCACTGCGAATCACCCAGGGCCAGTTCGTTGCGAATGGCAGGGGTGGAGATCGGTGCGGCAGCCAAATTGGCCATGGCCAGCCGAAACTCGGCGGCATCGGCCTTCATTTCATCCAAGGTACCCTTGCCTTCGAGCTTGGCGGCCAGCAAAAAATAGTTTTTGGCCAGGCGCTGGGACAGCGCACGCTGGCGGCCTGCGGTGTTCACCAGCCGCGCTGTACTGGCCTTGGCAAACTTCTCAAACGCCTCGGTCGCTGCCTGCGATGCCGCCATCATCCGATCAGACTGCACCGCCACCGCTGCAACGGATTCGCGCGTGGGTGGCATCACCAGCAAGGTGTCCAGCACATCGGACTGCTTCTGGATTTCAGTCACATGCCGCGCCAATTCTGCGGGCCACTGCACCTTGGCCAGGTCCTCAAAACCTGAGCGCACCAGCTGCCGTGTCGCCGTCAGGGCAAGGCGCGCTTGGTCTGGCAGGGTATGGAGGTGTATCTGGCAATAAGTCTTGGCAATGCGCTGCGACAACGCACGAAAACGGGCTGTGCGGTTAATGGCCGTGGACACCGCCAGCTGCGCATGGGCCGTAGACAGCACAGGCATCAGCAACACCGCCGCGAGGGACTGAAGCGTGGCGCGGCGGTTGTTCAGGGAGTCCGGTCGAAAAGCAAGGGTTTTCATGGATTGGCAGTGCCGGTAATTTTGGATCGCATTCTGATTGCAACAAGGTGTGAGCACCATGATTCAAATCAAGGAGCACGATCGCAAACAGCCTTGCCACGGAAAATCCAGCAATGCACAGCCACTGCTGACCGCAATCCAGGCCCACCAAGGCGTGCGAAGGCAGCACAATGGCGTCTCCCCCGTTTCAGGAGATACCCGTGATGCGCCTCCAAGGTCAATCCATCATCGTCACCGGCGCCGGCAATGGCATCGGTGAAGGCATTGCCCGGCGGCTGGCAGCCGAGGGCGCAAAGGTAGTCATCAACGACATCCATGCAGCCAACGGCCAGCGCGTGGCAGACAGCATCGTGGCGGCAGGTGGCATCGCCACGTTCTTCCAGGCGGATGTGACGCAGTCAAACCAGGTCCAAACCATGGTGCAAACAGCTCTGAGCCACTATGGGCGCCTCGATGTGGTGGTCAACAACGCGGGCTGGACACACCGCAATCGCCCCCTTCTGGAGGTGAGCGAGGAAGAATTCGACAAGGTCTATGCCATCAACGTCAAAAGCATCTACCTCACGGCTATCCACGCCGTGCCCGCCATGCGCGCCAACCCGGGCGGCAGCACCGGCAGCTTCATCAACATTGCCTCCACCGCTGGGTTGCGTCCCCGGCCGGGGCTGACCTGGTACAACGGCTCCAAGGGTGCCGTCATTACCACCAGCAAGTCGATGGCGGCCGAACTCGGGCCTGACAACATCCGCGTCAACTGCATCAACCCGGTGTTCAACCCCGATACGGGCCTGTCTGCCGAGTTTGCCGGAGGCCCGGTGAACGATGCACGGCGGGCCCAATTTCTTGCCAGCATTCCGCTGGGGCGGTTTTCCACGGCGCTGGACGTGGCCAATGCCGCGCTCTACCTGGCCAGCGACGAAGCCGCTTTCATCAGCGGCATCTGCATCGAGGTGGACGGAGCCCGTTGCGTCTGACAACATGAACCTGCCCCCCGTAAGGCTTGACATGGCGCAAGGGTGGCCACTGCCCAACAGACCCCTGGTGCGCAAGTGGGGCAGAATTGCCCCATGTCTGAACGTGTCATTCCGCTGGTCGATTACCGCACTGCAGGGCTGGTGCCCGTCGTGCCCGAACAGCCCACCGCCCCTGCGGGCCTGCTGACGGACACATTGGGCCGCCCACTGCGCGATCTGCGCATCAGTATCACGGACCGTTGCAACTTCCGCTGCAGCTACTGCATGCCCAAGGATGTGTTCAACAAGGAGCATGCCTTTCTGCCCCACAGCGCGCTCCTGAGCTTTGAGGAAATCACCCGCCTTGCACGGCTTTTTCTGGCACATGGCGTGCGCAAGATCCGGCTCACCGGCGGCGAACCCCTGCTGCGGCGCAACGTGGAGGCGCTGGTGGCACAACTGGCCGAGCTGCGCACTGTGGACGGCCAAGCCCCCGACCTGACGCTGACCACCAATGGCTCGCTGCTGGCACGCAAGGCGCGTGCGCTCAAGGATGCCGGGCTGCAGCGGGTCACCGTCAGCCTGGACAGCCTGGACGATGCGGTGTTCAGACGCATGAACGATGTGAACTTTCCAGTGGCCGAGGTGTTGGCGGGCATCGAGGCCGCACAAGCCGTCGGCCTCGCGCACATCAAGGTCAACATGGTGGTCAAGCGCGGCACCAACGACCACGAAATTCTGCCCATGGCGCAGCATTTTCGCGGCAGCGGCGCCACGCTGCGTTTCATTGAATACATGGATGTGGGCGCCACCAATGGCTGGCGCATGGATGAAGTGCTGCCCTCCGCCGAAGTCATTGCATGGCTGCAGACCGCACTGCCGCTGGTGCCGTTGGCCCCCAGTTCACCTGGCGAAACGGCCGAACGCTGGGGCTACGCCGATGCGCACGGTCAGCACGACCCTTTGCAGGGCGAAGTCGGCGTGATCAGCAGCGTCACCAAGGCATTCTGCGGCGACTGCAACCGCGCCCGCCTGTCCACCGAAGGCAAACTCTACCTCTGCCTTTTTGCATCCCAGGGCCACGACCTGCGCAGCCTGCTGCGTGCCGGTGCCAGCGACGAAGCCATCGCTGCGGCCCTCGCGCCCATCTGGCAGCAGCGCACCGACCGCTACTCTGAGCTGCGATCGAGCCTGCCTGCCGATGCAGGCCACAGCGCACAACGTGTGGAAATGAGCTACATCGGTGGATAGCCCGGCGGGCTACCGGCTGCAGCATGCGCCCCTCGATTGACCCACGGGACATGACAGGCCTGGTACTGGCCGGCGGCCAGGGCACCCGCATGGGCGGCATCGACAAAGGGCTTGAGCTGTTCCAGGGCACCCCGCTGGCCTTGCACGCACTGCGCCGGCTCCAGCCCCAGGTGGGCCGCACGCTGGTCAACGCGAACCGCCATCTGGACACCTACCAAACCTTT
>NZ_BAAGQN010000015.1:151935-388431 GCF_054783455.1 Simplicispira piscis
TGCTGACCGTGCCCTGCGATACGCCGCTGTTCCCCGTCGACCTGGCCCAACGACTGGCACATGCCGCCTGCCGCGAGGGCGCCGACATCGCCATGGCCGCAGCGCGCGACTACAGCGATCCGCAGCACACCACCCTGCGCCCTCAGTCGGTGTTTTGCCTGCTCAATGTCCGTTTGAAGGACAGCCTGGCCCATTTCATTGCCACTGGCGGACGCAAGGTCGGCGCCTGGACTGCGCAGCACACTTGTGTGCGGGTTCCATTTGACCTGCCGTCTGATGCGAGTGAGGCCTTCTTCAATGCCAACACACTCGAAGAATTACGCCAGCTGGAAATCACGGCAAGGCATGGGAATTTTGGCGAAAAATAGCCTCTATCGCTTACTCACAAAGCGCCAATAGCTATTAAATTTATAGCTATTATGTAATATAAAGCGGCAGTGCAAGAGGCCGACGTGCGCTTGATACCCGCTGCACACCTCCAGATTTTTGTCGTCGGCTTGACATAGGCCATGTTTTGCGCGGACAGCGGCACCCTAAAATAACCATCTTTATTTTGTGGTTATGAAAATGACAAAGCGCATTCCCATGTTTCTGGCGGCGGCAATGATGGCGGCGTCTTTTTTCATGCCTGCGGCAGCCCAGTCCGCGCGGTCCAGCGCAAAGGTTGACTTGGACGTGCGGTTCCGCGAAGTGCAAACGGACACGCAACTGGCAGAGAACCTGTTCAAGATCGGTCGCAAGGTGGCTGCGGTATGCGCCAACTGCCATGGCGAGGGGGGTAACAGCACCAAGCCATCCATCCCCAATCTGGCCGGCCAGAACCCTGCCTACCTGCTGGAACAATTGCGCCAGTTTGCCGATGGGCGACGCCGCAACGAGTTCATGGAGGGCATGATCCGCGCCATGAACAGCGATGAAAAAATCGGCATGGTGCTGTTCTATTCCGCCCAGGAAGTAGCACACAAACCCGCCACCGATGCTGCACTGGCAGACAAAGGCAAGTCGTATTTCAACAAGACCTGCTTTCGCTGCCACGGACAGACAGGCCGCGGCAACGACCAGATTGCCCGCATTGCCGGGCAGCAAACCGAATACTTGCGCACCACACTGCATCGTTACCGCAGCGGTAGCGATGTCCGCTCTGATTCGATCATGACGCCCAATACCCGGCTGATGACGGACGCGGATATTGAAGCGGTGGTCGCTTACGTTTCCTCCATGCCGTAAGCATTCAGTACCGGCGCGCTCACTACGCAAGTGCTCTGGCGCTGTGACGCTCAATTGTCTTGGCGGCGGATCAGTGCGCGGCCTGCGTCGGTAATGGTCAGCTCGTCAGCGCTGTTTTTACCAAGGTAGCCGCGCTCATAAAGGCGGCTGGACAGATGCTCCTTGAGCGCCTGGGGCGTGGTGACCAGCTCACCCATCTCCAATTGCTTGAGGGTTTCGAGTTCGTCCACAGTGGGATCAAACTGGGGCGCGTGGTAGGTGCTCATAGCAGGTCTCCCGTAAAAAAACAAAGCGGTTGTGGCGCTCCATGGGTCAAAACAGGGGAAGGTCGTGCAGCGCGGGAGCGTTGCCGTCTTCCGGAAAGCTGATGCACTCGTCCCAGCCGCCATGCTGGCTGTCTTGTACCTGCAGGCAGGCCGGAGCGCCGTGTACCAGCGTGCCGCGCGGGCCGGGGCGCACCGCCACAATGGGGTCACCCTCCAGCAGCCGGTCGACCACTTCGACCAGCGGCACAGGCACGGGTGCAGATTCCCAGCAACGGCCATCGGCAGCCAGCAATCCCATCAGCACCTCGCTGATACATGGCCCTTGCCGACTGTCATAGCGCACCGCCGATATTCCGTACATGCGATCAATCCTTTTTCTGTGGAGGGGATTGCAATGAGCTTACTTTAGAGCCAAAGCGCGGCTTGTAGGAAGAGACCTTTTATGCGTCAGGGCCCGCCATCGTCGCCAGCCAGGCACTGAAGGCGGCCAGCACGGGCGACAAGGCATGCGCCGGGCTGACGAGGTAATAAGCGCGCTCCCCGCGCAACGGCCGGGCGCAAGCCACCACCAGCTCGCCGCTGGCCAGCTCGGCCTCGATGAGCAGCGGCGGCATCAGCGCCACGCCCATGCCATGGGTGGCGGCCACGGCCAGCATGGAGAACAGCTCGTAGCGCGGGCCATCGAGGGCGTACGGTGCATCGACCCCCATCGCCTCGAACCACTGGCGCCAGCCATAGGGGCGTGTGCTTTGCTGCAGCAGGGGCAGATCGGCCAGCGCCTCGGCCGCCACAGGCTGGTGCGCGCGGCCCCGGCCCCGGGGCGCAGCGGATTCAAGCAGGCGCGGGCTGCACACGGGCACCACGTCTTCGTGCATCAGCAACTGCGCCTGCACGCCGGGCCAGTTGGCGACCTGCTCGGGCGTGCCCGCGTACAGCGCGGCGTCAAAGGTGGTGTCGGCAAACAAAAAAGGCCGCGTCTGCGTGTCGATGTGCACCACGATGTCGGGGTGCGCCTGCGCCAGCTGCGGCAGGCGCGGGATGAGCCAGCGCGTGGCAAAGGTGGGCACCGCCGCCAGCGTGAGGGTGCCGCCCTCGCCCTGGTGGGCCATCACGTCCAGCGTGTCGCGCTCCAGCCCCTGCAGCCAGCGCGCCACTTGGCGGCCATAGTGCGCGCCCGCAGGCGTCAGCACCACGCCGTGGCGCGTGCGACGAAACAGCTGCACGCCCAAAAATTCTTCCAGCGCCTGGATCTGGCGCGACACGGCGCTTTGCGTGAGCGACAGCTCCTGCGCGGCGCGGGTGTAGCTCTCGTGGCGGGCGGCCACTTCAAAACAGGCCAGGGCCTGGGTCGATGGAATGTTGCGGCGCATGATGAAGAGGAATTTTTAAGTGACCAGCCACACCTTGACTTAGCTGGCCGCCAGTATTCCATACATTCCATAAACGCATGTCTGGATGAAAAGAACTCGCTTGCGGGCCAGCATCCCAAAGCCTACGATGCGTTCCAGATTCGTTTTTTTCTTCCCCCTTTTCCGACCTGGAGACACACATGGCCCACGCCGCTTTTCAATGGGATGACCCTTTCCTCCTGAGCCAGCAACTGACCGATGACGAGCGCGCCATCCGCGACGCCGCCGCAGCGTATTGCCAGGACAAGCTGGCACCCCGCGTGCTGGACGCCTTCCGCCACGAAAAGATGGACGTGAGCATCTTCCGCGAGATGGGCGAAGTGGGTCTCTTGGGCCCCACCATCCCCGAGCAGTACGGCGGCCCTGGTCTCTCCTACGTGGCCTACGGCCTGATCGCCCGCGAAGTGGAGCGCGTGGATTCGGGCTACCGCTCGATGGCCAGCGTGCAGTCGTCGTTGGTAATGGTGCCCATCCATGAATTCGGCACCGAAGCGCAGAAGCAGAAATACCTGCCCAAGCTCGCCAGCGGCGAGTGGATCGGCTGCTTCGGCCTGACCGAGCCCGACCACGGCTCCGACCCCGGCAGCATGGCCACGCGCGCCTACAAGGTCGATGGCGGCTACAAGCTCAAGGGCAGCAAGATGTGGATCACCAACAGCCCCGTGGCCGACGTGTTCGTGGTCTGGGCCAAGGAAGTGTCCGAAGGCGGCGCCGTGGGCCCCATCCGCGGCTTTGTGCTGGAAAAGGGCATGAAGGGCCTGACAGCCCCCGCCATCCACGGCAAGGTCGGCCTGCGCGCCTCCATCACCGGCGAGATCGTGATGGACGACGTGTTCGTGCCCGAAGAAAACGCCTTCCCTGAAGTGCAGGGCCTGAAGGGCCCCTTCACCTGCCTGAACAGCGCACGCTACGGCATCGCCTGGGGCGCGCTGGGTGCGGCCGAGTTCTGCTGGCACACCGCCCGCCAGTACACGCTGGACCGCAAGCAGTTCGGCCGCCCCCTGGCTGCCAACCAGCTCATCCAGAAGAAGCTGGCCGACATGCAGACCGAGATCGCCATTGGCCTGCAGGCTTGCCTGCAGTTTGGCCGCATGAAGGACGCGGGCACAGCCAGCGTGGAAGGCACCTCCATCATCAAGCGCAACAGCTGCGGCAAGGCGCTGGACATTGCCCGGCTGGCGCGCGACATGATGGGCGGCAACGGCATCAGCGACGAGTTTGGCGTGGCCCGCCACCTGGTGAACCTGGAAGTGGTGAACACCTACGAAGGCACGCACGATGTGCACGCGCTGATCCTGGGCCGCGCCCAGACGGGCATCGCCGCGTTCGCCAACTGATCGGCCTGCGCCCCGAAAACCGGCAAAAACACCGCCTTTGCGGTGTTTTTGCCTTGTAGCGCTAGTCAATCATGCGCTAACAGCTATCAATTTCATAGTACACCACACCATGACCACCCCCTCTACCTCTCCCGGCGCCCTCGCAGGCATCAAGGTGCTCGACCTCTCCCGCGTGCTGGCCGGGCCGTGGTGCACGCAGGTTCTGGCCGACCTGGGCGCGGACGTGGTGAAGGTGGAACGCCCCGGCGTGGGCGACGACACGCGCCAGTGGGGCCCGCCCTTTTTGAAGGACGCCGAGGGCAACGACACCAACCAGGCCAGCTACTACACCGCCTGCAACCGCAACAAGCGCTCCGTCACCATCGACATGGCCTCGCCTGAAGGGCAAGCGCTCATCAAGCAGATGGCGCAAGAGGCGGACATCGTGGTGGAGAACTTCAAGGTCGGCGGCCTGAAGCAATACGGCCTGGACCAGACCAGCCTGCGCGCACTCAACCCGCGACTCATCTACTGCTCCGTCACCGGCTTCGGCCAAGACGGGCCCTATGCCGAGCGCGCAGGTTACGACCTGATGGTGCAGGCCATGACCGGCCTGATGAGCATCACCGGCCAGGCCGACAACCAACCCGGCGGCGGCCCGATGCGCGTGGGCGTGGCGGTGATCGACCTGTTCACCGGCCTGTACGCCAGCAACGCCATCCTGGCCGCGCTGCATGTGCGCGACAACGCGGCCACCGGCACCGGCCAGGGCCAGCACATCGACATGGCGCTGCTGGACGTGGGCATGGCCGTGCTGGCCAACCAGGCGTCGGGGTTCCTGGCCACCGGCAAGGCGCCCGGCCGCATGGGCAACAGCCACCCGAGCCTCGCGCCCTACCAGGACTTCCCCACGGAGGACGGCAACATGCTGCTGGCCATCGGCAACGACGGGCAGTTCCAGCGCTTTTGCGCAGCGGCCAACCAGCCGCAATGGGCCACGGACCCGCGCTTTACCACCAACACGCTGCGCGTACAAAACCGTGCCGCATTGATCCCCGCCATGGAGGCCGTGACCCGCACGCGCACCACGGCCGACTGGATCACGCTGCTGGAAGACAAGGCCGTGCCCTGCGGCCCCATCAACACCATTGCGCAGGCGTTCGACGACGCGCAGGTGCAGGCCCGTGGCCTGGCCGTGACGCTGCCGCGCTGGAAGGACGGAGAGGCCGCCACCGACAACGTGTTGCAGATCACCGGCGTGGCCAGCCCGCTGCGCCTGTCGGCCACGCCACCCGTGCTGCGCAACGCGCCGCCGGCGCTGGGCCAGCACACCGATGAGGTGCTGCGCGAGATGGGGCTGGATGCGGCGCAACGGGCCGACCTGCGCGCCCGCGGCGTGGTCTGAGAAGAATTCGAACAAAAAACGCCTCCAGCCCTTTATCAGCAAGCGCTAGAAGCTATGAATTCAATAGCTTTTTAATCGTGCCCTGCCCGCGCTCACGCCTGCACCACGCTGCGGCAAACCTGCACCAGCAGCACTGCCAGCGCCTTGGCGGCGGCCGAGAGGTCGGGCCGCGCGTGCAGGGCCAGCTCCAGGTCGGGCACGGGGGCCAAGCCCTCTGCCGCGCCCAGCAGCCGGTGGCCGGCGGTGGCCAGGCGGCGCGGCAGCAGGGTCAGGCCCAGGCCGTCTTCCACCGCCGCGCTCAGGCCCGCCAGGCTCGCGCTGACGTAGGCAATGCGCCAGCTGCGGCCCGCGGCGTCGAGCGCGTGCGTCATCTCGCTGCGGTACAGCCCGTCCTGCGGAAACACCACCAGCGGCAGCGGCACGCGCGCCGCCGCCGGGCGCGTGCGGCTGTCCATCCAGGCCAGCGGCTCGGGCCAGTGCGCCAGGCCCGGCGCACTGCCGGCGCGCTGCTTGACCAGGGCCAAGTCCAGCTCGCCCTGCTGGAACTGGTGCCACAGGCCGCGGCTCAGGCCGCTGGTCACCTCCAGGCGCACCTGCGGGTGCGCGTCGGCGAACGCGGCAAAGGTGGGCGTGAGGGCGCGCGCGGCAAAGTCCTCGGGCACGCCCAGGCGGATGGCGCTCTGGCCGGCGCTGGCGGCCAGCTGCCCGACGGCCTCGGCCATCAGCTGCGTGATGCGCTGCGCGTAGCCCAGCAGGCGCTCGCCCTCGGGCGTGGGCAGCACATGGCGGCCGCTGCGGTCGAGCAGCACGCAGCCCAGCTGCTCTTCGAGGCGGCGCACCTGCTGGCTCACGGTGGACTGCGTCAGGTGCACGCTCTGCGCCGCGCGCGTGAAGCTGCCGGTGCCCGCCACCGCGACAAAGCTGCGCAGCAGCACCGGGTCCAGAAGGGGGTGGGGCAGTTGGTTTTCCACTGGCGTGCATTCGATCATTTAATTTCCCGATTTTGAGGGCATTGCCTAGACTGGCAGCCCTCTGCCACTTTGCCCCTGCTGCCGTGATGCCCCACCCGCTTTTCCACCCCGCCACCGTGGCCTGCGCCGCCACGGCGGCATTGCTGGCCACCGCCCCGGCCCAGGCCAGCCCCCTGCACGCGGCCGTCGAGGCCCAGGACTTGGCCGCGGTGCAGGCCCTGCTCGCCGCGCCTGAAGGCGCCCGCCTGCGCGAAACCCTGGAAGCCCGCGATGCGCAAGGGCGCACGCCGCTGCTGCTGGCCACGGCACTGGACCGCGTGGCCATCGCCCAGGCCCTGATCGCCGCCGGCGCCGATGTGAACGCCCAGGATGCCCAGCGGGACAGCCCCTACCTGCTGGCCGGCGCTCAGGGGCGCCGGGCCATCTTGCGCATGACCCTGGCGCACGGCGCCGACCTGCGCAGCACCAACCGCTATGGCGGCACGGCGCTGATCCCGGCGGCCGAGCGCGGCCATGTGGAGGCGGTGCGCCTGCTGATCGCCGCGGGCGTCGCGGTCGACCATGTCAACCGCCTGGGCTGGACGGCGCTGCTCGAAGCCATTGTGCTGTCGGACGGCGGCCCGGCCCACCAGGACATCGTGCGCCAGTTGATCGCCGCCGGCGCCGACGTCCACCTGCCCGACCACGGCGGCGTGACGCCGCTGCGCCATGCCGAGCAGCGCGGCTACCACGCCATCGCCGCGCTGCTGCGCGCGGCCGGCGCACGCTGAAGCGCGCCGCTTCGCGCCCCCCGCTTTCCCGCTTGCCTCAGGAATCTTGTCCATGTCCGACCACCTCTCTTTGCTGCGCGAGGCCGTGCGCCTCGCTCAGGCCAACCGCGCCCGCGGCGGGCGCCCGTTTGGCGCCGTGCTGGCGCTCGGCGGCGAGCGCATTGCCAGCGGCGTCAACGAGATCGTGCACAGCCACGACCCCACCGCCCACGCCGAAATGCAGGCGCTGCGCGCCGCCAGCCGCCAGCTGGGCCGCCCGCGCCTGGACGGCTGCGTCGTCTATGCCAGCGGCCACCCCTGCCCGATGTGCCTGGCGGCCATGGTCATGGGCGGCGTGCAGGCGGTGTACTACGCGTTCGACAACGACGACGCAGCGCCCTACGGGCTGTCGAGCGCCGCCGCGTATACAGCGCTGCGCCTGCCGCTCGACCCCGCGCCGCTGCCGCTCACGCGGCTCGATACCGGCGTGACGGCGCAGCAGCTCTATGGCGACGCGCCGGCCGGCCCCCTGGGCGCCGCCTGACATGGACCGCACTGCCGGCCACGCCGCCGCGCCCGCGCCAACGCCTGCGGCCCGCCAGGGCCTGTGGCTGGCCGTGGTGGTGCTCACGGCGCTGAACCTGCGCCCCTTCCTCACGGCCGTGGGGCCACTGGCGCACGACATCGCGGCCGCCACGGGGCTCGATTTGCGCGGCATGGCCTGGCTCACACTGCTGCCCATGCTGCTGATGGGCCTGGGCGCCTGGTGCGGCCCGGCGCTGCAGCAGCGCCTGGGCGCGCGCCGCGTGCTGCTGGGCGCGCTGGTGGTGCTGGCAGCGGGCTCGGCGCTGCGCGCCTGGGCGCCCGGCGGCGCCGCGCTGGTCGCCACGGCAGCGCTGTGCGGCCTGGGCGTGGCCTTGGTGCAGGCGGTGTTTCCGGGCGTCATCAAGCGCCAGTTTCCGGGCCATGTGGCGCCGGTGATGGGGCTGTATTCGGCCGCGCTGATGGGCGGCGGCGCGCTCGGCGCGCAGCTCACGCCGCTCGCGGCGCAGGGCGGCGCCTGGCGCACGGCGCTGGCCTGGTGGGCGCTGCCGGTGCTGGCGGCGCTGCTGCTGGCCTGGCGCGCCTTGCCGCGCACGCCGCAGGCGGCTGCCACCGGCCCGGGCCCCGCGCGCTGGATGCTGCGCCGGCCGCGCACCTGGCTGCTGATGGCCTGCTTTGGCCTGGTCAATGGCGGCTACGCCTCGGTGGTCGCGTGGCTGGCGCCGTTCTACCAGTCGCACGGCTGGAGCGCCGCCAGCAGCGGCAGCCTGGTGGCGCTGCTCGCCCTGGCGCAGGCCGGCGCGGCGCTGCTGCTGCCTGCGCTGGCGGCGCGCCAAAGCGACCGCCGGCCCTGGCTGTGGTTCACGCTGGCGCTGCAGGCGGCCGGCTTTGCGGCGCTGGTGTTCTGGCCCGACCTGGCGCCGCGCAGCGCAGCCCTGCTGCTGGGCGCGGGCCTGGGCGGATGTTTTGCGCTCACCATGGTGGTGGTGCTCGACCACCTGCCCGACGCGGCCCAGGCCGGAGCACTGAGCGCGCTGATGCAGGGCGGCGGCTTCTTGCTGGCGGCGCTCGCACCCTGGGCGCTGGCCGCGCTGCACGGCGCCAGTGGCGGCTTTGCCGCCGGCTGGCTGGCGCACATGGCCTGCGTGGCGCTGGTGGCGCTGCTGACCGCGCAGTGGGCGCCGCAGCGCTATGCGGCCGCGATGCGGGCGCCGGCGCTCAGCGCGGGCGCTCGAAGCCGCTCTCGGCCCAGCGCAGCGCGCTGTCCACCGTCAGTTTGAAAGCCGGCGACACCGGCATGCGCGCCAGCTCTTCGCCCAGCGGGTCCTGCGCGCTCAGCGTGGCGCTGGCGCCTTCCTCGTCGGGCACGATCGCCAGCAGCACGCGCACGCGTTCGCCCTGCACGGTGATGGTGACGTTCTTGTTCAGCTGCGCGTGCAGCTGCTGCTCGTGGCGGCGCAACACCTCGCTGGCTGTTTTAACCAGCGTGTTGAAGGCATTCACATCCAGCGGCTTGGGGTTCTTTTTGTCGCGCCCCATGGTCCACGGGCCCACCAGCGCGGGCTCGTCCTCGCCCTTCAAGGTCATGGCCACGGCCCAGCCATCGTCGTCCTCGTTTTTGATGACCCGCGCCGTCCAGTGCCCGTCGCTCCACAGGCGGGGTTCCTGGATGGTGGAAGGTGTGTCATCGGTGTGATCGATCATGGCGGCGGGCTATGCAAGGAAAAGGCGCAGAGCATACGCGCATCGACAGCATCGGCCCAGCAGCCACTGCTCCCCTTACGGCCATCGTATGCAGCCCCGTCAATCCGCATTCAGAATGGAAAGCGCAGGGTAAAAGCCGTGCGGCCCGGGTGCGAGGCAACCCCTACATCGCCTTTGTGCGCACGCAAAATCGCCTGCGTGATGGCAAGGCCCAGGCCCGTGCCCTCGCCTGATGCGTGCTGGCGCGACGGATCAGCCCTGTAAAAGCGCTCGAACAACCGGGCCAGGTGTTGCGCGGGAATCATCTCGCCGGTGTTTTCCACCGTGAGTACGATCTGGCCTTGCTGCCGAACAATGGTCACGGCAACCTGCCCCCCGGCGGGGGTATGGCGCAGTGCGTTGGACAACAGGTTGTTCAGCGCCCGGCGCAGCATGAGCCGGTCGCCCAGCACCACGCCCGCGCCTTGCATTTCCAGCCGAATCGCTTGCTCATCGGCCAGTGCCTCGTAGAAGTCAAACAGGTCATGCACCTCGCGTGCCAAGTCCACCGGCTCACCATGCACGATGGCCAAGCCGTTCTCGGCCTTGGCCAGAAACAGCATGTCGGAGATCATCCGCGCCAGGCGCTCATACTCCTCCGCATTGGATTCCAGGATGTCGCGGTAGATGTCTGCTTCACGCGGTCGGCTCAGTGCCACCTGGGTCTGCATCATCAAGTTGCTGATGGGCGTGCGCAACTCGTGTGCCAGATCCGAAGAGAAATCGGACAGCCGTCGAAAGGCATCCTCCAGACGTTCGAGCATTTCATTCAAGGTGGTGGCCAGGTCGGCCAGCTCGGCCGGTACGGCCTGGGTCGGCACGCGACGGTCCAGGCTTTGCGCCGTAACGGCGGCGGCCTGTTCGCGCATGGCCCGCAGTGGCGCCAAGCCCCGGCGTGCGGCAAACCAGCCCAGTAGGCCCACCATCAGCGCCGCACAGGCCACAAACAGCCACAGAGTACGGCGAAAGTCGTGCATGAAATCATCGTGGTGCGCGCTATCGATGGCGAGAAAGACACGCACGTCCCCATGCGCAGCAGGGGCCATGGGCATGCCCCATTCCAGCCCATGGAACCGCCGCCCTTCGGTGGTCCATTTCTGCAAGGGCGCTGCTGCACGGTCAGGCCCACTGGCGCCCCCCGAATCCGGAAAAACGACCCCCGGTGTGGCAAACAACAACGCCTGGTCAGGCCCGCGCACCGCCATCACCAGATCATGGTGCCCGGAGAAGGCTTCACGCAGTTGCCCGACCATCCCCGCCAGATCTTGCGGTGTACGCGCAGCACCAATGATGTGCTCGGCATGCTGCAACTTGCCCGTCAATTCAGAGCGGTCAAGGTCGTCGAAATGGCGTTCGATGGCGCCCAGCACCACCCAGCCCAGGAGCAGCAGGACAGCCCCCGAGGCCGTGGTGAAAAGCAGCGTCAACCGAGCGGTCAGGGACAGGCGTGGCATCAACACCCGGAATCCTCCAGCACATAGCCCATGCCGCGCACGGTGCGGATCAGCTTGCGCTCGAAGGCATCATCCACTTTGGCGCGCAAACGGCGCACAGCCACTTCGATCACATTGGTGTCGCTATCGAAGTTCATGTCCCAGACCTGGGAAGCAATCAGGGTGCGCGGCAGCACTTCGCCCTGCCTGCGCAGAAGCAATTCGAGCAGCGCAAACTCCTTGGCCGTGAGGTCGATGCGATGACCGCCGCGCACGACGCGGCGGCGCACAAGGTCCAGCTCCAGATCAGCCACCCGCAGCAGCGTGCTCTCCATTCCGCTCTTGCCCCGGCGCAGCAGGGTGCGCACCCGCGCCAGAAACTCCGAAAAAGCAAAGGGCTTGACGAGGTAGTCGTCGGCCCCCAATTCCAGGCCCTTGACCCTGTCCTCCACCTGGTCCCGCGCTGTCAGAAACATCACCGGCATGTGCTTGCCCCCCTGGCGCAAAATGTCCAGCAATTGCCAGCCGCTCATCCCCGGCAACATGACATCGAGCACCAGCAGGTCGTAGTCGCCCGTCATGGCCAGATGCAGGCCATCAACACCGCTGCGCACCAAATCGGCCACAAACCCCGACTCGGTCAGCCCTTGCTGCAGGTAGTCCCCCGTCTTGGGCTCATCTTCAACGATCAGGATTTTCATGCGGGGCAGAGCTGCTGTGGGGCACACCACCCGATTGTGCCCGCCGCATCCCGCACTGGAGCGTAGATGACAGATTTGTAATCTGCCGGAAAGCTGCCTGTGGGGGGTGGCGCTGCACCATGCACGCCATGCACTCCCACCGCTCCAGACACCGGCGCCATCCGATCAGACCAACCCTGCAAAACCCAGCGCAAAAACTCCACTGGGCCCGGTTCGCCGGAATACTGCTGGCCTTGTCTCTGGCCGCAGCACCGGCCACTGCGCAAACACTGGCACAGGTGCTGGAGCAGGCCTGGTCGCTGCACCCCCAGGCCAGGGCCAGCAGCACGCGCACCGCCCAGGCCGCCGCAGGTGTCGAAGCAGCTACCAGCCTGACACCCGGCCCGGCCGCGCTGTCGCTGGGCACAGTGAGCGACCGCTTCCATGCCAACCTGGGCCAGCGCGAATGGGAAGTGGAAATGTCCGTCCCGCTGTGGCTGCCCGGTCAAAAGGCAGCTCAAACGGCCGAGGCCCTCAGCAGCCAGAAGGAAGCCATGGCAGAGCCCCATGCGCTGCGCCTTCGGTTGGCCGGCGACCTGCGCACAGCGTGGTGGGCCGTGGCCGCTGCACGCCAGACACAGGCCCTGGCCCAGCAGCGCGTGGACACGGCCCAGGCTCTCCAGGCGGAGGTCCAGCGCCGCTACCGTGCGGGAGAACTGGCACGCATCGACGCCAACCTGGCCCAACGCGAAGTGCTTGTCGCCCAAGGGGCTTTGGCCGATAGCGCCACGGCGCTGGTGCAAGCCGAGCAAGCCTTTCGCGCGCTCACCGGCAGCGCCGCACCTGCCCAACTGGCTCCGGAGTCCCCTTACGGTCGAAAAGTCCTTGCGCCAGACCACCCCCTTCTGGCCGTAGCCTCCGCGGCCCTGGAGCGGGCGCAGGCGCGGGTTCGGTCGGTGGACGCCACCCGCCGCACAGCCCCGGAGCTGGCCTTGCGCATGGTCCGTGACCGCGGCGCGGCCGGGCAGCCATATTCCAGCGCCCTGGGCATCAAACTGACGATTCCCTTGTCTTCTGCTCCCTTGGTACACCAGGCGCAATCGGCAGCCCTGGCGGCACTGGAGCAGGCGCAAGCTGAATACGACCAATTGCAGCGCAAGCTGGCACTCGACGCCGAGCAGGCGCAGCGCAGCCTGGAGTCCAGCACGCGCCAATTACGCCAGGCACAAGAGCGCTTGGCCCTCGACACAGACACGCTCCACCTGGCAGACAAGGCATTTGCCCTGGGAGAGAGCGGCTTGCCTGCCTTGCTGCGGGCACGCTCCGATGCGCTGCAAGCCCAGGCCCTGGTCAGCCAACAACAGTGGTCCGTGGCAGCCGCCCAGTCCCGATTGAACCAAGCCCTCGGAGCCCTTCCCCAATGAAAAACCTGCGTTCTCTTCTGGCTGGTGCAGCCCTCGCCTGTCTGGCGTGGTCCGCCCTGGCCCACGGCGACGAAGACCACAGCGAACCGCGCACAGCAAAAACGTCCCAGGCCTTGGCACTGGCACCGCGCGCCGAAGCACAAACCGATGCCTTTGAACTGGTGGCTACGCTGGAACAAGACCGGCTTGTACTGACCATCGACCGGTTTGACACGAACGAACCCGTCGTAGGCGCCCAGGTGGAAGTGGACACCGGCACCGAGCAGGTCAGCGCCCACCCATCGTCCCCTGGGGTGTACTGGATTCCCCAGGGGGGCATCGGCCAACCCGGCAGGCACCCCCTGACGTTCACCATCGAGACCGACGACAGCGCAGACCTGCTGACCGCCACGCTGGAAGTCCCACCGCCGGTGGCAATCGCCGCTGCAACGGTTGAGCCTGCGCGCTCGATGGCCTGGGGCCTGGGCGGTATCGCGCTGCTCGCAGGTGTAGGCCTGATGGCCCGGCGCCGCCGCACACCGAGTCGTACGCATTCCCCAAGAGACATCGAATGAAATCCGGATACCTCCCCCCTCTGGCTGCTGCCTTGTTGTTGGTGATGCATGGCGCCGCACTCGCCCATGGCGATGAAGACCATGGCGCAGCGCCCACTCCCGCGCCCACAGTCACCGCAGCGCCCCTGGCCATCCCACAGCGCCAGGCCGATGGAAGCCTGTTCATCCCCAAGGCGATCCAGCGGCAATGGGGCCTACGTACCGTGAAAACCGACATCCGCGACCTGCCCCTGTCAGTAGAGCTCTCTGGCAAGGTGGTTGCCGATGCGACGGCCGGAGGCCGTGTGCAATCCACCCAGCCTGGCCGCATCGTGGCACCGGCCCAGGGCCTGCCCACCTTGGGCCAGCAGGTGCGCAAAGGGCAGGTGCTGGCCCATGTGCAGCCCACGGTGTCCGGCACCGAACGCGGGGGGCTGCAGGCGCAATTGGCCGATCTTGATGCCCAGCAGACCATTGCAAAGCGCAAGGCGGAACGCTACGACCAGCTCCAGGGCGCCGTGCCACAGTCCGCCATCGATGCCGCGCAACTTGAATGGGTGGCGTTGCGCCAGCGCAGGCAGGCACTTCAGGCCAGCCTCCACACGCCCGAACTGCTGCGCGCCCCGGTCTCCGGTGTGGTCAGTGCGGTGCATGTCATGGCGGGCCAGGTCGTTGATGCCCGCGAAACCCTTTTCGAAGTGGTGAACCCCGCCCGGCTCACCGTGGAAGCACTGGCCTACGACCCTGCTTTGACCCAAGGGGTCACCGCCGCCAGCACCCACGTGGCTGGCCGCAGTACGGAGTTGCAGTTTGTAGGCAGTGGGAGGCAGTTGCGCGAGCAGGCCTGGGTGCTGCAGTTCCGCGTGCCATCAGACCAGCATGCGCTGGCCGTTGGCCAATCGGTCACCGTGGTGGCAACCACGGGACAGACCCACAAGGGTGCCGCCGTACCGCCAACGGCGGTGGTGCGCGGCAGTGGTGGCGAGCAGACCGTATGGGTGCACACCCGTGCGGAGCGTTTCGAGCGGCGCACCGTGCGCGCCCAGGCGCTCAGTGCCGACCGCGTTGCACTCATCTCCGGCATTACCGCAGGCGAGCGCGTGGTGACCGAAGGTGCGGGCCTGCTCGCACAGGTGCGCTGAGATGTTTGATTTCATCATCCAAACCAGCCTGCGGCAGCGCCTGATGGTGCTGGGCCTGTCCCTGCTTCTGGTGGTCTACGGCGCCCTGACCCTCCGCGAGATGCCCGTCGATGTGTTTCCCGACCTGAACAAGCCCACCGTCACCCTGATGACCGAGGCCGGTGGCATGGCGCCTGAAGAAGTCGAACAGCTGGTGAGCTTTCCCCTCGAATCGGGCATGAACGGCATGCCCGGCGTGACGCGCGTGCGTTCCGTCTCGGGAGTCGGCCTGTCGATCGTGTACGTAGAGTTCGAGTGGGGCTCCGACATCTACCGCAACCGCCAGCAGATTGCAGAGCGCCTGAACCTGGTGCGCGAGCAACTGCCCGAGGGCATCGTGCCTCAGATGGGGCCCATCTCGTCCATCATGGGCGAGATTCTGCTGATCGCCCTTCCCGCCGACCCCACACAGGCCAGCCCGATGCAGGTGCGCGAATATGCCGACTGGGTGGTTCGCCCACGGTTGCTCACGATCCCGGGCATCGCCCAGGTGACCCCCATCGGCGGTGAGGTGCGGCAATACCGGGTCGAAATTCACCCGCAGAAGCTGCAGGCGCTGGGCATCGAACGCGAAAAGGTGGATGCCGCGCTGCGCGATTTTGGCGCCAACACCAGCGGCGGCTTCTTGCAGGCGCCCGGCCGTGAATACCTGATCCGGCACATCGGCCGCACCAGCCGCATCGAGGATTTGCGCAACGTGGTGGTCGGCGTGAAAAACACCCAGCCCATCCTGCTCCACCAAGTGGCCGACGTTCGGTGGGCCCCGGCCGTCAAGCGGGGCGATGGCAGTTACAAGGGCCAGCCGGCAGTGATCCTGTCGGTACAAAAGCAGCCCAGCGCCGACAGTGTGGCGCTGACACAAGCGGTCGAAAATGCCATAGCCGAGCTGGACAAAGGTCGGCCCCAGGGCATCGATCCCCCGCAGTTCCTGTTCAAGCAAGCTGATTTCATCGAACGGTCGGTGGGCAACGTGCAGGAGGCACTGCGCGACGGCGCCATGCTGGTGGCGGTGGTGCTGTTCCTGTTCTTGCTCAACGTGCGCACCACGGTGATCTCGCTGGTGGCCATTCCCCTGTCGCTGATGGTGACGGCCCTGGTGTTTCGCTATTTCGGTCTGTCGATCAACACCATGACCCTCGGCGGGCTGGCCATTGCCATCGGCGAACTGGTGGACGACGCGGTGGTCGATGTCGAAAATGTGCTGCGCCGCCTGAAAGAAAACAGCCAGAAATCGCAACCACTGCCCGCACTGACCGTGGTAGCCGCTGCGTCCCGCGAGGTGCGCACAGGCGTCGTCTACGCCACACTGGTGGTGGTGCTGGTGTTTGTGCCGCTGTTCGCCCTGCCCGGCATCGAAGGTCGATTGTTTACGCCCCTGGGCATTGCCTACGTGGTGTCCATCCTGGCGAGCATGCTGGTCGCCGTCACGATCACCCCCGTGCTTTGCTACTACCTGCTGCCCCGCATGAAGCAGTTGCATGCAGGCGACAGCCCCCTGGCAGCCTGGCTCAAACGCTGGGATGCCCGCTTGCTGAACTGGTCGTTGAACCACTCACGGGGCCTGCTGGTGGGCGCATTGATTGTGGTGCTGGCCGTTGCTGCCAGCGTGCCGTTCTTTCCCCGCTCGTTCTTGCCGCCCTTCAACGAAGGGACGTTGACCGTGAGCGTGTTGCTCAACCCGGGGACGTCGCTCGCCGAATCCAACCGCATCGGAACACTGGCCGAACAACTGGCACTGCAAGTCCCCGAGGTTATCCAGGTGGGCCGCAGAACCGGCCGCGCTGAACTGGACGAGCATGCCGAAGGGGTGCACTCCTCGGAGATGGACATTGATCTCAGGGTATCGGAACGCAGCCGCGGTGCCGTGGTCCAGGACATCCGTACCCGGCTGGCCACCCTGCCCGCAGCCACCAGCGTGGGGCAACCCATTTCGCACCGGCTCGACCACCTGCTCTCGGGTGTCCGAGCCCAGATTGCACTGAAGGTGTATGGCGATGACCTGGACACCCTGCGCGGCCTCGCGGGTGATTTGCGTGACCGTCTTTCCCGGATTCCCGGCATCACCGACCTGCAGGTCGAAAAGCAGGTGCTGATTCCGCAGATCAAGATCCATGTGGACTATGCGCTGGTGGCTCGCTATGGCGTCGCACCCGGCGTGCTGTTGCGCTCTTTGCAGCAGATGATCGAAGGCGAGCGCATTACGCAGATCATCGAAGGCAACCGCCGCTTCGACCTGGTGGTGCGTCTGCCCGAAGACAGCCGGGGACTGGAGGCCCTGAAGGGGTTACTGATCGAAACACCCACCGGCGCGGTTCCGCTGTCGCTGCTGGCAACCATCGAAGACAGCGAAGGCCCCAACCAGGTCAGCCGCGAGAACGCACGCCGACGCATCGTGGTCTCTGCCAACACGGATGGCAGCAACATGGCGCGCATCGTCAGTGACATCCGTGCAGAACTGGCCTCCACGCATTTGCCAGAAGGCTATTTCACTGCGCTGGAGGGCCAATTTCAGGCCCAGGAACAGGCGGCGCGGCTGATTGCGCTGCTCGCCCTGGCGTCGCTGGCGATGATTTTTTTCGTGCTCTACAGCCGCTACCGCTCTACCGTGCTCACGCTCATCATCATGGGCAATATCCCCCTGGCCCTGGTCGGCAGCGTGGTGGCACTTTGGATCTCCGGCCAGCCCTTGTCGGTGGCTGCGCTGGTGGGCTTCATCACGCTGACCGGCATCTCCACGCGCAACGGCATCCTCAAGATCAGCCACTACATCAACCTGTGTGCCTTCGAGGGTGAGAGCTTCGGCAAGCAGCTCATTGTGCGCGGCTCGCTGGAGCGCCTCACACCCGTGCTCATGACCGCACTGGTCGCTGCGTTTGCACTGGTTCCGCTGCTGGTTTCCGCCGACGCACCGGGGAAGGAAATCCTCCATCCGGTGGCCGTGGTGATCTTTGGCGGCCTGGTCAGTTCCACGCTGCTCGACACGCTGCTGACCCCACTGATGTTCTGGCGCTGGGGCGAAAAACCGCTCGAACGCCTGTTGGCGCTGCGCAGCGACGAAAAATCACAAGACAGTTTTTAACCACCGCGATCCCGGCGCAAACCGGGTTTGCATCACAGGACTCACCATGAAGAAAAACCATTTTCTGACCGCTATCGCCCTGGCACTTGCAGCAAGTGCAAGCACCGTCCATGCACATGACGATGCCTATCTGGACACCCAGAAGGCCCCCCATGGCGGTCAACTGCGCATGGCGGGCCTCTATCACCTGGAACTGGTGCTCGACAAATCCAGCCCGGCGATCGCCGACAAGTCCGTGCTGGTTTACGTCACGGACCATGCGGGGCAAAAAATCTCCACCGCAAACGCCACAGGCAGCGCGACCATTCTGGCCGCCAAGGCAAAAGCGACGGTGGCGCTGGGGCCCGATGGTGACAACCGCCTCAAAGGCGTGGGGCGTTTTGCCTCAACCCCGGACATGAAGGTGGTCATCACACTCACCGCCAAAGGCCAGCCCCCTGAAACAGCACGCTTTACCCCGCTGGCCACCATGCAGGATGAGCACATGGATCACAGCAAACACTGACGAGGTGACGCGCCGGTGAAGCAGGGCTTTTGATCAGCAAATGGGCTTTCAATGATGAAATCGTTGACAGGCGGGCTGTGTTCCATGGAGCACAGTCCATTTCTACGGGTATTGCCTGAATAATTGCCCTCGTGTTGCAGGCGTTCTGCTTCTAAAATTTGGTACGCAAGTACCTGCGCATAAGTGAGCCACCATGAAAACCGTCCAGAACGAAGTTGACGAACGCACCAACCTCACCAGCTCCAACAAATTCGAGCTCCTGTTGTTTCGTCTGGGCGCTGACAGTGCGCTGGGCCAGTCCGAGCTTTTTGGCATCAATGTGTTCAAGATCCGCGAGATCGTGGCCATGCCCAGCATCACGCCCATCGTGGGTGCCACGCCCCATTCGCTGGGAGTGGTCAACCTGCGCGGCCAGGTCATTCCGGTGCTGGATCTGCCCTCCATCGTGGGCTGCACGCCCAAGACCGGGCTGAACATCATGCTGGTGACCGAGTACGCGCGCACCACGCAAGCCTTTGCAGTCGAATCCGTCGAAGACATCGTGCGCCTGGACTGGAAGCAGGTGCTGTCGGCTGAAACCAGCGGCGCGGCACACAACCTGGTCACCAGCATCGCCCGGCTCGATGGCAATACCGATGGCACCCGCCTGGCCCAGGTGCTCGATGTCGAGGCCATCCTGCAAATGGTGTCGCCTTCGGAAAACCAGCAGGTGGACCCCCAAAAGGTGGGGCCACGGCTCAAGCTCAAAGCCGGAACCATCATCCTGGCAGCGGACGATTCTTTCGTAGCCCGCTCGATGATCGAGCAGGAATTGCGGGCACTGCAAGCGCCCTACGAAATGACCAAATCGGGCAAAGAGGCCTGGGACCGCCTGAACGCCTTGGCCAAGAGCGCCGAAGCGGAAGGGAAAACCATTCTCGACAAGGTCAGCCTGGTGTTGACCGATCTGGAAATGCCCGAGATGGACGGCTTCACCCTGACCCGCAACATCAAGCAGGATGCGCGTTTTAGCGGCCTGCCCGTGGTGATCCATTCGTCCCTTTCCGGTTCGGCCAACGAAGACCACGTCCGCAGCGTGGGGGCCGACGCCTACGTGGCCAAATTTGTCGCAGAAGACCTGGCTGACACGATCCGATCCGTGCTGCCCCGCTGACCTGCGGCCCCGTGCGCGTGTGGAGCGGTAAGGGCCTGGGCAGCCCCCGCCATCACGCGACCTATCTTCTTTTGCCATGATTTCCTCGCTCTTTCCCTTTGGATGGCAGCATTACCTACTGGGCGGCCTGCTCATCGGTACGGGTGTCGCACTGCTGTTTGTGCTGGTCGGCTTGGTGGGCGGCATGAGCACGGTGTTTTCCTCCACCTGGTCGTTTGTGGTGCAGCGCCCGTTTTTCCAGCAAGCGCGGTTGACCGGCTCGCGGGGGTGGCGCCTGGTGTATGCCCTGGGTCTCGTCCTTGGTGCGCTGCTGTGGTGGCTGTTGGTGGCCCACGGGGCAGCACAATCGACCAGCGTGCCAATCTGGCAGTTGGTGGTGGGCGGGTTTCTGGTGGGCTATGGTGCCCGGTTGGGCAATGGCTGCACCTCAGGCCATGGCATCTGCGGGCTGGGGTCGATGCAGTGGCCTTCGCTGCTGGCGGTGCTGACCTTTATGGGCACTGCCTTTCTCACGGCGAACCTTGTGGCGCGGTGGTTGCCATGAACGGCGAACGCATGTCCTTGTCCCGCTTTCTGGCCGTTCTGCTGGCCGGTGCGTTGTTTGGCTTTGGCCTGGCGCTCTCCACCATGGTGCGGCCCGAGGTGGTACTGGGTTTTCTGCGCCTTGAAGACTTTGGCCTGGTGCTGGTGATGGGCGGCGCCGTGGTGGTGACCCTGCTGGCCTACAAACTGGCCCCACGCCTGCTGTCGCGCCCGCTGCTGGGCGGGCAGTTTGGCACCCATCCCAGCGCCTGGAACCGCGACACAGCCCTGGGCGCTGCGCTGTTTGGTGTGGGCTGGGGATTGTGCGGCGTGTGCCCTGGCCCGGCCATTGCAGGATTGGGCACGGGCAACTGGACCTTGTTGTGGGCACTGGGCGGCATTGCCCTGGGGGCGCTGGTACAGGGCCTGCGTGCGCGTTAATGCCCTGCTTTGCTCACGCAAAGGTGTCCAGCAAAACCCCTTTGGTGCGGCCTGTGGCGAACGCGGTACCGTCGCGCTGCACACCCATTTCGATCGATGACACATTGCGGCGCGCCAGATCGGAGCGCTGACCCGCCTGGGAGGCCTGGTTCGTCAACCCGTCGGCACGCGCCTGCTCCTGGTCAGCACTGCGCTGCGCTGCCTGTGCCTGGGCTTCCAGGGCACGTGCGGTTTGCTCTGACTGGCTGGCAGCGCGCCGCGCCGCCTGCAGTTGAAACTGCCCACCCGGCGCTGCGAACCCCAGATTGCTGCTGGCTATCGATAGCATGCTCCCTCCTTATTCCATTTCTAAACCATCCGTGCCGTTGTTGCTTCTCCTTGCCGTGCTACAGCACTGATCGTAGGCTTCGCGCCTAGAGACGAATGATTGAGAAAAAGAAATATTTCGGCCTTCAACCGGGGCCACCTGCCTCTGCGTAGGTTCGTCGCAACTGGGCGTTGAGCAGCGACATCTGTTCGCTGGCCACCCGCCCGTTATCCGACGCCTCAGATGCACCTGCGGCCCGATCTTCCTTGGCCTGAGCGGCCAACTGCTGAGCCCGTGCGCTCAGGGTGACGGTGGTTTCATTGCCGACAGGCTCGGGGGTTTCGGCCTGCAGACTGGCATTGCGCCGATAGGCTGCGGCATTATCTGCCTGGCCTACACCGGGGGTCGCAGCACCCGCATAGCGGCTGGCAGCATCCTGGTTGCGTTGAACAGCTTCCATGGACTGGTCTCCTGTGATCAAGGGTCTAAGGCGATGCTGAATAAGTCACCGCGATGATGCGCGCCGTGCATCGGGATGGGATGCAAGGCGCAAACCGCAGCCATAGCCGCAGCGATGGCGAGGATTTGCAACGCCGCAGACCGCCCGAGGTACGGATGCGCAGCGCGTGAGGGACTTGTTCAGCATTGCCCTAAGCGCCCATCGTCGTGCAACTGCAGCCAAAAGTAAAGCCAAGACCGCAGAAGGTAGCGATAGCGCAATACCGACAAACGCTCTTATTTTGATAGCCACTTGCGCTTTACAGTCAAGCGCTAGAGCCTATTTTGACAGTAAATTCTGTCGAACAACTCACAGAAAGGCAGCCACACGCGCCGGATCGGTCTGCGCCAGCGTCGCACGTCCCAGCCCCGTGAGGGTCTTGGTCGCAGCCTTGGTTGCAATGTCGATGCCCAGGCCTGCCTGGGCGGGCCAGGGCGCATCAAGGCGCAGGTAGCGGTCGTCGAGCCGGTCTTCCATGACGGCCTGCACATGCTGCTGTTGTACCGAGATCATGGTCAGAATCAGGCGCCCATCGGTCAGCCAGCCCACAGCGCCGGCGTCGGCCTCGACGCTGTCGGCGGGCTGGTAGCCCATGGTGGCAGTGCCCACCGACAACATGCGCACCTTGGACGGCTTGGCGCCCATGAAGTGCTCGGCTTCGTGCAGGGCCACCTGGTCGGGCGCCACGGCAAACAGGCCCCCGTCAGCATATAGCTTAGGGCCCACCTTCACACAAGGGAAGAAGGCTGGCGCAGCGCAGGTGGCCAGCGTCACATCCACCACGCTCAGCAATTCGTCGCCCAGCGATCCTTGGGCATGGGGCGTTTTGAACACCTTGGTCACGCTGCGCGAAACGTCGACCGCAGGCACCACCACGGCGTGCAGCGCATCGCCCAGTGTCTTCTTGCCGAAATGGCGGGTCAGTTCCTGGCGCAGGGCTTCCCCGGTGTATTTGGGGCCCAGCACGGACCGCGTAAGATCAATCAGCCGCGTAACGGCACCGCCGGGCAGGCGGCGCGATGAGAACACGTCCTCTCCGCGCTCGACAAACAGCTTGACGATTTGCGCCATGGGCACCTCGAACGCCAGTGCCATGGCCAGCAGCCCACCGACCGACGTGCCGGCGATCAAGTCAAACCGCCGCCCCAGCGGCTCGCCTACACGTTCTTCCAGTTCGGCAAGCACCACCGCTGCATACAAACCCAGATAACCACCGCCGCTGAGGGCGAGGATGCGAAATTCGGAAGAAGGGTTCTTTGCAGGCATGTCGAAGCAAGGGTTGGAAGAGCGCCCAGTATCTGCAGGTTTACGCGCCTTCGCAATGCGAACCGCAGCTTATTGCAGGGTGGGGATTCCACTCTATTTTTCCGCACTTTCAGGTGCGCACGGGATAGGACTGAAGCCAGTCGACCAGGGCATCGGCAGGCATGGGGCGTGCGTAGTGATAACCCTGCGCTTCATGGCACTGGTACAGGTGGAGGATGCTGGCCAGCTCGCCGGTTTCCACCCCTTCGGCAATGACCTTGAGTTTGAGGCTGCGCGCCATGCTGATGATGGCGCGCACGATGGCCGCGTCGTCCGGGTCACTGACGATGTCGCGCACGAAGGACTGGTCGATCTTGAGCTTTTCCACGGCAAAACGCTTGAGGTAAGCCAGGCTGGAATAGCCGGTGCCGAAGTCATCGATAGACAGGCACACGCCCAGCGCTTTGAGGCGGCGCAAGGTTTCGAGCACCTGCTCAGCATCGTCGATCAGCAGGGATTCTGTCAGCTCCAGCTCCAGCCAGGCTGGGTCGAGCCCGGAATCGACCAGCGCCTGCGTCACGGTGCACAACAGGTCGCTGCGGCGAAACTGCACCGCCGAAAGGTTGACCGCCATGGTCATCTCGGGCAAACCCGCCTGCTGCCAGCGCACGGCCTGGGCACAGGCTTCGCGCAACACCCACTCACCAATCGGCACAATCAGCCCGCTCTCCTCGGCGGCGGCAATAAAGCGCCCCGGCAGCAGCAACTCCTGCGGGCCACGCTGCCAGCGCAGCAGGGCTTCCACGCCCACCACGCGCCCGCTGGCCAGCTCGATCTGCGGCTGGTAGTGCAGCACGAACTGGTGCTGGTCCAGCGCCCAGTGCAGCGCAGTGCGCAGCTGAAACTGCTCCAGCGCCTGGGCATTCATCTGGGCGGTATAAAAACGGTAGGTATTGCGCCCGGCCGCCTTGGCCTGGTACATGGCGGTATCGGCGCGTTGCAGCAGTGCGTCAAAATCCTGGCCATCGTCGGGCCATACCGCCACGCCCATGGAAACGGTAGCGGCCAGCTCGTGGTTGTCGATGCTGAAGGGTTTGCTCAAGGCATCGATGACCTTGGTGGTCACCCGGCTGACAGCCTCCTGGTCGTGGATGTCAGTGAGGGCTATCAGGAACTCGTCGCCGCCCTGGCGGCTGATCGTGTCAGTTTCGCGCACACACCCACGCAGGCGCTGCGCCACCTGCTGCAGCAGGTGGTCACCCACCGGATGGCCCAGCGTGTCGTTAATGGTTTTGAAGTGGTCCAGATCCACATACAGCAGCGCCACCTTGCACCCGCTGCGTTCAGACCAGGCCATGGCCAAGGCAAACCGGTCGCGGAACAGCACGCGGTTGGGCAAACCGGTAAGGGGATCGTGGTGCGCGAGAAAATCAATGCGCGCCTCGTTCTCCTTGCGCTCGGTGATGTCCTGGATAAAGGCCAGCACCAGCGGCTCGTTGTCGATGTCGATCAGCTCGGCCGACAGGCTCACCAGCCGTATCTCACCCGACTTGCAACGCCATTGCGACTCGAAATCGAGCGCCGTGCCAACGCGCCTGAGCTCATCCAGCCAGGCCTGGCGGGACGCCAGATCGACCCATAAACCAATATCCAGTGTGGACTTCCCGATCAGGTCTGCCCGTGTCCAACCAAAGTATTTTTCATACTTGTCATTGACTTCAATGAACCGACCGTCCGATATCTGCGCGATCGACGCCGCCAGCGGGCTGGCCCGAAACGCCACCTGGAACCGCTGCTCGGTCTGGCGCAGCAGGGTAATGTCCTGCATGGCCCCCGACAGGGTGATGGGATGGCCCTGAACATTGCATTCCACGTGGCCGGTGGCCAGACCAATGCGCACGCTGCCATCCATGCGCACGAACTGAAACTCTTCCTGGTAATCGGTGCGCAGCTCCAGGGTGCTTTGCAGAGAAGCCTCTATCCGCCTCCGATCCTGGGGAATGATGTGCTGCAAAAAGGCCTCAATGGTCGGCGATTGACTGCCCGGCGCATAACCAAAGCACTTCAGGGTTTCATCGCCCCAGTGCAGTTCACCCGTCGCTATCGACCATTCCCAATGACCCACCCGCGCGAGCTTGGCGGCCTCTTGCATGCGACGGCGACTGTCCTTGGCATCGGTAATGTCATGGAAAAGCTCAAACTTGCTCACCGTGCCGTCGGGATTATGGAAAGGCAGGTCAAACAGGTCAAAGGTGCGCCCCTTGGGCGACGTCCATTCCCATTGCACCGTCTTTCCGGCCAATACCTTGTCATGGTTGCACCAGTCACACTGTGAATTCCGGCCATGGAAATACTCGTAGCACTTGCGGCCTTGCACCGGTCCGAACTCCCGTTCCAGCGCCGGATTGAGATATTCAATATCAAAATTCGCGCTGGTGATGTACACCCCATCGGGCAGCAAGTCCAGAATGCCCATCAGGCGCGTGCGGTCGGCAGCCAATTGCTCGGTCAGCGTCTGCATGCGCTTGATTTCGCTGATGTCGGTCCACGTCAGCACCACGCCATCACCCCGCGCGCCGTCTTCCTTGAAAGGCAGCATGCGCTGGTACACCCAGCGCCCACCCCCCAGCGCAATTTCGTGTTCGATGCGATCACCCGTGCGTGCGCAGCGCTGCAACTCCGCCAAAAAGTCCTGCTGCGATCCGATGCGGTAATGGATATCGCGCACCGGGCGACCCAGATCACTGGCCCGCAGCGCCAGAAATTCGCCCACCGCCGGGCTAAAGCGGCGCAAGTGCAACTGCGCATCCAGAAACACAATGCCGATCTCGGTGCTGTCGAGCAAGTGGTCGTAATCGCGGTTCAGCGTGCCCAGTTCTTCGTTCTTGCCTTCGAGTTCGCGGTTGAGGACGTACAGGTCTTCATTCACCGATTTCAGTTCTTCGTTGGTGCTCTGCAGCTCCTCGTTGGAGGCCGTCAGTTCCTCATTGCCCAGGTCGAGCCGCTCGTGGCTCGCCTGCAGTTCAAGCACCATTTCCTGCAGGCGTTCGCGCGTGGCCAGCAGCTCTGCTTCAAGCACTTCCGGCGGCTGACCCGTCACGTCGGGCAAATCCATTTCGGGCTGCACGGGGATGGCCTTGACTCCCAGGGTCGGCGCATCGATCGACCGCGCCAGCACCACCGGCTGCTTGCGAAAAAGCTTGTGCGAACGGTGCATGGCCGAAAACGCCTGTGACTCGAAAGCACCCACCGTTTCGCTGGCTCCCAACAACAACACACCATGCGGCTTGAGGGCAAAGTGCAGTTGCGACAGTGCCTTGATTTGCGCCACTGGCTTGAGGTAGATCAGCAAGTTGCGGCAGACGGCCAGATCGATGCGGGTGAACGGCGGATCGCTCAGCAGGTTGTGCCGTGCAAACACGACATGGCGGCGCAAAGTGGCGTCGACCCGCACACGCTCCTCGGATTCGCGCAAAAAATACCGTCTCAATAGCCCCTCGGGCACGGCAGCCACTGCCGCATCGCCATAGCTGCCGCGCGACGCTTCGGCCAGCACGTCTCCAGCCAGGTCGGTGGCAAACACCTTGACGTTTCCGTGGAAGCCCATGCGACCTGCGGCATCGAGCGCCAGCATGGCCAGCGAGTACGCCTCCTCGCCGCTCGCGCAACCCGCGGACCAGATACGCAACTCATCGCTGGCATCGCGCCCACGCAGCAGGTCGGGCAGCACTTCGTCGAACAATTGAGCGAACACCTCCGGGTCACGGAAGAACTCGGTCACGTTGATCATCAGATCGCGGCACAAGGCCTGGCGCTCGGCCTCGTCGGCATCCAGGCGCTGCACATAGGCCTGTGCACCATCGAGTTCACACTGGGCGATCCGATGGTGGATGCGGCGCGTGACGGTGGAGGTTTTGTACCCTGAAAAATCGATCGCGCAACGCCGTCGCAGCAAGTCGACGATAGCGGGCAACTCAGCCAGTGGTTCGACAGCCCCTTCATTCCACTGGCTGACATCTTCCGGCACGTGAACGGAGGGATCCATGCGGCCCATTATCGCGGCACCGTCCAAGATGCCAACCCCGACAAGGCAAGGGTTTACGAGTGGCTCCCCATTTGCGATACGTGCAGCAAGGCCCGCGCCTTTACACTGCGCCCATGCCTGCACACATCCCTACCCATCCACCTTCCGCCCCATCACTGCGCCACACTGCGCCAAGGCCCTTGCCATGAAGATCGCCGTGATGGGCGCGGGCGCCGTGGGCTGCTACTACGGAGGAATGCTGGCCCGCGCCGGGCACGATGTGGTGCTGGTGGCCCGACCTGCACACGTCGAGGCCATGCAACGCCAGGGATTGCGGCTGGACACCCAGACCTTTCAGGAACAGGTGCGCGTGCAGGCCAGCACGCAGCCCGAGGCCGTGCAGGGCGCGCAGTGCGTGCTGTTTTGCGTCAAGTCCACCGACACCGAGAGCGCAGGCCTGGCCATGGCGCCGCATCTGGCTGAAGGCGCCACTGTGCTGAGCCTGCAAAACGGCGTGGACAACGCCGAGCGCCTCGCGGCCGTACTGCAGCGTCCAGTGCTGCCTGCCGTGGTGTACGTGGCCACCGCCATGGCCGGGCCCGGCCATGTGCGCCACTTTGGCCGGGGCGAACTGGTGGTTGCGCCGTCACCCGCCAGCGAACCCCTTGCACAAACCTTTGCCGCCGCAGGCATTCCGGTGCAGGTATCGGACAACGTGGCGGGAGCGCTGTGGGCCAAACTGGTGCTCAACTGCGTGTACAACCCGCTCTCGGCCATTACCGGGCTGCCCTACGGCGAAATCGTTAACAGCCCGGGCCTGAACATCCCCCGAATGATGGACGACATCGTGCAGGAATGCCTGGCCGTGGCACGGGCCAGCGGCATCCATGTGCCAGAAGGCACGGCCGAGGCGGTGCTGCCGCTCGCAGCCTCCATGCCGGGCCAGATATCCTCCACCGCGCAAGATCTGGCGCGCGCAAAGCACAGCGAGATTGACCACCTCAACGGCTTCATCGTGCGCCGGGGCGAGGCGCTGGGGATTGCCACCCCCGCCAACCGCCTGTTGCACATCCTGGTGCGCCTGCTGGAAAAGCGCCTGCCTGCCCCACCGAGCGCTTGATGCCCCACCCTACCTTTGGCCGGGTTCAACCCGGCGTGACCATTCCCGTCTTCTGGGCCCTGCTGCTAGGCGTGACCGTGCTCTGCCTGCTGCCCACTGCGTACCTTCCACCGAAGGTGTTCAGCCTGTGGGACAAGGCACAGCACGCGCTTGCCTTTGCGACCCTGGCAGCCCTGGGCCTGCTGGCCTACCCGCACCGCCGCTGGCGGGTGCTGGCGGGTTTGCTGGTGTTTGGTGGACTCATCGAACTGGCACAAGCCGCCACCGGCTGGCGCCATGGCGAGTGGGCCGACTGGCTGGCTGATGCTGCGGGCCTTGCCCTGGGTCTGGCGCTGGCGGGGTCTCTACAGCGCCCTGTCAATCGGGCCTGAATGCTCTATTCTTTATAGCTGTCAGCGCTTTCACAGCAAGCGCCAGAGGCGTTTTTCACTTCTTTTTCTTTGTTCCGCGCGCTTTGGCCTTGGCACTGTGGCTGCGTGCAGGCTTTGCCCGGCTCTGTGCCATGCCCCGCTGATAGAAAATTTGCGCGCGCAAACTTTGCGCGATGGGCTGGGCCTGGGCGTTCCACTGCACCATGTATTCAGGGGCACAAATGCCCTCAGGCGTGGTGTCACGGATTTCGCGTTCCACCCGCACCCCATTGCTGGTGCGCCGGTAGCTGCCGCTGTAGTTGATCAGCGGGTTGTTGGTCTGCAGGTTCTCCGGCAGGCGCGTGAACACTACTCCTGGCTCCAGGGTGATGTCGTAGGTTTCCTGGCTGTGGTAGCCATAGCAACGCACCCTGCGCCGGGGCTTGGGTGGGTCCTCCAGCGTGGCAAAACGCACCACCGACAAGGGCAACCCCACCACCGGCGCCAGCACAAAAGCGCCTTCGGGGCCGCCTTGCAGGTAGTTGTCGATGTCGAAACTGAAGCCAAAGCTGTATTTTTCCGAGAGCGCCTTGTCGGCAGACAAATCGCCCTTGTCCAGAACGCCTGTGCCCTTGTAGCCTGCGCTGGCGAGCACCTTGCGCACAAAATCGTGCTGCGCATCACCGTGCAGGTCACGCATGTATTCACGCATGCGGGCGGCCTGGGTGCCCAAAAAATCGACCCGCAGGCGTCCACTCGCGCTGCCGTTGACGGCCAGCTTGATCGCAGTGTGCACACGCTGCTGCGTTTGGTCGGCATTGGCGGCAGGCAGGATGGCCACCGCCTGGTCTGCTCCCACATGGACCACCGGCTTGGCATAGGCATTGGCGGGCAGGTAGCCAAAAGGCACCTGCTTGGCCGTGGCGTCCAGGTAAAGGCGAAGGTCGGGCAGGTAGTTGATGACATGGTTCACGCTGGCGACCACCGGCGTAGCGGGCAGGTCATACTCTTCGCCCGCATTGATGAGCGCCTGCTCAGCGCGCACCCCGGCCGCCGCCAGCAAAGCCTGCAGCAGCGTGGCATGGTCTTTGCAGTCGCCCATCTTGCTGTCCAGCACCTGGTCGGTATCGCGCGGCACCACGGTGCCCACACCCAGGCAATTGCCGTCATAGGTGATCTGCGTGGACACCCATTCATAGAGCAGGCGCGCACGTTCGCGCGGATCGGTTTGCGCGCCCACGATGGAGCGCGCCAGTTCACGGATACGGGCCGTGGGCTCGGCCTTGGGCAGGGCGCGCTCGCCATAGGCGCGGGCCATCGCGGCATAGTCGGCAAAGCTGCTGACCAGCAGCACCGGCATTTCGTCCAGGCGCCAGATGCCCGCATCGCCTTCTTCCGAGGGGTGCGGCTGGGGGTTGCGGTAACGCCATTGGCGCACCGTGGTATCGCCTTCAGTCGCTTCGGGCTGCTCCTGCAAACCATGCGCCTCGAAACGCAGCTTCAGGCCCTTGGCAACCCGGAGCGTGATCTGGCTGTCCTCGTGCACGGTATCGGGAGAAAACTCTTGCACCACCGAAAACTGCCCGGGGAACATGGCCTCCTTGTCGTCGATGCGGTAGCTGACGCCTGCGAAATCGCCCACGGCCAAATCCGGGAATACAACCGAGATGCGCGTTTGGTCTGACTGCACGTGCGTCTGGTAGTCGCCAGGAGGCACCTCAATGCGCCGCCCATCCGCCTTGAGGGTATAGGCCTCCAGCATCTGGCCCTTCTGGACCCCATTGCTGAAGGAGAAAGAAAAGGATTTCAACTCTTCCAAGGCGCTGGGCCGCGTGACCTGGTTCAGCAAGGTATTGGCGTACGACGCACGACCATCCTTTGCCACGTCATAGGCCACATGCCATTGCTTGAGCACCGCGGGTCTCTGCGGGCTGGCATCGGTTTGCGCCGCCACGCACCCTGCCCACAGTGCCAGGGTGCACAGCACGCCTGCGGCCCAGGCCCTGGCACGGGCACTTTGCAAAGGTTGGGACATGGCTGCTTCTCCTGACGTTGACTGCCACGCGACTACAACGGTGGGCGGGGCATCTTAAAAGACGCAGCGAGACGATTGCGGGTCGAAGCAATAAGTTACACGATCCGAAAAACGCACCAGGAATGGCTCACAAAACCGCAACGAAGCGGCCCTGTCCAGGCATCCCGTCGCAGGCAGCACAGACAGCGCAACAAGGCGGGACAACGACAACAAGAAAGGTTGTTTGCCGCTCTAATTACGCCGCGCCCACCACACAAAGGCCAGTGCCGCCACCCCGAGCAAGATGGGCACCCAGCCCATCAGCAGCTCGATCGGCGAGGAGGGGCGCATACCCGACCACACCTCGATCCGCATGTCCTGCAGGCGCAGGTTGTGGGCCGTATTGAACTCGATCACCGGGGCGGCCTTGCGGTCGGCTTTCAGGGTCACGGGCAGCGACGCACCGACCAGTTCAACCGTTTGGCCCCCGCGTGCATTTTTCTGTGCCATTTCAGGCAACAACACCTTGTGCAAGCTACCGTCGAGAACCCAGCCCAATTGCAGACGGGTGCCTGCGTCTCCATCGGCCAGCGCCACGCCGGTGGCTTTGATGACCAAGGTGTAGGGGCTGCCATCCGTGGTCAGGTCGATATCCGGGCCCTGCCAGGCTTGAGCACCTGCCAGTGGTTCGCCCGGTTGCGCAGCAGCGGGCCCGGCTTGGGCATTTTTCTCCTGGTACTGCAGAAACCGGGCCACGGCCTCAGGGGGCAGATCGTAGGTCTTGAGCAAACGCAGACCCCACTGGCCCGCCGCCTCTTCCGCCTGCGCCCCTCCTGTGCCGAGCAGCAGCGCCAGCAGGGTGGCCAGGGCCCATAACCAATACCCTGTTCGGCGGGCGCCGCGTATCTCGGTCAGTGTGTGCATTGTTCAACCTTCTGCGCCGCAGATGGGGTGCGGTGCGGCGCGAGTGTACCCAGACACCGGGCTAGAGCCTTCGCGTTTGCGCCGCTTTATTGAGGGCAGTCAAGGCCGGGCCGAAAAGCGCGCGCCTCATGCGCCCGGTGGCAGCGAGCGCCTCTCGCGCAGCACCTGCGCGGCGCCGTCGGCCACCAGCACAGCCACGGCGGCAAATACCAGGCCGTACACGGGCCACTGCCCTTCGGCCACGGTCTCGCCCAGCAGCAGGGCCACCAGCACCAGCAGCACCGGCTCGACATAGGTAAGCAAACCAAACAACCCCATGGGCAGAAGGCGGCTGGCGGCCATGTACAGCGCCAGCGCCACCGCACTGACCACGCCCAGCAAGGGCACCAGGATCCACAACTTGGCGTGTGCCGCCACGACTGGCAGAGTGGACGGCTCACGCATCACAAACCAGGCGGCCACGGGCAGCATCACCGCCAGATCAAGCCAGTGGCCTGCCAGTTGTTCGGTGCGCAAACGGCGGCGCAGAGCAAAGTACACAGGGTAGCCCAAGGCCACCAGCCAGGTCTCCCACGACACGCCCCCGGCGCGCAGCAGCTCAAACCCCACCCCCACCGCCGCCAGCCCGGTCGCCCAGCGGTGCGCAGGCGAAAGTTGCTCGCGGTAGATCACACGGCCCACCAGCACCATCACCAGTGGCAGCAAAAAATAGCCCAGCGACACAGGCAGCGCGCGCCCATGCAGCGGCGCCCACATGAACAGCCACAACTGCACACCCACCAGGGCACTGCTGGTCAGCAAGGCCAGCGCCAACGTCGGTTTGGCACGCACGCGCTGCCACAGCTCCCGCACCTGCGCAGCCTCGCCACGCCAGAACAGCAGCGCGGTGGTAAAGGGCAGCGTACACAGCACGCGCCAGCCAAAAATGGCCTCGCCATCGAGCGGTGCGAGAAACGGAGACAGGTAGTAAATGCCGCCAAACAGGAAGGAGGCGAGAACGGACGCAACAATGCCCTTGAACACAGCAGAGAGGCTTTCAAAAAAAGGGGGCCGGGAGCCCCAGGCCGCAGAATCTGCCAGGAGGGCTGGCTCCATGGCGGGGATGTGCCTGCACTACCCTCCGCTGGGCGTTGGTACATGGCGATATTTTTTGTGGAAAAGCTATATTAACGATAGCTGCTTGCGCTTTATTGATAAGCGTTTCGAAGCATTTTAACCTAATATATTTCAGAAACATCCAGCCGCGGGGGCCGTGGCATCCAGCGATCCACTGAGCAGAGCAGGCAGGCGCTCGATTCCCATGCGAAAACCACAGGCCTGCGCATGGCCGCCACCGCCCATGCTTTCGGCCAAGGGAATGCAATCGAAACCGCGCTGCGAGCGCAGCCCCACCTTGACCACGCCCCCCTTGCCCGCCGACCACAGCAGCGCAAAGGTACCGCTGCGCTTGGAGAGCATTTCACCCAGCAGGCTGTGGAACACACCAGGGGCGTTGAGCATCAAACCTTGCTGTCCATTGAAGGTGACAGGCAAGGCGCCCTCGGCCATGTCGGCGGCAAGCTTGTGGAATTTCTCGTCCATGGCCTGGCCACGCGCCATGAATGCGGCCGTCTGTACCGAATCGAAGAAGGCGATCTCCTGCCAACGCACAAAATCGAACGGTTCCATGTCCAGCGCGGCAAGAAAGGCTGCGCTTTCCGGGTACTGCCAGTTCCACAGGTCGCGGTCCTCGACGTAGCGCACGAGATCCGGTAAAAATTCCTCGGGATGGAAGAACTCCCATGCCAGGCGGGCGCCCGATTTGTCCATATCGAAATGCACCACACCGCAGCGGCAGGCAAAGCCTGTGAGTTTTTCTGCGGCGCTCTTGTGGTGGTCCAGCAGAACCAAACGCTCTGCGCGCTCCTCAATGGCGCGCAAAATGTTTTCCGAAAAAGAAAAGTCCAGGATGTAAACAGCCCGGCCCGCCAGCGGCGGCAAGTCGTCCACCGACTTCGTATCGCCGTGGTCCAGGCCCACCAGCTCAACTTGGCCGCCGTAGTAGCGCCAGGCGGCCAGAGCGGCCGCAAAGCCGTCGGGGCAACTGCGCCCGTGGAACAAAACCAGGGGCTGGGGGTCTATCTTGCTGGGCTTGACCAGCAATTGCAGGGGGAGAATGGTCTTCATGGTGCAGGATTGTCGCGCGCCGGGACCCATTGCACACGGGCACGCCTTCCCCCATGAACCACACACCACCATGATCCAAGCCCTGAAAGACCTTTTCGACCACTTCGCATTGCCCGCTCCCGACCATGCCGACCCTGCACAGGCCGTGCAACTGGCGGCCGCGGTGCTGCTGGTGGAAGTGGCCCGCGCCGACGCCACGACCAGCGCCGTGGAGCAGCAAGCCCTGCTGCGCGCGCTGCAGCGCACCTTTGCCCTGGCACCAGACACGCTGGCCCGGCTGGTGGAGCAGGCCACCACCACGGCCGAGACAGCCTATGACTACCAGCGCTTTACCAGCATGCTCAACGACCACTGCACGCAAGCACAGAAAATCGACCTGGTCGAGGCCCTGTGGCAGGTAGCCTATGCCGACGACCACCTGGACGCGCACGAACAGCACACCATCAGCAAGGTGGCCGGGCTATTGCATGTCACCCATGGTGAATACATCGCGGCCAAGATGCGCGCCAAAGAGGCTGCGCAGGCGCATTGATGCCCCCGCTCCACATTCTTTGGCGCGATGACGCCATGGTGGCCGTGTACAAGCCTGCCGGCTGGCTGGTGCACCGCACCGGGCTGGATGCCGGGGAGACCCGTTTTGTTATGCAGGCGCTGCGCGACCAGTTGGGCCAGCATGTCTACCCCGTGCACCGGCTCGACAAGGGCACCTGCGGCGTGCTGGTGATGGGTCTGCACCCTGCTGCTGCGCGCGCGCTGTCGCAGGCCTTTGAACACCATGCCGTGCGCAAGCGCTACCTGGCCATGGTGCGCGGCTGGTTCCCAGGGAGCGCCGAGGTAGACCATGCCCTGCGACCCGACGATGCCCCCCCAGATGCTCCCGCCCAGCCTGCCCAGACGCACTTGCGCAGCCTGACGCACCTGGAGCTGCCCGAGTCCAGCGACCCGCGCTTTGCACACACACGCGCCTCACTGGTGCAAGCGGTGCCACTGACTGGGCGGCGCCACCAGATTCGCCGCCACCTCAAGCACCTGGCCCACCCCATCATCGGCGACGCCACGCACGGCAAAGGCCCGCTGAACCGCTGGTGGGCCACCCGTCTGGGCCAGCAGCGCCTGTGGCTGCACGCCTGGCAACTGGCGCTGCCCCACCCCGTTACCGGCGAATGGCTGGAACTGGACAGCGGGCTCCTGCAGCCCGGCACTGCCACCGCCGACATCGGCGACTGGCATCGGCTGCTGGAGCAGCAGCCCTGGGCTCTGCCCCTGCTCAGACCAACGGCCGCGTAAGGTACACCGCCTCACGCCCCACGATAGGCTCCCGGGTCGGCATGAAGATGGTGCAGCCATCGCAGGGCGCGCGGACGTCATGCGGGCCGTCGGTGGCAATGAGGTCACCTTGGGCAAACACCTCAAAGCCCACCAGGGGCCGCACAAAACGGAAGTTCGCCGTGCGCACCATGCAAGTCTCCAGCAGCTCGAACCGCCGTTGCACCAAAGGTTCGGCTTGTTGCCCCGTGCGCTCGATCAGACCGAAATGCGCCAGAAAATCCAGCGCCGCCACCGTGGCCACATCGGCCGCACTCTGGCGAAAATGCTGGCCGCACTCCACCACCAGGGCGACCCCATGCCCATCGTCCTGGCCGTGGCGCCCGTGCTGGATCAGCGGCGTGCCCGAACCCAGCCCGCTGGGCATCACCAGGTGCACCGGCGGGCGCCCCAACGCCATGGCGGCAGCAGCGTTGCGCGCATAGCCGGGGTAGACCCAGAAGGGCTCCACGTCCTGGCTGGTGGAATGAATATCCAGAATATGGTCGGCCGCCGACACCACGGGCCGCAGTTCACGCGCGCGGCGCATTTCCGGGCTGTCCAGCGGACCATCGAGCTCCAGGGCGGACCAGACGCGGTTGAGGTTGTGCTCCAGCTGGCGGCTCTCGAACGGACGGGCCGGGTCGAACGATTCATAGGCCGCCACATTGGCAAAGCTGATGGTCAACGTGCCCACCAGGGGGCGTATGCCCGTGTCGAGCAGGTGCGTTGCAGCCACCATCCCACAAATCTCATTGCCATGCGTCAGCGCATTGACCAGCACATGGGGGCCTGGCTTTCCAGACGCAAACCGGTGCACATAGTCAATGCCGATGTTGCCCTGGCGATAGGCCGACAGGTCGCGTGGCAGAACTTCAAAAATCGGAGGGTGGTGTGTCATGCAGGGAATTCCTTATGAGGGGGCCGCAGCCTATTGCGCAGAACCAGAAGGCTGGCGGATTTGGAGATCGTCGGCTGCCCACCGGCCGCTGCGGTCCATTTTGGGCTGGGCCGCTCCATGGCAGAGCATGGCTGCACCGTGAACCCGCGGAGGCGGCATCCAAAGTCATTCTGACGCAAACCCTGAGCACTGGGCGAGCAAGGTCACCAGGCTGGTGCGTGGGCGATCATTTGTGGCTTACCATCGGCCCAGCGGTCCCATCCCGAGACCCACAAGGAGAACCCATGGCCAAAGGTCAGATGCACAACAACAAGATGGCGAAGAAGCCCAAAAAGGATACTTCGCTGCCCAAGGAGTCGTCCGGCTCCGACCGCCCCACGCCACCCGTTACGGCCGTGATCCCAAAGGGCAAGACCAAAGCGGCCTAAAAAGCACGAAGGCGGCGCGGCTCAGGACTCCCGAATGCCGCTGCCTTTTTTCTTCCGGTCTTCGCGGGCCTGCTTTTTCGCATCGCGCTCGGCGTCGCGCAGCACCCCGGCGGCCTGCCAGGCCTCGAATTCTTCCGGCGTCTCCAGCGTGATGCGGCCCAAGGTGGCCGTGCGGAAATCGGTCATCACGATCTCGGCGGACTTTTGCACATTCACCCGCCCGCCGGTCATCACCGCGCCGCGCTTGCGGCCAATGGCTTCGAGCAAGGCGTCATCGGGCATGGCGGCCAAAGCAGCGGGCGCCAGGCCCAACTTGTACCGTGCCTCAAGCTGCGCGGCATAGCGTGTCTGCAGGCGGCGCAACAGCTCCAGCGCCACCAGTTCTTCGTCATAGGCATTGCGCCCCACCGCACCACTGGCCGCCAGGTTGTAACCGCTCTCGATCACGCTGATACGCGGCCAGAGCATGCCGGGTGTATCCCACAGATAGAAGTCGTCAGCCAGCGTGATGCGCTGCTCCAGCTTCGTAATGCCAGCCTCGTCACCCGTTTTGGCCTGGCGCTTGTTGGAGAGCGTGTTGATCAGGGTGGATTTGCCCACATTGGGCACCCCACAGATCAGCACACGCATAGGCTTGGCCATGCCGCCGCGGTTGGGGGCCAGCAAGTGGCACCCGTCGATGAGCTTGCGCGCCGGCGCGGGCTCGGAGGCATCCAGCGCCAGCGCATGCGTACCGCTTCGGGCGTTGTACCAGGCCAGCCAGGCTTCGGTACGCGCGGGGTCGGCCACATCCTGTTTGTTCAACACCTTGAGCGTGGGCTTGTGCCCCGTCAGCTCGGCCAGCAGCGGATTGGCGCTGGAGCCGGGCAGACGGGCATCCAGCACCTCGATCACGACATCAATGTCCTTGATGCGCTCGGTGATCGCTTTCTTGGTCAAGTGCATGTGACCGGGGAACCACTGGATGGACATTTTCTTATTCTTTCAAAATCGGTTGTACCGCATGCAGGCCATTTCAGCGCCCGGCCCACCAGAGCCCGACTGCCAACGCCAGCCCATGCACCACGGCGGCTGCAATACCCAGCACCAGGGCCGGGCGCAGCCGCTCGGGGTTGCCCGACCAGCGCAACAGCAGAACGGCCGCCGCGATGGACAGCGGCAGAGCCGCCAGCGCCCACAGCGCAGACTGCGGCAGCACGCGCACCAGCACCGCTGCCGCCAGCAGGGCGTGCGCCCCTACAGCCAGCGCAAGATACAGCCAGGCAGCACGCTCGGGACCCAGGCGCACCATGAGTGTACGTTTGCCCACCTGCGCATCGGGCACTGCATCCGGAAAACCATTGGCCACCAGGATGTTGGCAATCAACAGCGCATAGCTGGCCGCCGCCGCCAGGGGCGCCGGAGCGAAATGGCCGCGCTGCACATAGTCAGCCCCCACCACCACCAGCCCCCAGGCCAAACCCACAGCCAGCTCGCCCAGGCCGCGCGACATCAGCGCCAGCGGCGGCATCGAATACGTCCAGCCCAGCAACACACCCGCCAGACCGACCAGCACCAGCGCGGGGCCGCTGTACAGCGCCAGCCACAAGCCACCTGCTGCCACCAAAGCCAGCAGCACCTGCGCCAAGGTACGCATGGCGCTCGCTTGCATCGCGCCACTTTGCACCAGGCGCGAGCCACCGGTGAACGGGAAAAGG
This sequence comes from Simplicispira piscis, assembly GCF_054783455.1. Lineage (NCBI taxonomy): Bacteria > Pseudomonadati > Pseudomonadota > Betaproteobacteria > Burkholderiales > Comamonadaceae > Simplicispira > Simplicispira piscis. The sequence continues at coordinate 189,496 of NZ_BAAGQN010000015.1, forward strand.
CCTTGCGTGTTGGCAGCATCGGCACCATTCAGGGCGTCGGCATGGTCGTTCAGCATATTCGCCGCCGCATGTGCCAGCAGCGCCAGTACCAGTGTGACCCATGCCCGCGGACCGGACACGCCGCCCCCCGCAGACGCCGCCGAGGCCACGCCGATCAGGCAGCCCACGGCCGTAATGACGAGAAAGCCGGGGCGCGACATGCGCAGCGCCAATACAAACCGGCGGGGGTGTAAATGCAAAAAATCAGAGAACCACATACCCATCCAGGATAACCGCCTGCCCAGATACATTTACTACTTATTTGATAGCTGCTCGCGCTTTATTTACGGGCGAAAACAGCATTTTTTATTGAAAAATCGCAGCCATGACACGGTCAGCCTACATTGTCACCCACCGGCCACCCAGGTCTTGACCCCCATCAATGCATGGCTTTGGGCCCCAGGTTAGTGTCAACCGCCATGGACTACGACATCTTGATCAGCGGCGCCGGCCCTGCGGGCCTGTGCCTGGCACGCTCTCTTTCGGGCCACGGCCTGCGCGTGGGCGTGGTGGAGCAGCAGCCCCTGGCCGCTATTGAAAACCCCGCCTACGACGGGCGCGAGATCGCACTGACGCAGCAGTCAGCGCAAATGCTGCGCGACCTGGGGCTGTGGGACCGCATCGTGGCGGACGCGCCCAGCGCCTTTTCACCCCTGCGCGATGCACAGGTCCTCAACGGCCCCTCGCCTTTTGCCATGGTGATCGACCACCAGCTCTCACAACACAGCGAACTGGGCTGGTTGGTGTCCAACCACCTGATCCGGCGCGCAGCCTTCCAGGAACTGCACGCCGCACAGCAAAAGCACCACGACATCACCCTGCTGGCAGGTGAGAAAGTAGCCCGCGCCCATACCGACGCCAGCGCGGCGCATGTCACCCTGGCCAGTGGCAAGCAGCTTCGCGCACGCCTGCTGGTGGCGGCTGACAGCCGCTTCTCGGCCACGCGCCGCGCCCTGGGTATTGGCGCCGACATGCACGACTTTGGCCGCTCGATGTTGCTGTGCACCATGGCGCATGCGCTACCGCACCAGCATGTGGCTTGGGAGTGGTTCGGCTATGGCCAGACACTGGCACTGCTGCCCATGAACGATGACCCTGCCACGGGCGCCCACCGCTCCTGCGTGGTGCTCACGCTGGCGCACCACACGCTGGAAGCCCTGCAGGAGATGGATGAAACGGCATTCGGCGCAGAGTTGACACGCCGCTTTGACAACCGCCTGGGCGCCATGCAGCTGGCCAGCACACGCCACCTGTATCCACTGGTCGGCGTGCGCCCGCACCGCCTGGTGGCGCCGCGCTTTGCCTGCGTGGGCGATGCGGCTGTAGGCATGCACCCGGTGACGGCGCACGGCTTTAACTTTGGTCTGCGGGGCATCGCCACACTGGCTGGCGAGTTGCGCGCCGCGCATGCTGCGGGCCACGACATTGCCGCGCCCGAACTGCTGGCGCGCTACGAGCGCGCACACCGCCGCGCCACGCTGCCGCTGTACTTGGCAACGACTTTGATTGCCCGCCTGTACACCACGGACCACCCGCCCGCCCGCCTGCTGCGCGATGCCGCCCTGCGCCTGGCGCAGAACTTTCCGCCCTTCAAACGGATGGTGGCAGCCACGCTGTCAGGGCGGCACTGACGGCATGCGCAAGCCCGGCGGGCCTTCAGCACAACGGCAATACTGAACAAATCCCCCAGGGGGCGCATTGCGCGCCTGAGGGACTTGCGCAGTAGCGCCTTAACCCAACTCCTCCACAGCCATGTACTGCTCGCGCCAGGCCTCAAACGGCAGGCTGTCCGCCGCTTCAATGTCTTTCTGCGCGGCCAGCGAATGGTTGGCCATGGCCACGTAGCGGGCCTGCTGCTCCGCAGACCAAGGCTCTTGCAACAGCACATCGCGTGCCATGCGCGCCTGCTGGCAGGCAAACGCCGAGAAGCCATGGCCGTGCTCCCGGGCCATGCGGTCCAGCACACGGGCCGAGGGGGTGTTCTGGGGGGATGCCATCAGCGCCTGGGCACCCCGCAAGGCGTCGCCATAGTCGCTGACGCCATGCGTGGCATCCAGGGCCGCCGCCAGCGGAGCGCACTGCACCAGGATCTCGCTGCCCCATTCGACCAGCGGCACACTGCGACCATTGCGCTGCAGGCACAGGCCTGGCTCGCGCCCGCGCTCTGCGGTCAGGTGCTGGTTGTGTTTGAGTTCCGCAATTTCGGCCGGAGTGTCGGGTGGACTGTCCTGCAGCAGGCAGTGCAGCAAAAACACATCCAACAGCCGCATGGTGGAAGCGGCGATACCCACGGGCACGAACGGGTCCAGGTCCATCAGCCGCACCTCGACATATTCCACCCCGCGCTCGCGCAACGCATGGAGCGGGCGCTCGCCCGAGCGCACGGTGCGTTTGGCGCGGATGGTGCCGTAGAACTCGTTCTCGATCTGCAGCAGACTGGTGCCCAACTGGTTGTAGTCGCCGCCGGGGTTGCGCACACCCACGGTCTCGTAGGCCGGATAGGGTTGCGTGAGCGCGGCATGCAGTGAATCAGCGTAGCCCTTTAAGCTGTTGTAGCTCACCGCCAGGGTGGCCTGCGCATCGCTCTGGTATCCCAGGCGCCCCATGCGCAGCGAGGTGGCATGCGGCAGGTAAAGCGAATGCCCGTCGTCGCCCAGGGGCTGCAAACTGTGCTCTCGCCCTTGCACAAAGCAGGAACACAGCGCGGGGGAAGCCCCGAACAGATACAGCAGCACAAAGGCATGGCGACGAAAGTTGCGGATCAGGGCGAAATACTCGTCGCTTCCCAGGCCGGGCATCGACCAGTTGTAGTGGATACCCGAGATGGTCTGCATGCGCCGCCCATAGCGGTGGCCCAGGCCCATGCGGTAGATGCTTTTGGCGCGCCCGATGTTGGAGCTGCCGTAGCGCGCCAACGGAATGGTCTCGTCCGTCGGCAGGTTGCAAGGCATGCTGGAAACCCAGAGCATTTCCCCACTCTGCGCCTGCAGCACGCGGTACACGAACTGGTGGATTTCTGTCAGTTCGTTCAGGCAATCCTGCACCCCCGGGTGGGCGGCGGTGATCAGCTCGATCTGCGACTCGCTGTAGTCGGTGGTGATGTGCGGGTGCGTGAGGGCCGAGCCCAGCGCCAGCGGATGCGGCGTCAGGGCCAGGCCGCACGTGGGCAGCACGCGCAGGCCCTCCTTCTCGATGCCGCGGCGGATACCCGCCAGGCGCTCGGGTGGGTGGGCGCTGATTTTTTCCTGCAATGTGCTCATGGGTCGGTACCGTTTCTTTGCGTCGGCCCGGAACTTAGCATGCCCTGCACAGCCGCGCCCGGTGCGGGACAAGTGCGGGCACACCCACAAAAACCAAGGTGTCGGGTGCGCCTGCTGCCTGCAGGGGCGGTGTCAGCCCCCGGCCGCCATGGCCTTTTGCACCTCAATCGTCCCCTGGGCAGCACCGCTTTGCGGCACCTGTTCGTCGGTGCGGTCCGTGACGCCAGCCAGGCGTGCGGCCAGTTGCTCGGGGGTATCCGCCCCCAGGCCGATGTGCACGCCTTGCGTGAGGGTGATGTGCGCCGCCTCGAAAGAGCCACCGCCCGCGCAGAGAATCGTGCGTGTCGGCGCGCTTTCGTGCGCCAGCACCAGCATGGCGGGCACCACGGCTTCGGGTTTGAGCGCGTCCAGGATTTGCGGTGGAAACAAGGCCTCCGTCATGCGCGTGGCCGCCGTGGGCGCCAGCGCGTTCACACGGATGTTGTACTTGGCGCCCTCGATGGCCAACGTCTGCATCAGGCCCACCTGGGCCAGCTTGGCCGCGCCGTAGTTGCTCTGGCCAAAGTTGCCATACAGGCCCGTGGACGAGGTGGTCATCACAATGCGGCCATAGTTCTGCGCCACCATGTGCGCCCACACGGCCTTGCAGCAGTGGGCCGCGCCCATGAGGTGCACGTCCACCACCAGGCGGAAATCTGCCATGTCCATCTTCGAAAAGGACTTGTCGCGCAGGATGCCTGCGTTGTTCACCAGCACATCCACCCGGCCCCAAGCGTCGATGGCCTGCTGCACCATGGCCTGCACGGCCTCGAAGTCGGTGACCGACGCACCGTTGGCCAGCGCCTCGCCGCCCGCTGCGCGGATTTCATCCACCACCGCCTGCGCCGCCGAAACCGATCCGCCACTGCCATCCACCGCACCACCCAGATCGTTCACCAGCACCTTGGCGCCCCGCTTGGCCAACGCCAATGCATGCTGACGGCCCAGTCCGCCACCAGCGCCCGTCACAATGGCCACGCGGCCTTTGAAATCAATTTCCATGGAATGCACCCACTTTGTTGTCTTGAAAATCCAGTCGCCGACCCGACAGGGTCAGCCACCACACGCCACACTTTAAGCGACAGAATGATACGTACGAGTATCTTTCGTGACTGACCCACGCCCCTTCCGCCCTGAAAGCCGCCATGCAGCCCGCCACCCCCACCGCCCCTGAAACGCCCCGTGATTCCGCCACCGTGGTGCTGCTGCGCGATGCACCGGCGGGCATGGAAGTGCTGTTGCTGCGCCGCCATGCGCAGGCCAGCAACATGGCCGGTGTTTACGTGTTTCCGGGCGGCAAGCTCGACGAGGCCGACCGCACCCTGGGCAGCGGCGGGTTGCTCGACCAGCCCACGGCCACACTGCACACCCGCCTGGCCGAGCCCGGCACCGACGCCGCCACGGCCTCGGGCCTGCACGTGGCCGCACTGCGCGAGGCCCTGGAGGAATGCGGCCTGCTGCTGGCCGAACCCACGGCCCCCGGCCGCGCCCTCGATGCCCTGCGCGCCCGCGCCATGCTGCGGGACGGCATGCCCTTTGCCGACATGCTGACGGCCCTGCAACTGCGCCTGCAGACCCGCCAGCTGGCGCCATGGTCGCGCTGGATCACCCCCCTGTCGCCCACGGTGAGCTCACGGCGATTTGACACGCGGTTCTTCGTGGCCCTCGCGCCCACAGGCCAGACAGCCCTGCATGACAACGAGGAAACCACCGAGAGCGTCTGGGTGGCACCCCGCACGGCGCTGGAGCAGTACCGCGACGGCCGCATCGACCTGGCGCCGCCCCAAATCATGAGCCTGGCCCACCTGGCGCGCCACGCCAGCGCAAGCAGCGTGCTTCAGGCCGCACAGGGCCAGCGCCCGCCCACCATCCTGCCCGAGGCGTTTGAGCAAGACGGCCTGCGCACCATTTGCTACCCCGGCGATCCACTCCACTCGGTACCCGAACGCGCCCTGCCCGGCCCCACGCGGCTGCGCTACCAGGCGCGGCGTTTTGCGCCAGAAGGCGGATTTGAGTCGCTGTTCGACTGAACGCCAAACACCCCCACGACGCCCGCCACCAGCGTCCAGGGCCCCGCCGCGCGGGCATCGCTCCCCCTGCGTAGCGCAGCCAGTACCGGGGGCAGCGACAGAGCAGCTCAGGAGGGTGTTTACGAGTAGTGCACGGGACGGCTGTAACGCGGGTCGCGGTGCCAGTCCCAATACGTCTGCACCAGCTGCCGCGTCACCGGCCCCACCGTTCCATTGCCCACGGGCCGGCCATCCACCTGCGTGATGGGCAACAGTCCGCCGCCCGACGACGTCGCAAACACCTCGCGCGCCGCGCGCAGTTCGGCCACGGGCAGCGCCCGCACTTCCAGCGGGAGTTGCAGCGCCTGCGCCATCTCGATCACGGTGCGGCGCGTGACGCCTTCGAGCACTCCCTCGGCCGGGGTCACCAGCATGCCCTGCGCATTCAGGCAAAACAGGTTGAAGCCCGGCCCTTCGACCACATGGCCCGCGCCATCGGTCAGCACCACCGTGTCGCCACCGGCATCGAGCGCGCCCAGCAGCCCCATGGTGAGGTCGTTCCAGTGGTAATTCTTGGCGCGCGGGTCCACACTGGCGGCCGGAATGCGTTGCACATTGCTGACCACCAGGTTCAACCCCTTCTCGCGCTGTTCGGCGTTGGCGATCCACACATAGGGAACGGCAAAGGCATAGAACTGGTTGATCGCCTGGCGCGGATCGCGTGAGCCCCACGGCGGCTGGCCGCGCGTAACGATCATCTCCACATAACTGCTGCGCAGGCCTGAGAGACGCACGCACTGCTCCAGCACGGCGGTGATCTGCGCGGGCGAGAGGCCCGGATCCAGGCGAAAGCGCGCGCAACTGGCCTGAAACCGCTCCAGGTGCGCGTCGAGCCGAAAGAAGGCGCCATCCCACACCGTCACCACGTCATACGCGGCATCGGAGCGCAGAAAACCCCAGTCGGTGATGGGAATGGCAGCTTCGCCAATGGGTACGTACTGGCCGCGCACAAAGGCAGCGCCTTGGGAATAATCGGGGGTTACGGTAGTCATGCGGCCATTCTCCGACAGGTACAACCCCCTGCAAAGAACCACACCACCGACAATGGCGGCTGCGCAGGCCCCAAGCACAGGCCCAAATTACTATCATTTTTATAGCTATTAGCGCATAACTGATAAGCGATAGAAGCCATTTTTACCCAGAAACACACAGGAGTCCCTGCCATGAAAGCTATTTGGAACGGCGTGGTCGTCGCCGAGAGCGATGACACCGTCGTGGTCGAAGGTAACCACTACTTTCCCGAGAGCGCGCTCCGGCGCGACTTCTTCACCTTCAGCAACCACAAGACCATGTGTCCCTGGAAAGGGCAGGCGACCTATTTCTCGCTGCTCGTGGATGGTGAGATGAATCCCGAAGCCGCCTGGACCTATGCAGACCCCAAGCCCGAAGCCGAGATGGTGCGCGGTCGCGTGGCCTTCTGGAAGGGCGTGACCGTCGCCTGAGCCGATGGAGCGTGGCGGGGGTTATCCCTGTCCGCACTGGACAATCATGTGGATAAGTTTTGGCAAGCCTTGTATGGGGCTTGCAAGTGCTTGATTTACAAAGAACTGCGGTAGATTGCCCTTTTTTTACGCACGCCATTGCCACACGCCCCACACTTATCCCGGCACCCGCTGGACAATGCTGTGGATAAATCCGGATAAGCGCTGTATGGCCGCGCTAAGTGCTTGATTTTTCAGGGACATCCCTGCATCGCCTCTTTTTTAGGCAATTGCAACATGGTTTTTTCCTCCGTTGCAGTTCGTCCTGCAAACTATTAAATTGATAGCTTTCAGCGCTTATTCTTTAAGCGTTATAGCCATTTTTCATGCAAATACCGATGCACAGCCCTGCCGCTGAACGCAACCGCCAGCCCATCCTGCAGGTGCTGCAGGCCTTGCTGCCCGCCACCGGCAGCGCGCTGGAGGTGGCCAGCGGCACCGGCCAGCATGCGGCCTGGTTCGCCGCCGCCCTGCCGGGCTGGACCTGGCAGCCCAGCGACGCCCAAGCCGGGCACTTGGACTCGATCACCGCCTGGTGCGCCGATGCCGGGGTGCACAACGTGCGCACGCCTGTGTTGCTGGATGTACTGGCGCCGCAATGGCCCAGCAGCGGGGCGGCCTTTGCCACGCCGTTCGACCTGGTGTACTGCGCCAACATGCTGCACATCGCGCCCTGGGCCTGCTGCGCCGGGCTGATGCAGGGCGCAGCGCGGCACTTGGCGCCGGGCGGCCATCTCGTCACCTACGGGCCCTATCTGGAAGACGACGTGCCCACCGCGCCCGGCAACCTGGCTTTTGATGCCAGCCTGCGTGAGCGCAACCCGGACTGGGGCATTCGCCGCCTGCACGATGTGGCGCAGGTCGCCGCCCAGGCCGGCCTGCGCCTGGCCGCACGCCACGCCCTGCCTGCCAACAACCTGCTGCTGGTGTGGGTGCATACCCCCCAGCCTTGATCACCATGAACACCGCAACCACCCCCTTCTTCATTGCCACGGTCGAACCCAGTGGCCAGCAATGCGACGCTTGGCCCGAGCAACCCCTGTTGCTCTCACTGGAGCAAGGCGGCATTGACTGGCCCAGTTCCTGTCGCAATGGCACCTGCCGCACCTGCATCGGTCATCTGGCCCAGGGCCAGGTGCGCTATGCCATCGACTGGCCCGGCCTGACACCTGAGGAGATCGCCGAAGGTTGCGTCTTGCCTTGCGTGGCCTATCCCGCATCGGACGTGGTGCTGGAGGGTTCGTCCATCTGACCCCGCCACCGCGCCGGGTTTGCCGCGCACGGCCAGGGCGCACTGCACTAAAATCAGCGCTTTGGACTGGCGTGCAGCAACGGCGCACACCAGCCCACCATGCGGCAGCGCCGCATCGCATGTTCTTTGGGACGCTCGGCGGGCTCTGCCCCCGCCGGGCGCCAGCACCGGAGAACCTGCGTTGCAGGCTGACCCCTCCCCCCTGCGGCCCATCGAAGAAAGCCCCCATGAAGACCCCCCTCCCCCCCGCCTCCATCTCACCGGTACAGGACATCGTTGCCGAGATGCGCGCCGGGCGCATGGTCATCCTCGTGGACGAGGAAGACCGCGAGAATGAAGGCGACCTGGTATTGGCCGCCGACCATGTCACCCCCGAAGCCATCAACTTCATGGCGCGCTTTGGCCGCGGCCTGATCTGCCTGACGCTCACCCGCGAGCGCTGCGAGTTCCTCAAGCTCCCGCCCATGGCCACGCGCAACGGCACGGTGTACAGCACCGCGTTCACGGTCTCCATCGAGGCGGCCGAGGGCGTAACCACCGGCATCTCGGCGGCCGACCGCGCGCGCACCGTGCAGGTGGCCGTCGCGGGCAATACCAAAGCCGACGACCTGGTACAGCCGGGCCATATCTTTCCGCTGCAGGCGGTGGACGGCGGCGTGCTGATGCGCGCAGGCCACACCGAGGCCGGCTGCGACCTGGCCGCCATGGCCGGTTGCAGCCCCGCCGCCGTGATCTGCGAGATCATGAAAGACGACGGCACCATGGCGCGCCTGCCCGACCTGCAGGTGTTCGCGGCCGAGCACGGCATCAAGATCGGCACCATTGCCGACCTGATCGAACACCGCAGCCGCACCGAGTCGCTGGTCGAAAAAGTGGGCGAACGCCCGCTGCAAACCCCCTACGGTGCATTCACCGCGCATGCCTTCCGCGACAAACCCAGCGGGGCCGTTCACCTGGCACTGGTCAAGGGCCAATGGAATGTCGACGACGTGGTGCCCGTGCGCGTGCACGAGCCGCTGTCGGTACTCGACACGCTGGAAGTCAACCGCTCCATGCACTCCTGGGGCCTGGGCACCAGCCTGCAGTACATCGACCAGCAAGGCAAGGGCGTTGCCGTGCTGCTCAATTGCGGCGAAAGCGCTGCACAGTTGCTGGCACAGTTTGAAGGTACGGCCCGCGCTGCCCAGGCGCCCGAGCGCGGCCGCATGGACCTGCGCACCTACGGCGTGGGCGCGCAAATCCTGCGCGAATGCGGTGTGCAGAAGATGCAACTCATGGGCCAGCCCCGCCGCATGCCCAGCATGGCGGGCTACGGACTCGAAATCACCGGTTACATCCCGAAAGAATAGGAACCACACCCATGTTTGGCGCAGACAAAGGAACAGCGGACAAGCTCGATGGCAAGAAACTGCACATCGGCATGGTTCAGGCCCGCTTCAACGAAGGCATCACCAACGCCCTGGCCACGGCCTGCCGCAAGGCGCTGATCGACCTGGGCGTGCAGGAAAAGCACATCACCCATGTGCTCGTGCCCGGCGCGCTGGAAGTGCCCATGGCGCTGCAAGCCCTGGCCGAGCAGGACGAATTTGATGCCCTGATTGCCCTGGGCTGCATCATTCGCGGCGAGACCTACCACTTCGAGCTGGTGGCCAACGAGTCCGGTGCGGGTGTTTCGCGCGTCGCACTGGATTACCAGGTGCCCGTGGCCAACGCCATTCTCACCACCGAGAACCTGGAGCAAGCCATCGCCCGCCAGACCGAAAAAGGCCGCGACGCCGCCTACGTGGCGGTAGAAATGGCCAACCTGCTGGACCAACTGTCATGAGCGAGCACACCCCCGACGCGCCCGCCCCCCGCACCAAGCGCCCCGGCGTGACCAGCACCGGCGCGCGCAAGGCCTCGGCCAAATCCAACCGCAGCCGCGCACGCGAATTCGCGCTGCAAGCGCTCTACCAGCACCTGGTGGGCCGCAACGAGGCCGCTGCCATTGACGCCTTCACACGCGACCTGACCGGCTTTCACAAGGCCGATGCAGCGCATTACGACGCGCTCCTGCACGGCTGCATCGAAACCTCGGTCGCACTCGACGCCCTCATCACTCCGCTGCTCGACCGCAAGATGACCGAAATCTCGCCCATTGAGCGTGCCGTGATGTGGATGGGGGTGTACGAATTCCAGCACTGCCTGGACGTACCCTGGCGCGTGGTGCTCAATGAATGCATCGAACTGGCCAAGGAATTTGGCGGCACCGACGGTCACAAGTACGTCAACGGCGTGCTCGGCGGCCTGGCCCCGAAGCTGCGTGCCGACGAAGTGGCCGCCGACAAGGCCGCAACACCCCGCGGCTGAGTGCACGATCGCAGCGGGCCCCCCGCCCGCCCTGTCTTTTCTCCGCAGCCCGCAACCCACGGGCCAGAACACTCCCCCATGAAAATCTCCACCCGCGCCAGCCGCATCGAACCCTTTTACGTAATGGAAGTGGCCAAGGCCGCACAGGCCATGGCACGCGAGGTGGCGGGTACGCGCGAGCCGATGATCTTTCTGAACATTGGCGAGCCCGATTTCACGGCGCCGCCGCAGGTAGCAGAAGCCGCTGCGCGCGCCATTGCCGCCGGTGCCACGCAGTACACGCAGTCACTGGGGCTCGACGCCTTGCGTGAGCGCATCAGCGGCTGGTACCAGCAACGCTTTGGCGTGAATGTGCCGGCGCGGCGCATCGTGGTGACTGCTGGGGCTTCGGCCGCGCTGCAGCTGGCCTGCCTGGCGCTGGTGGACGCGGGCGACGAAATCCTCATGCCCGACCCCAGCTACCCCTGCAACCGGCACTTCGTCAGCGCCGCCGAGGGCACCGCGGTGCTGGTGCCCACCACGGCCGAGGAGCGCTTCCAGCTGACTGCCGACAAGGTGCGCGCGGCCTGGACCGACAAAACACGGGGCGTGCTGCTGGCCTCGCCCTCCAACCCCACAGGCACCTCCATTGCACCCGATGAGCTGCGCCGTATCCACAACGTGGTGCAGGAGCGCGGCGGCATTACGCTGATTGATGAGATCTATCTGGGCCTGTCTTACGAAGAGCAGTTCAGCCACACGGCGCTGGCCATCGACGACAACATCATCAGCATCAACAGCTTCAGCAAATACTTCAACATGACCGGCTGGCGCCTGGGCTGGATGGTGGTGCCCGAGGCCTTGGTGCCGGTGGTCGAGCGTCTGGCGCAAAACCTGTTCATCTGCGCCTCGACCATCTCGCAGCACGCCGCGCTGGCCTGCTTCGAAGACGAGAGCATTGCCGAATACGAACGCCGCCGCGCCGAGTTCAAGGCCCGGCGCGACTACTTCATCCCCGAACTGCAGCGCCTGGGATTGAGCGTGCCCGTGCTGCCCGATGGCGCCTTCTACGCCTGGGCCGACTGCAGCAGCGCCTGCGCCAAGCTGGGGGTAGAGGGGAGCTGGGACTTTGCCTTTGAACTGATGCGCCGCGCCCACCTGGCCGTGACGCCGGGACGCGATTTCGGCAACTTTGACCCGCAGCGTTTTGTGCGCTTTTCCACCGCCAATTCGATGGCGCAGTTGCAAGAATCAGTAGCGCGCATGCGCGCACTGTTGGGCTGAGCATGGCGTTCATCTTCCCTGTCCGCATCTACTGGGAGGACACCGATGCCGGGGGCATCGTGTTCTATGCCAACTACCTCAAGTTCTTTGAGCGCGCCCGCACCGAATGGCTGCGCTCGTTGGGGCTGTCGCAGCACCGCCTGCGGGAACAAACCGGCGGCATGTTTGTCGTAACCGATGCCCGCTTGCGCTACCTCAGCCCGGCACGCCTGGACGACGAACTCATTGTTACTGCTGTTTTGCAAGACAAAGGCCGCGCCTCGTTGACAATGGCGCAGCAAGCGCTATTAAATCAAGAGCACATGAACGGCAAACCGCCCACTCTTTTGAGCGAAGCCACCATCCGCATCGGCTGGGTCGACGCGGCCACCATGCGCCCTGCCCGAATCCCCGGCTCCCTCCTGGAACAACTTTCATGAACTCCCAAGACATGTCCATCATCAGCCTGGTGCTGCACGCCAGCTGGGTGGTGCAACTCGTCATGGTGCTGCTACTGGCCGTTTCGGTGGCCAGCTGGGCTGCCATCTTCCGCAAACTGTTTGGCCTCAACCGGGTGAAGTCGCTCAACGACGATTTCGAGCGCGAGTTCTGGTCCGGCACCAGCCTGAACGACCTGTACGCCAGCGCCGTGCAAAACGCCAAAAACACCGGCCCCATGGAGCGTATTTTTGCCAGCGGCATGCGCGAATACCAAAAACTGCGCGAACGCCGCATCCAGGACCCAGGCACGCTGCTGGACGGCGCACGCCGCGCCATGCGGGCGAGTTTTCAGCGCGAGATGGATGTGGTCGAGTCCAGCCTGTCCTTCCTTGCATCGGTCGGTTCCGTCTCGCCCTATGTGGGGCTGTTTGGCACGGTGTGGGGCATCATGCACGCTTTCACCGGTTTTGCCGGCATGGAGCAGGTCACCCTGTCCACCGTGGCGCCCGGCATTGCCGAGGCCCTGGTGGCCACGGCCATCGGCCTGTTTGCGGCCATTCCCGCAGTGATCGCTTACAACCGCTTTGCCCGCGACATCGACCGCGTGGCCATCCACCAGGAGACCTTCATTGAGGAGTTCTCCAACATCCTGCAGCGCAACCTGGGCGCACACCCGGCGCCTGTAGGCACGGGCCACTGACCGAGGCAAAGACCACCATGCCCGCTTCAGCCTCGCGCGGCCGCGGCCGCCGCACCATCAACGAGATCAACATGGTGCCCTTTATCGACGTGATGCTGGTGCTGCTCATCATCTTCATGGTGACGGCACCCATGCTGACGCCGGGCATGATCGACGTGCCCAGCGTGGGCAAGAGCGCCAAGGCGCCTAAAACATTCGGGCAGGTGATCGTCCAGAAGGATGGCAGCTTTCAACTCAAAACCGGCGGTAACGAGCGCCCGGTAACGGCCCAGACGCTGGGCACGCTGGCCAAGGCATGGCAAAAAGACCAGCCGGACAACACGCCTGTGGTCATCAGTGCGGACAAGGGCGTGCCCTACGAAGCGGTGGTCAAAGCCATGGACGCTCTGCAAAAGGCCGGAGTGCAGCGCGTGGGCCTGTCCGTCAAACAAGGCGGCTGAGAGCCTGCCACCGAATTCAAGCCACTGCATGCACGCCCACGACGACCGCGACCAATTCATCCCGCCCCGCCCCCCGGGCCGTGGGCGCGCCATTGCGCTGGCCGTGCTGGCGCACCTGGTGCTGGTGGGCGCGCTCACCTGGGGCGTAGCCTGGAAGCGCGACAGCGACCAGCCTGCCGTGGTGGCCGAGTTATGGTCCGCCGTGCCGCAGCAGGCTGCGCCACGCGCCGAGGAACCGCCCACGCCACCGCCCCCCCCCACGCCACCCACACCGCAGCCGCCCCCCGCGCCACCACCCAAGGCGGTGGAGCCGCCGCCCAAACCGCAGCCCGATCCACGGGAAGCCGACATTGCGGTGGAGCGTGAGAAAAAACGCCTGACCCTCGAAAAGAAAAGACACGAAGAACGCGAAAAGGAACAGGCCCGCAAGGAGCAGGACAAGAAAGACCGGCTCGCCAAAGAAAAGGCCGAACGGGAAAAGGCGGCCGAGCGGGAAAAAGTTGAGCACGACAAGGAACAAAAGCGCCTTGCCGAAGACAAGCGAAAAAAAGAAGCCCTGGAAAAGGCCAGCGCAAAGGCTGCGGAAGAACGCCGCCAGGAAACCCTGCGCCGCATGCAGGGCCTGGCCAATGCCACGGGCGGCGCCAACGCCAGCGGCACGGCCCTGCGCGACTCCGGCCCCTCCGGCAGTTACGGTGGCAAGGTAGCGGCCAAGGTCAAACCCAACATCGTCTATCCCGACGCCCTGGACGGCAACCCCCGCGCGGTGGTCGAGGTACAGGCCGCCCCCGACGGCACCATCACCCGCACGCGGCTGAAGGAATCGAGCGGCAACAAGAGCTGGGACGACGCCGTGCTGCGCGCCCTGCAAAAAACCGAGACCCTGCCCCGCGATGTGGACGGCAGAGTGCCCGCCACCCTGGAAATCGGATTCCGCCCGCGCGACTGACCCTGTGCGCACCGGGTGCAAATGCCGGTGCGCACACACGCACTGGGGCAACTGCCCGACAATCACGCACCATGACCCTGAAAAGCCCCGAACTCCTGCTGCCTGCCGGCACGCTTGACCGCATGCGCGCCGCCTACGATTACGGTGCCGACGCGGTATACGCCGGCCAGCCGCGCTACAGCCTGCGCGCACGCAACAACGAATTCCGTATTGAACAGATACAGACGGGCATCGAAGAAGCGCATGCACGCGGCAAAAAATTCTTTTTGACGAGCAACCTGCTGCCGCACAACGACAAGGTACGCACCTACCTGCGTGACATCGAGCCCATCATCGCCATGCGCCCGGACGCCATCATCATGGCCGACCCCGGCCTCATCATGATGGTGCGCGAGAAATGGCCCGAAGTGGCCATTCACCTCTCGGTACAGGCCAACACGACCAACTTCATGTCGGTCAAGTTCTGGCAGAAGGTGGGCGTCACGCGCATCATCCTCTCGCGGGAACTGAGCCTGGACGAGATCGAGAAAATCCGCCAGGAATGCCCCGACATGGAGCTGGAAGTGTTTGTGCACGGCGCCCTGTGCATCGCCTATTCGGGCCGCTGCCTGCTGTCGGGCTACTTCAACCGGCGCGACCCCAACCAGGGCACCTGCACCAACGCCTGCCGCTGGAACTACGCCACGCAAGAGGCCGCTGTGGACCCCAACACCGGCGAAGCCATGGCCCAGCGCATCGAGGGCGACTTCAATTTCAACAAGGCCCAGGAGGACGACAACTCCGCCTTTGCCTCGTGCGGCGGTGGCGAGCGGCACCCGCTGGCCGACAAGGTGTACCTGCTGGAAGAAAAAGAACGCCCAGGCCAGCTCATGCCCATCATGGAAGATGAGCACGGCACCTACATCATGAACAGCAAGGACCTGCGCGCCGTCGAGCATGTGCAGCGCCTGGTCGAGATCGGCGTCGATTCGCTCAAAATCGAAGGCCGCACCAAGAGCCAGTACTACGTCTCACGCGCCGCCCAGGTCTACCGCCGCGCCATCGACGACGCGGTGGCGGGCCGCCCCTTCAACCCCGAACTCATCACCGAGCTTGAAGGCCTCTCCAACCGGGGCTATACCCCCGGATTCCTGGAGCGCCGTCCGGCCAACGACTACCAGAACTACGAAACCGGCAGCTCCGAGTCGCAGCGCAGCCAGTTCGTGGGTGAAGTGAAAAGCGTGCAGGATGGCTGGGCCGAAGTGGAAACCAAGAACCGCTTTGGCGTAGGCGACAGGCTGGAAATCGTCCACCCCAGCGGCAACCGCACCGTGCAACTCACGCAGATGCGCAGCCTGGACGGCGAAGCACTGCAGGTCGCCTCGGGCAGCCCGCTGCGCGTGCGCATCCCAATCGAAGGGCCCGCCGAGGGGGCGCTGATTGCGCGGTTGGTGTGAAAGCTGTTTTTTACAAGCTATTGAAAGTATAGCTTGCAGCGCTTGTATCCATTGGATTTCAATATGGAAATTACCTGAAACCCTTATTGGTAAAGCGCAAGCAGCTCCTGTTTTTTTCAGCCCGCTCGACTCTTTTAGCGGGCTGCGGTGATCAATCCAACAAAGTGGCATGCGCCCCAACTCCGCCAGCCCGTTCGACCAACCAGCGGATTTCGGATTTCTAAAGCCCGAACAGCCCCTGCTTTACCACCCGGATTCAACTTTCATCGGTAGCGGCCGATAACTTAAGGAGAAATGCCACGCCCTTGAATCTGCCCAGGAGACTGCCATGGCCACTTCTTCCATCGGAAATTTTCCCTCCACCGCCGCCCTGCCCGCCCAGGAGGCCGCAGGCACCCACCGCGCAGCGCCCATCGAGGACGCCCAGGGTGCCAAGGCGCCGGATGGCAAATCCAACCTGCGCCAGCAGCAGAATGTGCAGATCCTGCAGGCGTCGATGGACGTATCGATCCAGTCGGGCGACTCTTCACTGGCACTGCTTTACCGCACGGCCATTGATCGCATCAACGAATACCTGGAACCTGAGCTGGGGCCAAACGCCATCGGCGGCAAGGATGCGCCGGACGGCTCGCCCGAGGCCACTGCCGGGCGCATTCTTTCTCTGTCTACGGCTTTCTACGATGCTTATGCCGCACAGCCCAAAAACAAGGACAAAGATGCGGAAACCATGGCACGCGATTTTGTCGACCTGATCCGGGGCGGTTTTGAGCGTGGCTTTAGCGAAGCACGGGAGATCCTCGGCGGCCTGGGCGTGCTCGGGGAGGACAGCCCGGTTGAGCAAGGCATCAACAAGGCGTACGCACTGGTCATGCAGGGGTATGACGATTTTCTGGCTTCCAAACTCGGCCCCCGTCCGGCCACAGAACCCTCTGCCCCCGATGGTTCCAGCGCAGCAGCCTGAGCGCAGCAGCCTGAGCGCTGCAGGCCGCCCATCGAGCGGCAATGCCGTCCAGCGGCGCCAGCATCCGCCAAAAAAAACCCGCTCAAAGCGGGTTTTTTCATGTCAAGACTGAACGCTTCAAGCGTCGACACCCTTGGCCACGTCAGAGTATTCCTCGATCTGGTCAAAGTTCAGGTACTGGTAAATCTGATCGCTGCTTTGCTTGATCACCCCCATGTCGGCCAGGTATTCGGCCTTGGTCGGGATGCGGCCCAGCTTGGAAGCAATCGCCGACAGTTCGGCCGAGCCCAGGTACACATTGGTGTTCTTGCCCAGGCGGTTGGGGAAGTTACGGGTGCTGGTGGACATGACCGTGGCGCCCTCTTTCACCTGCGCCTGGTTGCCCATGCACAGCGAGCAGCCGGGCATCTCCATGCGGGCACCAGCGGCGCCGAAGACGCCGTAGTGGCCTTCTTCGGTGAGCTGCTGCGCATCCATCTTGGTGGGCGGTGCCATCCAGAGCTTGACCGGCATGTCCTTCTTGCCTTCGAGCAGCTTGGAAGCTGCGCGGAAGTGGCCGATGTTGGTCATGCACGAGCCGATGAACACTTCGTCGATCTTCGCACCGGCCACGTCGGACAGGGTCTTGGCGTCGTCCGGGTCGTTCGGGCAGCAAACGATAGGCTCGGTGATTTCGGCCAGGTCGATCTCGATCACGGCAGCGTATTCAGCGTCAGCATCGGGTGCCAGCAGCTGTGGGTTGGCCAGCCAGGCTTCCATGCCCTGGATGCGCCGACGGATGGTGCGCGCATCTTCGTAGCCTTGGGCGATCATGTTCTTGAGCAGCACGATGTTCGACTGCAGGTACTCGATCACGGGGGCCTTGTTCAGGCGCACCGTGCAACCGGCAGCCGAGCGCTCGGCCGAGGCATCCGACAACTCAAAAGCCTGCTCCACCTTCAGATCGGGCAGACCTTCTATTTCAACGATACGGCCCGAGAAGATGTTCTTCTTGCCCTGCTTGGCCACGGTGAGCAAACCCGCCTTGATGGCATAGAGCGGAATCGCATGCACCAGGTCGCGCAGCGTCACGCCGGGCTGCATCTGGCCCTTGAAACGCACCAGCACCGATTCGGGCATGTCGAGCGGCATGACGCCGGTAGCGGCGGCAAAGGCCACCAGGCCAGAGCCTGCGGGGAAGCTGATGCCCACGGGGAAGCGCGTGTGGCTGTCGCCGCCGGTGCCGACGGTGTCGGGCAGCAGCATGCGGTTGAGCCAGCTGTGGATGATGCCGTCGCCGGGCTTGAGCGAGATGCCGCCACGGTTGCTGATGAACTCGGGCAACTCATGGTGCATCTTCACGTCCACGGGCTTGGGATAAGCGGCCGTGTGGCAGAACGACTGCATCACCAGGTCGGCGCTGAAACCCAGGCAGGCGAGGTCTTTGAGCTCGTCGCGCGTCATCGGGCCGGTGGTGTCCTGCGAGCCGACCGAGGTCATCTTGGGTTCGCAGTAGGTGCCGGGCAGCACGCCCTGGCCTTCAGGCAGGCCGCAGGCGCGGCCCACCATCTTCTGCGCCAGGGTAAAGCCCTTGCCATGGCTCTTGGGCACTTGTGGTAGGCGGAACAAAGTGGAAGCAGCCAGCCCCAGCGCCTCGCGTGCCTTGGCGGTCAGGCCACGACCGATGATCAGCGGGATACGGCCACCGGCGCGCACTTCGTCGAACAGCACGTCGCTCTTGACCTCGAACTCGGCAATCACTTTGCCGTCCTTTAAGGCCTTGCCTTCGTAGGGACGCAGTTCGATGGTGTCGCCCATGTTCATCTGGCTCACGTCGAGCTCGATGGGCAGCGCGCCCGCGTCTTCCATGGTGTTGTAGAAGATGGGGGCAATCTTTGACCCAAGGCAGACGCCGCCAAAGCGCTTGTTGGGCACAAAGGGGATGTCTTCGCCGGTAAACCACAGCACGCTGTTGGTGGCCGACTTGCGGCTCGAACCCGTGCCGACCACGTCGCCGACATAGGCCACGAGATGGCCCTTGGCGCGCAGGTCTTCGATGAACTTCACCGGGCCGCGCTTGCCGTCTTCCTCGGGCGTGATGCCGTCGCGCTTGTTCTTGAGCATGGCCAGCGCATGCAGCGGGATGTCAGGGCGGCTCCAGGCGTCGGGTGCGGGGGAGAGGTCGTCGGTGTTGGTCTCGCCCGTGACCTTGAGCACGGTGAGCGTAATGCGCTTGGGCACTTCAGGGCGGCTGGTGAACCATTCGGCATCGGCCCAGCTTTGCACCACAGCCTTGGCAAAGGCATTGCCCTTATCGGCCTTTTCCTTGACGTCGTGGAACTGGTCAAACATCAGCAGCGTCTTTTTCAGCGCCTCAGCGGCAACACCTGCCACGGCAGCATCGTCCAGCAGATCGATCAGCGGCGTGAGGTTGTATCCACCCAGCATGGTGCCCAGCAACTCGGTGGCTTGCGCACGGCTGATGAGCGAGCACTTCTCGGTACCGTGGGCCACGGCGGCCAGGTAGCTGGCCTTGACCTTGGCGGCATCATCCACGCCTGCAGGCACGCGGTGGGTGATCAGCTCGACCAGCGTGGTTTCTTCGCCTGCCGGCGGGTTCTTGAGCAACTCGACCAGTTCGCCGGTTTGCTTGGCGGTCAGGGGCAGCGGCGGAATACCCAGCGCTGCGCGCTCGGCCACATGGTCACGGTAGGCTTGCAACATTTACTTCTTTCTCCGGTTACTTCTATCTTTTCAAACGAGGGGCAAGGCTTTCACAGCCCGCTGCGGGCAATTACTTGGTAGTTTTTGCTTCGAACAAGCTGGGCGGGGGGGTTTTCTTGATGGCTTCGGCCACCACGGTCTGTTCCGGGCTCATGCATTCGTCGGCCAGGCGCTGACCACGCTTCTGGTCCATCAGCATGGATTTGTTGGCGATCTGCAGCCACACGGCGCCGCCAGCCTGGTCTTCCAGGCGCACCGTGCCGGTCGACGTAACCACCGGAACCATGTGGTACTTGAAGCCTTTGCCGCCTACGTGGAAATGGCCCGGCGCTTCGGTGTCTGCCGTAACACTGACCGTAGCCCCCAGCTCACAGGCGATCTGGCCAACATAAACGCGCTGTGCAATAGCCAACTCTTCAGGAGACATTGCCGTGCGCGCAGCGATCAGACCACTGGCGACTTGACTCGTCGCGCTGCGCAGCTGCACGCGGCTGCTGGGCGGCTCGACCTTGGCCACCGTGGTTTTGGTGCTGCCTTTGGCGGATGCCTTTTTGGCGACGGACTTGGTCTTGGTCTCTGTTGCAGCCTTGGTCGATGACTTGATTGATGACTTGGGCGCTGATTTGGCAGCCGGGGCTGCCTGGGCCAGAACCAGAGAAGGTACCAAGGCGATGAGTGCAGAGGCGAGCAGTGTTTTCATGATGTGGCTCCAGCGTGAGGAAAAAGGTTCAGCAATGCGACGATGCAAACCAGTGTTGTACCGCATGCGGCAGACTTCGCCCAGTCTGGTGTGCACGTTCCAGCACCTGCCAGAAATACCGGTAGCTCGCGCGGTCGTGCAGAACGCCATCCGCACTGATGGGCGCCCAGTCTGCCTCAGCGGCGGCAGCAATGATGCGGGAAGCCTCCAGCACCTCGTCCTGGGCAGGCGACAGCGCTTCAAGGATAGGCCTGATCTGCGCCGGATGGATGCTCCACATGCGGGTGTAGCCCAGCTCGCGCGCAGCGCGGCGGGCGGCGGACTGCATGGCGGACATGTCCGTGAATTCCGTCACCACGCAATGTGAAGGCACCTTGCCATGGGCATGGCAGGCGGAGGCGATTTCCAGCTTGGCCCGCACCACCAGCGGGTGATCAAACTGCCCTGCCGACGTCATCGCCGATGCCGGAATGGCGCCTCCATGGGCCGACACGAAGTCCATCAAGCCAAAGCTCAGGCTCTGCACACGCGGGTGGGCAGCAATGTCAAAGGCGCGGTGAACCGCGCCAGGGGATTCGATGAGGGCGTGGAGCGGCAGATGCGCAGCCCCTGCACGCTCAAGTGCGCGCTCGGCCTGCAGCACATCGTCGATCGACTCGACCTTGGGTAGCATGATGTGGCACAAACGGTGGCCCGCCTGACCGGCGATGGTAGCCATGTCGCTGGCAAAAGCCGGATGATCCACCGCATGCACACGCGCCGCAACCCGGGCGCCGGGCGCCGCTTCACAGGCCAGCGCCACGACGAGAGCGGCATGTTCGACCTCGGCGCCCACGGGGGCGCCATCTTCGCAATCCAGCGTCACATCAAAGACGCAGGCGCCAAACTCTTGTGTCATTTCAGCCTGCAGTTGCAGGCTTTTGCGCATCCGCGCTGGGGCACCGCTGTAATGGTCACAGACCGGCAGCAAACCTGCTGCGGCCTGGGCACCCAACAGGATGTCGCGCGGATGCGAGGCACCCCCCATGCGTTTCACTGCGTGCGCTGCGCCGCCCCCGAGAGGGGCGATCACGGCTTGGGGAGACCCAGCATCGCTCATGGGCGCTTAAAGCAGGTGCTTCACGCCGTCCTGCTCGCCTTGCAGTTCTTCCAGCGTCTTGTTGATGCGCTCTTGCGAGAAGGCATCGATTTCCAGGCCTTCGACGATCTTGTATTCGCCGTTTTCGCAGGTCACGGGGAAGCCGAACATGGTGTCCTTCGGGATGCCGTACTGGCCGTCCGATGGGATGCCCATGGTGACCCACTTGCCGTTGGTGCCTAGGGCCCAGTCGCGCATGTGGTCGATGGCGGCGTTGGCAGCCGAGGCAGCCGACGACAGGCCGCGCGCTTCAATGATGGCGGCGCCACGCTTGCCGACCGTGGGCAGGAACACGTTGGCGTTCCATTCCTGGTCGTTGATCATCTGGGCAACGCTCTCACCATTGATGGTGGCAAAGCGGTAGTCCGCGTACATCGTGGGCGAGTGGTTGCCCCAGACAGTCAGCTTTTCGATGTCGGCCACGGGCTTGCCGGTCTTGGCGGCAATCTGGCTGGCAGCGCGGTTGTGGTCCAGGCGCAGCATGGCGGTGAAGTTCTTGCGCGGCAGATCAGGGGCCGACTTCATGGCGATGTAGGCGTTGGTATTGGCGGGGTTGCCCACCACCAGCACCTTGACGTTGCGGCTGGCAACGGCGTTGAGGGCCTTGCCCTGGGCCGTAAAAATGGCGCCGTTGACGGCCAGCAGCTCGGCACGCTCCATGCCAGGACCGCGGGGACGCGAACCGACCAGCAGTGCGTAGTCGGCGTCCTTGAAGGCGGTCATGGGGTCGCTATGGGCAGTCATCTCGACGAGCAGCGGGAAGGCGCAGTCGTCGAGCTCCATCATCACGCCCTTGAGTGCCTTCTGCGGTCCGTCCACGGGTACTTCGAGCAACTGCAGGATGACAGGCTGATCCTTGCCCAGCATTTCGCCCGAAGCGATGCGAAACAGAAGGGCGTAGCCGATTTGGCCTGCGGCGCCGGTAACGGCTACGCGAACGGGCTTTTTGCTCATGGTGAGAACTCCAGGAAGTGAAGGAAACAGGGGAGAGTGCAGCGGTTGCCACCTGCGCCTGTTATCAGCAACACGTGCTCCGCGAACAGAGCGGGATTTTACTGCCGTTTTCCGCACTGCGTCAATTTGTCTTATGTCTTATATAAGATATGATTGAGCACCATGCGGCGCCCGGCTTTTGCTTTGCACCACCCGTTCGCGCACCTCCATGCACCATGTCTTCACTACCGCTTTCCGCCACTGACTTCCCGGATCCGCTGCAGCCGGTCGGCTTGCCGGCGCCAGCGTTCAGCCCGCTCTACCAGCAAATCAAGGGCCTGATCCTGCAAAGCCTGCAGGCAGGCGAGTGGAAGCCCGGCGAAGCCATTCCCAGCGAAATGGAATTGGCAGCCCGCTTCAAAGTCAGTCAGGGTACGGTTCGCAAGGCCATCGACGAGCTGGCTGCCGAGAACCTGGTCACGCGCCGCCAGGGCAAGGGCACCTTCGTGTCCACCCATGCCGAGCAACATGTGCAGTACCGGTTTCTCAAGCTGATGCCCGACAGCGGAGACGCCAGCGTGGAGGGCCCTGCAGAGCGCCTCATCATTGACTGCAAGCGGGTACGCGCCAGCGCCGAGGTGGCCCGTGCGCTGGGCCTGCGCACGGGCGACCCCATGGTGCAGGCACGCCGTATCCTGTCGTTCAGCGGGGTCCCCACCATTCTTGAAGAGATATGGCTCCCGGGCCAGGCATTCAAAGGTCTGACGGCAACGCAGATGGCCAACTACCCCGGCCCCACCTACGCCATGCTGGAGTTGGATTTTGGCGTTCGCATGGTGCGTGCCGAAGAAAAAATTCGCGCCGTGCTACCGGACGACGAACAAGCCAAACGACTGCAAGTCACCCCGGCAACGCCCCTGCTGAGCGTCGAGCGCATTGCTTACACTTACAACGATGTTCCCATGGAGTTACGGCGCGGTCTTTACCGCACAGACACCCACCACTACCACAACGAACTGAACTGAAGATAACAGCCCCACATTGGCACGCAATGCCGAAAAAAACAGAAAATACCACCTGCATCAAATGATGCCTTGCTGCATTGCAATAGAATTTTGGGTTCTCCTTGCGCTCAAAATTACAAAGCAGTTACCTCCACGAAAGCACTTGCCATGACCGAGCTAGCCAAAAAGCGGCCTGAATTCCGCAACATCAACGCCTTCAAGGACCTGACGACCTACCGCATGACGGCTGCCGCCTGGGTCTCCATCCTGCACCGAGCGAGCGGAGCCATCCTGTTCTTGCTGCTGCCGCTGGTGATCTGGCTGTTTGACACCTCCGTATCTTCCGAGTATTCATTTGCGCGCTTCAAGTCCGCCTTCGGCACTGGCGTGGGTTTTGTACCCGGGTGGTTTCTCAAGCTGGTGGTGCTGGGCATCATGTGGGGCTACCTGCACCACATGATTGCGGGCATGCGCCACCTGTGGATGGACGTCAGCCACGAAGCCGTGAACAAACAATTCGGCAAGTCCTCCGCCATTTTCACCCTGGTGGTCAGCATCTTCCTGACGCTGGTCTTGGGCGCAAAACTCTTCGGTCTGTACTGATTCAACCCCGCGCCCCTGACGCCAGCGGCGGGGTGGCCTGACGATAAAGAGGAAAATACCATGTCCAACTACGGATACAAACGCACCGTCGTGGGTGCCCACTACGGTTTGCGTGATTGGCTCAGCCAGCGCGTTACTGCAGCGCTCATGATCTTGTTCACGCTGGCATTGCTGCTGCAGGTCGTGTTCAGCAAGGGCCCCGTGGGTTACGACCTGTGGGCCGGCATCTTTGCTGCCCAATGGATGAAGTTCCTGACCTTCTCCGTCATCATCGCGCTTGCCCTGCACGCCTGGGTCGGCATGCGCAACATCTGGATGGACTACATCAAGCCCGTAGGACTGCGCTTGGTGCTGCAAGTCTTCACCATCGTCTGGCTCGTCGGCTGCGCGGGCTGGGGTTTCCAGGTTCTGTGGCGTCTGTGATGCCCACGCCCAATACCGCGAACAAAGGCTAAATCCATGAGCTACACCAACGCCAACATCACCAAACGCAAGTTCGACGTCGTCATCATCGGCGCCGGCGGCTCCGGCATGCGCGCCGCCCTCGAACTCTCGCGCGCAGGCCTGAACGTGGCCTCGCTGTCCAAAGTGTTTCCTACCCGCTCGCACACCGTGGCTGCACAAGGTGGCGTGAGCGCATCCCTGGGCAACATGAGCGAGGACAACTGGCACTACCACTTCTACGACACCATCAAGGGCGGCGACTGGCTGAGCGACCAGGACGCGGTCGAATTCATGTGCCGTGAAGCGCCCAACGTCGTGTATGAGCTGGAACACTTCGGCATGCCGTTTGACCGCAATGCCGACGGCACCATTTACCAGCGGCCGTTTGGTGGCCACACTGCCAACTATGGCGAAAAACCTGTGCAACGCGCTTGCGCGGCCGCTGACCGAACCGGCCATGCCATGCTGCACACGCTGTACCAGCAGAACGTCAAGGCCAAAACGAATTTCTTCGTCGAATGGATGGCCCTCGACCTGATCCGCGATCAGGATGGCGACGTGGTCG
The DNA here is from genome assembly GCF_054783455.1 of Simplicispira piscis. Taxonomy (NCBI): domain Bacteria; kingdom Pseudomonadati; phylum Pseudomonadota; class Betaproteobacteria; order Burkholderiales; family Comamonadaceae; genus Simplicispira; species Simplicispira piscis. Next base: position 214,244 of record NZ_BAAGQN010000015.1, read on the forward strand.
GCGTGACGGCTCTGGAAATGGAAACGGGCGACCTGTACATCCTGGAAGCCAAGACCGTGCTGCTGGCTACCGGCGGCGCCGGCCGGATCTTCGCTGCCTCCACCAATGCGTTCATCAACACCGGCGATGGCCTGGGCATGGCGGCACGCGCCGGCATCCCGCTGGAAGACATGGAGTTCTGGCAGTTCCACCCCACCGGCGTTGCTGGCGCAGGTGTTCTGCTCACCGAAGGCTGCCGCGGCGAAGGCGCCATCTTGCTCAACAGCAATGGCGAGCGTTTCATGGAGCGCTACGCGCCCACCCTGAAAGACTTGGCACCACGCGACTTCGTTTCCCGTTCCATGGACCAGGAAATCAAGGAAGGCCGTGGCTGCGGCCCGAACAAGGATTACGTCCTGCTCAAGCTTGACCACCTGGGCTCCGAGACCATCCACAAGCGGTTGCCGTCTGTCTATGAGATCGGCGTCAATTTTGCCAACGTGGACATCACCAAAGAGCCAATCCCAGTGGTGCCCACCATCCACTACCAGATGGGCGGCGTGCCGACCAACATCCATGGCCAGGTGGTGACACATGACGGCACAGGCAACGTGATCGTCAACGGGCTCTATGCGGTGGGTGAATGCTCGGCCGTCAGCGTGCACGGCGCCAACCGCCTGGGCACCAACTCGCTGCTCGACCTACTGGTGTTCGGCAAGGCCGCAGGCCGCCACATCGTCGAATTCAATGCACGCAACGCCGAGCACAAGCCACTGCCCAAGGATGCAGCCGACCGGACACTCGAGCGCCTCAATCAGCTCGAAAATTCCACCGGTGGCACCTACTCGCAAGCACTGGCAGGCGACATTCGCGCCACCATGCAACAACACGCTGGTGTGTTCCGTACGCAGGCCAGCATGAACGAAGGCGTAGTCAAAGTTGCTGCGCTGCGTGAGCGTGTCGCCAGCATCGAGCTGAAGGACAAATCCAAGGTCTTCAATACCGCACGCATCGAGGCGCTGGAAGTGGACAACCTGATCGAGGTGGCACAAGCCACCATGGTGTCGGCCGCAGCACGCACAGAATGCCGCGGCGCACACATGGTGTACGACTACGAACATCCTGCCGACCACCCCACCGCACCGCTGGGCCGTGACGACGTGAACTGGCTCAAGCACACCCTGTGGCACAGCGCCACGAATAGCCTGACCTACAAGCCAGTGAACATGAAGCCACTGACCGTGGAAAGCATTCCACCCAAGGTTCGGACGTTCTAAATCGGCAGCCCCACGAGAGAAGAATCATGCAAAAACGCACATTTCAAATCTATCGCTACGACCCGGACAAGGACACCAAGCCTTACATGCAGACCATTGAGGTTGAACTCGATGGCCATGAACGCATGCTGCTCGACGCGCTGATCAAACTCAAGGAGCAGGATCCTGCACTGTCGTTCCGCCGCTCCTGCCGCGAGGGTGTTTGTGGCTCGGACGCCATGAACATCAACGGCAAGAATGGCCTGGCCTGCCTGACCAACATGAACACGCTGCCCGGCACCATCGTGCTCAAGCCCCTGCCGGGCCTGCCCGTGATTCGCGATCTGATCGTGGACATGACACTGTTCTTCAAGCAGTACAACTCGATCAAGCCTTACCTGATCAACGACAGCATTCCGCCCGAAAAGGAGCGCCTGCAGTCACCAGAGCAGCGTGAGGAACTCGACGGTCTGTACGAGTGCATTCTGTGCGCCAGCTGCTCCACCGCCTGCCCCAGTTTCTGGTGGAACCCCGATAAGTTTGTGGGCCCTGCCGGTCTTCTGCAGGCCTACCGCTTCCTGGCCGACAGCCGCGACGAAGCCACGGGCGAGCGCCTGGACAACCTGGAAGACCCCTACCGCCTGTTCCGCTGCCACTCGATCATGAATTGCGTGGACGTCTGTCCCAAGGGACTGAACCCCACACGGGCCATCGGCAAGATCAAGGAATTGATGGTGCGCCGCGCCATCTGACCTGCACGCCTCGAAGCCATGGGTGAAACCTCAACCATAGACCTGTCAGCGCCATCACCGCTGCTGGACACACGCGAACTCAGCAAGCTGCACTGGCGCTGTCGGCGTGGCCTGCTGGAAAACGACCTGTTCATCGAACAGTTCTTCTCCCGTTTCGAGTCCACGCTGACCCAGCGGCATGCCCAGGGGCTGACAGCGTTGATGGATCTTGCGGACAACGACCTGCTGGATCTCCTGCTGTGTCGGAAAGAACCCGAAGGCGAATTGAACACTCCGCCGGTATGTGAAGTACTTGGCATGCTCAGACAGAGCGGAGCCCGGTTGGCGAAGGCCTGACCGTGGCTGCAGACCCACCAGACCAGATCATCGGCAAACTCTAGAAGGACGAAACAATGAAGCTAGCAGACAACAAAGCCACCCTGTCGTTCAGTAACGGCAGCCCCAGCGTGGATCTGCCTGTCTACCAGGGCAGCATTGGCCCCGACGTCATCGACATCCGCAAGCTGTACGCGCAAACGGGCATGTTCACCTACGACCCGGGCTTTCTTTCCACCGCGTCGTGCCAGTCGGCCATTACCTACATTGACGGAGACAAGGGTGAGTTGCTGTACCGCGGCTACCCTATCGAGCAACTGGCCACCAAGTGCGATTACTTGGACACCTGCTACCTGCTGCTCAAAGGCGAACTGCCCGACGATGACCAGCGCAGCGACTTCCACCAGCGTGTGCTCAACCACACCATGGTGAACGAGCAAATGCAGTTCTTCCTGCGGGGCTTTCGCCGCGACGCGCACCCCATGGCCGTATTGACCGGTCTGGTGGGCGCCCTGTCGGCCTTCTACCACGACAGCACCGACATCAACAACCCGCAGCACCGCGACATCGCCGCGATCCGCCTGATCTCCAAAATGCCCACGCTGGTGGCCATGGCCTACAAGTACGGCAAGGGTGAGCCTTACATGTACCCGCGCAACGACCTCTCGTACGCAGGCAACTTCCTGCGCATGATGTTCGGCACCCCTTGCGAGGACTACAAGGTCAATCCGGTGATCGAGCGCGCAATGGACCGCATCTTCATCCTGCACGCTGACCACGAGCAAAACGCATCGACCTCCACGGTGCGCCTGTGTGGCTCCTCGGGCACCAACCCCTTTGCTGCCATTGCTGCCGGTGTGGCCTGCCTGTGGGGCCCAGCCCACGGCGGCGCCAACGAGGCCTGCCTCAACATGCTGGAAGAAATCCAGGCCATGGGTGGCGTCTCCAAGGTGGGAGAGTTCATGGAGAAGGTCAAGGACAAGAACTCCGGCGTCAAGCTGATGGGTTTTGGCCACCGCGTCTACAAGAACTACGACCCACGCGCCAAGCTCATGCAGGAAACCTGCGACGAAGTGCTGGCCGAACTGGGTCTGCAAAACGACCCGCTGTTCAAGCTGGCCAAAGAGCTGGAAAAGATTGCTCTGGAAGACGACTACTTCGTGCAGCGCAAGCTCTACCCGAACGTGGACTTCTACTCTGGTATCGTGCAGCGTGCCATCGGCATTCCTGTCAATCTGTTCACCGGCATCTTTGCACTGGCCCGCACAGTGGGCTGGATCGCCCAGCTGAACGAAATGATCAGCGATCCGGAATACAAGATTGGCCGTCCACGCCAGTTGTTCACCGGTTCGCCCCGCCGCGACATCTGATCAACCGGTACCATCTTTGGCTCCCACCACGAGGTGGGAGCGATCACACCCGCCCCCTGGGCGGGTTTTTTCTTGGAAAATCCAGGGCAACCAGTGCCAGCGCATTAACCATGAATGGTGATGCCGCACTCCCGATCCGTTACAGTCCCGCACTTTGTGCATTGCCAAGGAAGTCCACCGTGTCCAAACCACCGATCACCCTGTCCTCGCTGGACCTTGACCGCATTGAAACCCTGCTCGCAGCCATTCCTTCCAGCGTTTTTCCAAACAAGGCACAACTGCAGTCAGAGCTTGACCGCGCCGAAGTGCTCGCCCCCGAGCAGATGCCGGCCACGGTCGTGACCATGAATTCCACCGTCAAGTTTTCTATTGCCGAGACGGGCAAGGAGTTCTGTCTGACGCTGGTCTATCCGCGCGACATGGACGGTAGCGCAGACCGTATCTCCATCTTTGCTCCAGTGGGCAGTGCTTTGCTCGGCCTATCGGTAGGCGACGCACTGGCCTGGCCTGGTCCCGGCGGCAAAAGCATGACCGTCCATGTGACAGAAATCATCTATCAACCCGAGCGTTCTGGCGAACTTCATCGTTGACCTTGTACGACCATCCTAAAATGGTCCAGTGAACCGCCCTCCCTCCCACCCGTTGACCGCACCATCCGCCACGACGGACTCGAACATCCACGAGCCTCCGGTGGAGGCAGTCGTCTTCGATCCGCAATCCACCACAGCCTTCCAACGGCGCATGGAACGTGCACCGGATTGGTTCTGTTCCTTTCTCGCGGGAAACTCCCGCGAAAAAACCCGCTTGCGCAGCGAACTCACGGTAATGAAAGGATCCGTAGTGTGGTTGGTGCGCCAACGACGCCTCGGGCACTGGAGCGCACAAGAACGCACGCACCTGCGCCAGGTCATGCGTTCAGCGTCCTCGGTCAGCCCTTATCTGATCATCTGGGTCATTCCTGGCTCCATGTTGCTCCTGCCTTTTCTGGCGTGGTTCATTGACCACAAACGCAAGGGTCGGCGCGCAGCAGAAGAACGCTGATCTGGTCGGAACGCCGGTCACAACCACCTGGCACGCAATGGCTGGGCGATCACATCCAGGCATTTGCCCGCACGACCAGCAGACCCGCACCCACCAGACCAGCTTGCCAGCGCAGACCCTGGTGCCATGTGGGCGCCGGTTGCTCTACCCAGCGGTACAGTAGCCGCCCCGCAGCCAGTGACAGCATGAATGCAGTCAGCATTCCCAATGCATTGGGCAACACGGTGTTCGGCCACAGCCCATGCACCAACGCGTTCACTAGCAAACAAACGGGAAAATGGACCAGAAACACCGAATAGGACATCTGCCCCCATTGCTGCATCCAGGAGACCAGCACATGGCGAGGCCAGACGATGGGGCGCAGCAGCGCCCATGCCAGCACCAACGCCGTCACCAGGGCCACGGCAATTCGCGCCCGAAAATCCAGGGCCAGAGCCAACCCGACCAGAGCGACCAGCCCTGTCAGCCACCACCCCGGTCGGGGTGAGCGAACGGCCCAATACACCACCATGCCCATGCCATAGGCACCAAAAAAGTAGATCCCCCACATATCCAGCTCCGACTGGCGGTTGAACACCAGCAAGGACGCCGCGATTCCCGCCACCACCATGGCCTTGCCCACCAGGGCTCCCCACTTGTCGCCAAAGCAGCCTACGGATCTGACGCCGGCAAACAGCAGCGTCGCCAGCACGAACAACTGGAAATCAATGGCCACGTACCAGACTCCGGCCGACAGAGACTCTTCATCCACGATGTTCTGCAAAAGCAAGGCATGGGCGAGCAACTGGGGCAGCCGTGGCTCTGCCGGCACGCTGGGGTGGTCCAACCAGGGTCGCACCAGGGCGGTCGCCAGTACCGCTATGACCAGGGCTACCGCGTACGGCACCACCAGGCGCGTAAAACGCCGCACGATCTGCTGACGCGCACTGCCAAATCGCGCCCGGCCCTGCGGGGCCAGATGCGCCACCGACAGATAACCGCCCAGCACCAGAAACACCTGCACCGCCATGCGACCATAGTCGTACAGCCAGGAAAGCAGCCTGGGAAACAAAGGCAGCACGGCATCGGACATAGGGCCGTAAAAGGCCAGGTGATGCCAGATGATCAAGGCGCAGGCCAGCGCCTTGAAGATGTCTATCAGGGGGTCGCGGGAGAGGGGGGAAGACATGAAGAAGGGTTCAGTGGGGCGGCACCCCGGCCCGAATGCCAGGCTGTGCGTCCGTCAGCAGCATTGCCGACAACCCTTTGTTAATCACCCAAGGCGCAACGGGGTTGACAAAAGGGTGCCTAAAAGACGTAAATTTCTAGAGATATTTTACGCTTATCACATTTTCAAAACCCTGTGTTTTGACTAAATGTTTCAAATCCATATAATTTAGCCTTCTTTAACACCTGCAACGCAGGTAATGCGTTTCCACTGCAGCCCCTTGCAGGCTGCTACGCGGGCTCTGCGCCCCGTTCATCAAGGCGGACCCTGCGCGCCTGATACCCCTGCAGAGTGCACCCCGTGCACGCTGCCCGTACCTTTCAAAAGTCCTCAGCCCGACCTCTTTTGAAGTGTGCGACCGTTTCTTATGGCCCGCCGCCATATGAAGCAGAGGGCCACAACCCTCGCCCCCACATTTTCATCGTCCCGCGTGCACTCGCACCACCGGGCGTGGCAACAGCATTGGAGCGATTCGCTCTGGCCGATTGCCATCTACCAAGGAAATCATCCATGGCCAAAAAAATTACCATTGAGCATGTATTCAAGGTGTTCGGCGACGCGCCGCACACTGCACTTGAACTGGTGCGGCAAGGCTGCAGCAAGCAGGACATTCTGGCGCGCACAGGCCAGTCGATCGGCGTGTTCGATGCCCACTTCACCATTGGTGCTGGCGAGATCTTTGTGGTCATGGGTTTGTCGGGTTCCGGCAAATCCACGCTGGTGCGCATGCTCAACCGCTTGATCAATCCCACCGCCGGCCGCGTGCTGGTCGATGGTATCGATCTGGCTTCACTGCCCGACGCCCAGTTACGCGCCCTGCGACGCAAGGACATCAGCATGGTGTTCCAGTCGTTCGCGCTCATGCCGCACATGACCGTGCTGGACAACACCGCCTTCGGCCTGGAGCTGGCGGGCGTGGACCGGGCTGAGCGCCAGGCCCAGGCAGCCCAGGCACTGGAACAGGTCGGTCTGGCCGGTTGGGGCGCCAGTTACCCCGACGAGTTGTCGGGCGGCATGCAACAGCGCGTGGGACTGGCGCGCGCCCTCGCGTCCGACCCCTCCATCCTGCTCATGGACGAGGCCTTCTCCGCCCTGGACCCCATCATCCGTACAGAGATGCAGACCGAACTGCTGCGCCTGCAGCAGGTCAAGCGCCGCACCGTTGTCTTTATTTCACACGACCTGGACGAAGCCATGCGCATCGGTGACCGCATCGCCATCATGAAAGACGGTCAGGTCGTGCAAGTGGGCACCCCGGATGAAATCCTGCGCCACCCCGCCGATGATTACGTGCGCAACTTTGTGCGCGGTGTCGATGCAGCAGCCGTATTCAAGGCGGGTGACATCGCGCGTCGGCCGCTGACCATCGTTTCGGAACAGAACGACCGGGGCTCGCGCGCCGCACTCAAGCTGATCGAAAACGACGACCGCGACTTCGCTTACATCGTCAACACCCAGGGCCGCTACCTGGGAACCGTGTCTGCCGATTCGCTGCGCAGCGCGCTCGACGGTCACCAGGGCCCGCTCGGTCTGCAGCATGCTTTTTTGAACGGCCTGGAGCCTATCGCTGCCGACGCCCCTGTGGCCGACCTGTTTGGCCAGGTGGCGCATGCACCTTGCGCGGTCCCTGTGGTCAAGGGCGACGGACGTCTGGCCGGTGTGATCAGCAAGACCACGCTGCTCAAGTTCCTCGACCGAGACACCCCACCTATCGAAGCCAGTGCTGCCCCGCAAGCCGCCATGGCCTTCGCCCACTGAAAGACGCACCATGAACGAATCCACTGCGATGCAACAGGCCGCGCCCGATATGCCGCTGGCGCCTCCCGCAGACACCAACCCCTGGGCGACGGGCGGCGACGCCGCGTCTTTGGCACCATCGCCCTGGGACAGCACGGCAGCCCCTTCGGCGGCAGCAGCGGCGCCCCCCGATACCGACGCCTGGGGCACGACAACCGCCCCCGCCGACCCGTCAGCCGCCAGCAGCTGGCTCGATGCACCGGCCAATGCCCACGACGCCCTGACCGCGCAAGCCGATGCTGCGGGCCAACACACCGGCTTTGCACTGCACCAGTTATGGGATGGCTCACTTCCCATAGAGGCCTGGATCAACCAAGGCCTGGCCTGGGTGGTGCAGAACTTCCGCCCCTTCTTCCAGACGGTGCGCGTACCGATTGATGGCACGCTTTCCTGGGTGGAAGGACTGCTCACCAGTGCTCCAGCACTGGCCATGATCGCCTTGCTGGGCCTGCTGGCCTGGCAATTTGCCGGGCGCCTGATTGCCGTGGGCGCTGTAGTGTCGCTGCTGGTGGTGGCCATGCTGGGCATCTGGCCCGAGGCCATGGTGACGCTGTCGTTGGTGCTCACTTCGCTGGTGTTCTGCGTGGTCATCGGTTTGCCGCTGGGTATTTTTCTCGCATCCAGCGACCGGGCACAAAACACCATGCGCCCCTTCCTGGACGCCATGCAGACCACGCCAGCCTTCGTGTACCTGGTACCGGTGGTGATGCTGTTTGGCATTGGCAATGTGCCGGGCGTCATCGTCACCATCGTGTTTGCGCTGCCGCCGCTGGTTCGCCTGACCAACCTGGGCATCCGCCAGGTGCGGCCCGACCTGATCGAAGCCGGGCGTGCCTACGGCGCCTCGCCCCTGCAGATGCTGCTCAAGGTGCAACTGCCACTGGCCATGCCCTCGGTGATGGCTGGGATCAACCAGTCGCTCATGCTCTCGCTGTCCATGGTCGTCATCGCTTCCATGATTGCCGTCGGGGGCCTGGGCCAGATGGTGCTGCGCGGCATTGGGCGGCTCGACATGGGCCTGGCCACCGTCGGGGGCCTGGGCATTGTGCTGCTGGCCATCACGCTGGACCGCATCACCCAGGCCATGGGCCAACCGCGCCGCGGTGTGCGCCACTGGTGGCAGACTGGCCCGACCGGCTTGGTGCTGCGCCTGCTGCGTGCCCGGCCCGCGCAAGCCGCCGCCACCGCGCAGACCGCCAGCCACCCTGCCCCTTCATCCGCACACGGATGAGGCCTTCACCCATTTTTTACCGCCAGGAGTCCTTCATGCATGCAACAACCCCCGTCACTATCCACCGCCTACTGGCCGCTGCCGCTCTCACCTTGGGTCTGGCCGGAGCCGCCAACGCCGAATCCTTGCCCGGCAAGGGCATTCAGGTACAGCCGCTCAAAAGCTCAATCGCCGAAGAAACATTCCAGACCCAGCTGGTCATGAAGGCCTTGGAGACACTCGGCTACGACGTCCAACCCATCAAGGAAGTGGAATACCCCACGGCCCACATCGCCATTGCCAATGGCGACGCCACCTTCATGGCCGACCACTGGAACCCCATGCACGCCGACTTCTACAAGAACGCCGGTGGCGACGACAAGCTCTCGCGCAAAGGCGTGTACTCGGACCATGCCGCGCAGGGTTACCTGATCGACAAGAAGACCGCCGACCAATACAGGATCACCAACATCGCCCAGTTCACCGACCCGAAGATCGCCAAGCTCTTTGACGCCGATGGCGACGGCAAGGCCGACCTGACGGGCTGCAACCCAGGCTGGGGCTGCGAGGCCGTCATTGAGCACCAGCTCACCGCCTTCAAGCTGCGCGATGCCATCACGCACCAGCAGGGCAGCTACTCGGCATTGATTGCCGACACCATCACCCGCTACAAGGCCGGCAAGCCCGTGTTTTATTACACCTGGACGCCCTACTGGGTGAGCGCACAGCTCAAGCCTGGCAAGGACGTGGTCTGGCTGGAAGTGCCGTTTTCTTCGCTGCCCGGCGAGCAGGGCAAGCTCGACACCCAGCTGCCCAATGGCAAGAACTACGGCTTCGTGGTGAACAAGCAGCAGATCGTGGCCAACAAGGCCTTTGTGGAGAAGAACCCCGCCGCAGGCAAGCTGTTTGAGGTGATGCAGCTGTCGATCAACGACATCAACGCACAGAACAACCGCATGGCCCAGGGCGAGAACACCGCAGCCGACATCACGCGCCACACCGAAGGCTGGATCAAGGCGCACCAAAAAACCTTTGACCAATGGATCGCACAGGCACGTGCTGCTGCAAAATAAAGTGTTTTTTGGCACCTGGCGCTTATCCGAAAAGCGTCAGAAGCTATCAAAAACATAGCTATACAGAACCCCCTTCGCGCGAACCGATAGGGGCTTTTTTTGTGCGCACTGCGCAGCAAGCAAGCCCATCATCCTGCGAATGCATTTCGAGCGGCCCAATACCAACACGGCAAATGTAAGGACGCAATACACAGGCTGGCAGCGCCTTGTCCGACAGATCCGCGTATACGGCCGGGTTATACCTTGGGGCGAGCCCCGACCGGATCCAGCGCATGCTTTGCACGGCGCACCCCAAAAGGGCATAAGCTGCCCCGAAGGACACCACACCATGCCGCCCACCTCTGCCCAAACCACCCCAGCGATGCCCCCGACACACAAAGGCTGGCGGGCCTGGCTGGCAGGCATCGCGGCCTTGTTGGCGACAGGCTGCTCGGGATTGCCGCAGGAAGTGGATCGGCCCGTCAGCCACGCCCTGACAGCGCCCTCCGGCACCACACTGGGCCGGCTGGTGCAGGAACGCCACAAGAGTGCGGGTGCGCGCTTCCCCTCCGGGTTCCAACTGCTCAGCGGCCCGCAGGCGGCCTACAGCAGCCGCCTGGCCTTGGTCGAGGCAGCCGAAAAAACACTCGACCTGCAATACTACGCCATCCACGCCGACGCCAGCACCGAGCGCCTGTTGACCGGCGTCGTGGCCGCTGCACGGCGGGGCGTGCGGGTGCGCGTGCTGCTGGACGATTTCCACAGTACCGGGCGCGACGCACAGGTGATGCGCCTGGCCTTCGAGCCCAACATCGAAATGCGCATGTTCAACCCTGTGCCCGGTGCACGCGGCTCGGGCTTGGGCCGCATGCTCAGCATGCTGGCGGACTTCAAGCGCATGCAGCAGCGCATGCACAACAAACTGTTCATTGCCGACAATGCCATGGGCGTGTCCGGCGGACGCAACCTGGGCGATGCCTATTTTGGGAATGCGGAAAGTGGCAATTTTGTGGATATGGACGTGCTGGCGGCCGGCCCTGTGGTGCAAGAGCTTTCGCGCAGCTTCGACAGCTATTGGAACAACCAGCGCGCCTACCCGGTGCAATCCCTCATCACACGCAAAGAGCTCGATGCCCTGCGCAGCAGCTTCGATGCGTCAGATGCGGCTACGCCCGCGACGCCCAACCCCACCACAGAGCCCCAAGGCCAACCCCAGGGCAGCGATGCCCAGCGTGCCTACATCTGGGACCAGGAACCCATGGACCTGGCCCAGGCGGGGCTGGTCTGGGCCCCCGCTGCAGTCCTGGTAGACCAACCGGCCAAGATACCCTCCGACGAGCCAAACGGTACGGTACCGCTGCCCGAACGGGCCCCCTCCGGGGCATCGCCGTTGTCGATCACGGCGCGCAAAACGCCAGGCACCCCTGCGGCGGCTCCGGTAGCGGGCGATGCCGCCACAGACACGGTGGTCGATGGCCTGCTGCAGTTGATGGGCTATGCGCGCAAAGAGCTGCTCATCATTTCGCCCTACTTCGTGCCAGGCCCCGACATGCTCCAGGCCTTTGCCGCCGCACGTGCCCGGGGCGTGCGGGTGCGGGTGCTGACCAACTCCCTGGCGTCCAACGACGCCCCCATCGCACATGTGGGCTATGCACGCCACCGGCCCGAACTGCTGGCCATGGGGGTCGAGCTGTTCGAAATGCGCAGCGAACTTGCGGGCCTGCGCGGTGCCTTCAGTTCCTCGGGGAGCACGGGCGGCTCGCGGGCCATGCTGCATTCCAAATTGCTGGTGATGGATGAACGGTTACTGGCAGTAGGCTCCATGAACCTGGACCAGCGTTCGCAGCGGCAAAACACTGAAATTGCCCTGCTGATCCGCAGCAAGGAGCTATCGGGCCAGGTCACCGAGCGCATCAAACAGGCCCTGGGCGCAGTGGCCTGGGAGGTGACGCTCACCGAAGACCGGCAACTGCGCTGGCACGCCCCGCAGGGCAGCGACCTGCCCGACAGCCACACCGAGCCCGACACCAGCCTGCCCCTGCGGCTGATGCTCAGGCTGCTGGGGCCGCTGGCGCCCGATAGCCTGCTGTAGCACCCGTCTGCAAGGCGCTCAACCACAGGGTGATGGCCTTCTGGTCCGTCATGGTGCGCACCTGCTGGTAGGCCTGCTCAGCCTCGGGAAAGCGCCTGCGCAGCAGGTTGAGCCACTGCTTGAGCCGCCCGGCGCGCTGGCGCGGCTCCAGGTCGGCGCACACCAGCCGCCAGAAATCCATGAGATGCGGCACCAGGTCGGCCCACACCACGGTATCGCTCCCCGGGCGCCCGGCATCAAAGGCGCGCAAGGCGCGGGCCAGGCCCGGGTCGGCCACGATGCCCCGGCCCAGCATGAGAGCATCGCAGCCCGACACCGCACGGCAGCGCTGCGCATCGTCCACGGTCCAGATCTCGCCATTGGCCACCACCGGTACCGATACTGCCGCGCGCAGGGCCGGAATATGCTCCCAATAAGCGGGCGGCCGGTAGCCGTCCTGCTTGGTGCGCGCGTGCACCACGATCTCGCAGGCGCCGCCGTCCTCCATGGCCTGGGCACATTCGCGCGCCAGGCTGGCATCGTTAAAGCCCAGGCGCATTTTGGCGGAGACCGGCATGTGCGCAGGCACCGCACGGCGCACGGCGGCGACTACGGTGGCAATGCGTTCGGGCTCCTGCAGCAAGGCGGCGCCCCCGCCATGGCGATTCACCACCTTGGCCGGGCAGCCGAAATTCAGGTCGATGCCTTCGGGCCCCAGCGCGGCCAGGCTGGCAGCGTTCTCGGCCATGCACACCGGGTCAGAGCCCAGCAGCTGCGCCCGCACGGGCACACCGGCCAGGGTGCGCCCACCGTGGAGCAGTTCCGGCACATAGCGCAGGAACACCTTGTCAGGCAGCAAGGTACCGGTAATGCGAATGAACTCGGAGACACAGCGATCCACACCGCCCACGCGGGTCAGCACATCGCGCAGCACAAAATCGAGCAAGCCCTCCATCGGGGCAAGCAGCAACAAAGGTGCAGGTGCAGCAGGCACGAATATCAGAGGTAAATTGGCCTCTAACGCTTATCCAGAAAGCGTTAACAGCTACAAAATCAAGAGTCCATCAAGCGATGGCGGCCAGCCGCCACAGCGAGGTAACCTCCGCCGCGCGCGCTGCTTGCAGCGCGTCGCCCGATGCGGTGGCCTTGGCGTGCACGGGGCGCACATCGTGGCGCTCCAGCACACGCAGGCCACCCGCGGCCATCCACTCCAGCAGCTGTGCACGCGGGCGCAGGCACAAGTGCTCAGCCAGGTCGGACAGCACCAGCCAGCCTTCGCCATCCGGCGTGAGGTGCGCCGCCAGCCCGGCCAGAAAAGCGCGCAGCATGCGGCTGCCTTCGTCGTATACCGCATGCTCGATGGGCGAGCTCGGCCGTGCCGGCATCCAGGGCGGGTTGCAGACAACGAGCGGCGCCTGCCCTTCGGGAAACAGGTCCACGTGCTGCAGCTCGACCTGCGCGGTGAGCCCCAGGCGCTGCAGGTTGTCCCGGGCGCAGGCCAGGGCGCGTGGCGCGTTTTCGGTGGCCACCACGCGGCGCACGCCTCGGCGGGCCAGCACAGCGGCGAGCACGCCCGTGCCGGTGCCAATATCAAACGCCAGCGCCTTGGACGGCAGCGGTGTGTGCGCCACCAGGTCAATGTACTCACCGCGCACCGGGGAGAAGACGCCGTAGTGCGGATGAATGCGGTTGTTGGGCGCATCGCCTAGCGCGGCAATTTCCACGCCTTTTTTGCGCCATTCGTGCGCGCCCACCACGCCCAGCAGCTCGCGCAGCGACACCACCTGCGCCTCGCCCGTGGCGGGGCCCCAGGCTTCGATCAGCGCTTCTTTCCAGTCGGGGGCGCGCCGCAGCTGGATGCTGTAGTCACCTTCGACCCGGATCACCAGGGTGGAGAGCGTGCGCGCCCGCTGCGACTGCGCCTGGCGGTGCAAGTGAAACACCTCTTCGGGTGTGGATGCCGCAATTTTGGCGGCAGCACGGGCAGCCGCCTTGGGCGGCTTGTCCTCGATACGGCGCTGCAAGGCCTGCAGCATCAGCCGGGCGTTCTGAAAATCGCTGCGCCACAGCATGGCTGTGCCGGCGCAGGCCAGGCGATAGGCGGAGTCGGCGGACAAGGTGTCCATGGCCAGTTCCACGCGGCGCGGCGCCGGGGCACCGCTTTCGGAACGCCAGTGCGCCTTGCGTACCTCGCCCTGTTCGTTCCATTCGATCATGAGATCATCCTTTGTTGTCATGCCGCTGCGCGCCACCCGCGCCGTGTGAAACTGGCGCGGCCCAGGCCAACGGCCCCGCGCAAGGGCCGTCCCGACGCGCTGGGGGCGTCCCCCTTCCGCATCGCGCAGCGATGCCAGAGAAGGGGGAAGGAGCGCAGCGACACAGGGGGTTGTTCCTAATTCAAGGGGCGCTTGAGGCGCACTTCCTCGATCTTCACGCCGCCGACCACCGCCGTCTTGGCCGTGGTCATTTCGCGCTTGAAGCCGGCAAGTTCGTGGAACCGGATCGCGCGCTCGTTGCGCAGCGGCACCCAAGCGGTGACATTCGTACAGCCTTCTTCCTGGAGACCGTCACGGGCGGCATCCCACAGGGCCAGGCCCACGCCTTTGTCCCAGTGCGTGGGAGCCGCGTAGATGGCCCAGATTTCACCGGTGGTGGGGCGGGATTTTTCGTCGCGCGACCGATCGAAACCGACGAAACCGACAATTTTTTCATCCTCGACGGCCACCTGGACCTGGGGCTCACAGAACTCGATGGCTTCACGCCAGTAGGTCTGGCGTTTTTCGATGGAGAGGGATTTCAACTGTTCCTCGGGCACCAGGCCTTGGTAGGCGGCTTGTGCGGCAAGGGTATGGATCTGGGCAATGGCTTTGGCATCGCGAAGCGTGGCGGGACGAACCTGGATACTGGACATGAGAAAACCGACCGGAATCGGACAACGAAAAAGAAAACGGAGGCGCATTGTCGCCGCAAACGCATTTGCCGCCTTTTCAGAGGCCTTGCGCACCGCCCATCGGCACCCCTGTGCACAGGGTGCCAAGGGCCTTTAAAGCCAGCGGCGCAGCAAACCCATGACCTGGTCGAAACGCTTGCCGTAGGGCGGGTAAAACAGCGATCCCATGGCCCAGCGCGACTGCACCAGCACCGACTTCTGGTGGCAAAAGCGCAGGTAGCCTGACTCGCCGTGGTAGGCGCCCCAGCCGCTGTCGCCCACGCCGCCAAAGGGCAGGTTGTCGTGCGCAATGTGCATGAGGGTGTCGTTCACCGTCACGCCACCGCTCACGGTGCGTGCGAGTACGTCATCGCGCACGCGGTCGTCGGCACCAAACCAGTACAGCGCCAGCGGGCGTGGCCCGGCGTTGATGTGGGCAATGGCGTCGTCGAGCCGCTCGTACGACACCACCGGCAGGATGGGGCCAAAGATTTCCTCCTGCATGAGCTGCATGCCCGAGGTGGCGCCGAACACCAGTACCGGCGCCATCTGGCGGCTGGTGCCGCCGTCTTGCACGGCGGCAGCCGGGTCGGGCGCGGCGCCCGGTGCGGGGTCCATGTTCTGCACGTCGGCGCCCTGCGTCTGGGCCTGCTGCAGCATGGTGCGCAGGCGCGCCAAGTGGCGGGGGCTGATGATGGAGGCGTAGTCCTTGTTGCCCGCGATGCGCGGGAACAGCCGCGCCACGGCAGCGCGGTAAGCGTCGGCAAATGCGCTCTCGCTGCCCCGGGGCAGCAGCACGTAGTCGGGAGCAATGCAGGTCTGGCCGGCATTGAGCAACTTGCCGTGCGCAATCTTCAGGGCAGCGTCCTGCAGGTCGCAACTGGTATCGATGATGCAAGGCGACTTGCCGCCCAGCTCCAGCGTGGTGGGTGTGAGGTTGGCTGCAGCCACCTGCGCCACTTTGCGGCCTACGGCAGTGGAGCCGGTGAACACCAGGTGGTCAAACGGCAGTGCGCTGAACGCCTGCGCCACCGCCGCATCGCCCTGCACGACACACACTTCGTCGGGGGCAAAAAACTGGGCGATCAGCAAACCCAGCTGCGCCGAGGTGTGCGGCGTGAGTTCGCTGGGCTTGATCATCACCCGGTTGCCTGCCGCCAGCGCAGTAATGGCCGGTGCCAGGGCGAGCTGCACGGGGTAGTTCCAGGGGGAGACCACGCCCACTACGCCGAGTGGCTGGCGCTGGATCATGGCGCTGGCAGGCTGCAGGTAGATGGGGGTGCGCACCTTTTGCGGCCGACTCCAGCGGTTGAGGTGCTTGAGCGTGTGCGAAATAAGGGTGCGCAGTACGAACATGTCGGCCACCTCGGTCAGCCGTTGCGAACGCACGCCAAAATCAGCCTCGACCGCTGCCGCCAGCGTGCCACTGTGCTCGTCGATGAGTTTGCGCATGCGCAACAGGCGTTCACGGCGCACCAGCAGGGGCACATTCACCTGGGCACGGCTGGCCTGGTACTGGGCGTCGAAGAGGGCTTGTAGATCGGCAGAGTTCATGGACGCATCATAGGGTTACGGAGGGAATCCGTGTTTAGAGGAACGGGTCTATCCCATCGGACAAAGCGCCGACCACCGCATCACTTTACGCCGGGTTCGCGCGGCTGCACATCGGTCACTTCGTCGGCCCCAGGCAAGGGCCGCAGATGCACAGGCAACGGCTCCTGTGGAGCCTCGGGTGCCGTGCCCGCTGCGGCACGCCAGCGTGTGCTGGAGCGGTACACCGAACTCCAGCCTGCACGCGGGTCGATGCGCGTAGCCCAGGGCGTCACGGGGCGCCCCGTCAGCCGCGCCCACAGGGCGCGCAACCCCCACACCAAGGCCAGCACCAAGGCGGCGGCCAGCAGGCTTAAAAAGAAAACGACACCCACGGCCACCAGTACCAGCCGCAGCAGCAGGCGCAGTACATCGGTAAAAAAATCGCTCAAACCATCTCCTGACCGGCCTGAAAATAATAGAAAAAAGCCTCCAACGCCCGTCCATAGAGCGCCAGAAGCTATCTTTATAGTAGCAAAATCAACTCTTCTGCGTTGCGCTGAAGCGGAACACCCCTGGCTCCAGCACGGGGTCCACATCGACTGCAATCACGCTCTTGGGCAAAAACTTGCCTTCCAGCAGCAGCTTGGAGAGCGGGTTCTCGATGCGCTGCTGAATGGCACGTTTGAGCGGCCGTGCGCCAAACACCGGGTCAAACCCGACCTTGGCCAGCTCGGCCACCGCCGTCTCGGACACTTGCAGCTCCAGCTCCATTTTCGCCAGACGCGCCAGCAGGATCTGCAGTTGGATACGCGCAATGGATTCAATGTGCCCGGCATCGAGCGCGTGGAACACCACCGTCTCGTCGATGCGGTTCAAGAATTCGGGTCGGAAATGGTTCTTGAGTTCCCCCCAGACCGCTTCCTTGATGTCCTCCGAGTCCTGCCCCACCATGGCCTGGATCAGGTGCGAGCCAATGTTGCTGGTCATCACGATCACCGTGTTCTTGAAGTCCACAGTGCGGCCCTGGCCGTCCGTCAGGCGGCCATCGTCGAGCACCTGCAAGAGCACGTTGAACACATCGGGATGGGCTTTTTCGACCTCGTCAAGCAGCAGCACGCTGTAGGGCTTGCGGCGTACGGCTTCGGTCAGGTAGCCGCCCTCTTCATAACCCACATAGCCGGGCGGCGCGCCGATCAGGCGGGCGACCGAATGTTTCTCCATGAATTCACTCATGTCGATGCGGATCAGGTGGTCTTCGCTGTCGAACAAAAAGCCCGCCAGCGCCTTGCACAACTCTGTCTTGCCCACACCGGTGGGGCCAAGGAACAGGAAGCTGCCCGTCGGGCGGTTCGGGTCGGAGAGCCCCGAGCGTGAGCGGCGAATCGCGTTGGCCACGGCAGCAATCGCTTCTTCCTGGCCGACCACGCGCTCATGCAGCTTGGTCTCCATTTGCAGCAGCTTGTCGCGCTCGCCTTGCATCATCTTGGCCACGGGGATGCCCGTGGCGCGGCTCACCACTTCGGCGATTTCTTCAGCACCCACCTGGGTGCGCAGCAGGCGGTTGGGCGCGTGTGTGCCGTCACCAGCCTCTTTGGCTTGCGCTTCCTTGAGCTGCTTCTCCAGCTCTGGCAGCTTGCCGTACTGCAGCTCGGCCACCTTGTTGAAATCGCCTTTGCGCTTGAGTTCTTCAATCTGCAGCTTGACATGCTCCAGCTCCTCGCGCACATGCTGACTGCCCTGGGCCTGGGCCTTTTCGGATTGCCAGATTTCGTCGAGGTCGGCGATCTCTTTTTGCAGCGCAGTGATTTCTTCTTCGATCAAATCAAAACGCTTGAGCGAAGCCTCGTCCTTTTCTTTGCGCACCGCCTCGCGCTCGATTTGCAGTTGGATCAGGCGCCGGTCGAGCCGATCCATCACCTCCGGCTTGGAGTCGATTTCAATCTTGATTTTGGCCGCCGCCTCGTCAATCAGGTCAATCGCCTTGTCGGGCAGAAAGCGGTCGGTGATGTAACGGTGCGAAAGCTCGGCTGCGGCAACGATGGCCGGGTCGGTGATCTCCACGCCGTGGTGCAGTTCGTAGCGCTCCTGCAACCCGCGCAGGATGGCAATCGTCGCCTCCACCGTGGGCTCGCCCACGATGATTTTCTGAAAGCGCCGCTCCAGCGCAGCGTCTTTCTCAATGTACTTGCGGTATTCGTCGAGCGTCGTCGCGCCCACGCAGTGCAGCTCGCCACGCGCCAAGGCGGGTTTGAGCATATTGCCCGCGTCCATCGCCCCGTCGGCCTTGCCGGCACCCACCATGGTGTGCAACTCGTCGATGAAGACGATGGTCTGGCCTTCGTCCTGCGCCAACTCTTTGAGCACGGTTTTCAGGCGCTCTTCAAACTCGCCGCGAAACTTGGCACCCGCCAGCAGTGCGGCCATGTCGAGCGAGAGTACGCGCTTGCCCTTGAGCGAATCGGGCACCTCGCCCGCAATGATGCGCTGCGCCAGGCCTTCGACAATGGCGGTCTTTCCCACGCCCGGCTCACCAATCAGCACCGGGTTGTTTTTGGTGCGGCGTTGCAGCACCTGGATGGCGCGGCGGATTTCATCGTCACGGCCAATCACCGGGTCGAGCTTGCCCAGGCGGGCGCGCTCGGTCAGGTCGATGGTGTATTTTTTCAGCGCCTCGCGCTGGCCTTCGCCTTCGGCACTGTCCATTTTTTGACCGCCCCGCACCGCCTCAATCGCGGTCTCCAGGCTTTTGCGGCTCAATCCATTTTCCTTGGCGATGCGCGCTGCATCGCCCTTGCTGTCGATCAGCGCCAGCAAAAACAGCTCGCTGGCGATGAATTGGTCGCCTCGCTTGATCGCTTCCTTCTCGGTGGCCTGCAGCACGCGGCCCAATTCGGGCCCGCCCTGCACCTGGTCCTGCCCGGTCACTTGGGGCAGACGCTTGACAGCAGCATCCGCCGCCGCCAGCAAGCCGGGCACGTTGGCACCAGCGCGCTCGAGCAAGGCACGCGGCCCGTCGTCCTGGCGCAGCATGGCGGCGAGAAGGTGCACGGGCTCGATATAGGCGTTGTCGTTGCCCAACGCGAGCGACTGTGCATCGCTCAAGGCTTCCTGGAACTTGGTGGTGAATTTATCTATGCGCATGGCGGTGTCCTCAATCCCTTGGATTTAGTATGGCTCTCAGATGAGGACCACTGCAAACAATTCAAGCGCTGCAGCACACCGTGCCATGCGATTTCGCCCCCCCCTGAATCACCATTGGCCAGCTCCGCCACACCCGCGGCAGTGTTCAGTCTGCCATGGTGGACTGCTGGGCGGCACGCAGGGCCGGGGCGCATCACAGCGGAGCAGCCGCCGCAACCTGCAGGCGCAGGCGCACGCCTTCGTACCCCGTTGATGCAATGCCCGTGCACAGATCGGCCCATTCGCAGCCCGCACACGCGCCACGTATATGGCCGCAGGTGAACGCCGTGCGCAAGCGCGCGAGCAAGGCAGCATCCAACAGCAGGCGGCTGTCGGCGCCCAGTAGGCCGCCCAGCAGCGGTGCCAGTTCTTGCACCGCCCGCTGGTCACGCACGCGCACACCCTCGCCATGGCAATGTGCGCAGGCCCCCTCGCTCTCGCACAGCGGGGCACAAATGGCATCGGGCCCATCCACCAGATCCATCGCCTCACCAGCAGCCAGGCGGCGGACGATGCCATCAAAGTTGTGCGCAAACTCGGGGCTGTAGCCTTTGCCGACGTAGGTCAGCATGCACAGCAAGTGGTGGGCGCGCAGCGCAACCGTCACGTGCCCAGCAGCCGGGTGCGTGCTGAGTGCCACAGTGCCAGCGTGGCGGCGCCCAGGGCCGACTTCACGACATCCCCCACCAGGAAGGGCAGCACGCCCAACTGCCAGCCCTTGGCCGCACCGACCATTGCGCCCAGCCACGCGCCACCCAAGAGCAAAATCAAGGTGGTGCACAGCAGCATGGCCCCAAAGGCGCGCAGCGGGTGTGCACCATCCCAGCCGCGCGCAGCCAGCCAGCCCATCAGCACGGCCCCCAGCGGGAACGCAAGCAAATAGCCTGCCGTCGGGCCAAAGAAAGGCGCCAGCCCACCTTTGCCACCTGCCAGCACGGGCATGCCAAGCGCCGCCTCCAGCAGCCAGGCCAGCACGGTCAGACCGCCCAGGCGCCAGCCGTACAGCGCGCCCACCATTAACACCGCAAAGGTTTGCAGCGACACCGGTACGGGCTGCATCGGGATGCTGACGTAAGACGAAGCAGTCAACACTGCCGTGCCGCCCAGAACCAGGGCCAGCTGGCGCGCCGCATGGGGAAGACGGGAGACTGGAACGACGACGGCACTGGAAATATCTTGGGACATGGGTTCCTCTGAAGTGGTAATGGAGACTCAGGCAGGGTGCAACACACCCCAACCCGCGAAGACCGGCGCAAGTATCGGCATCGCCACTTGAATTGTCAACTTTATGTATATTTTTTTGTTTACGTAATTATTTATTCTGACTGGGCTGAAATTGCCCTGTACGTATCCTTGCCGCCTACACGCAGTGTTCAAGTGCTGCCACTCCGCATGCCAGGCCGCTCCCACCGGACCTGAGGCACACTCTGCCCATGCAACCCGAACCGCCCGCCAGAGAACTGCTGCGCCAACTGGCTACCGGCAACGCTGTTTCTGGCGAAGTGCTTGCCACCCAGCTGGGCGTGACACGGGCCGCCGTCTGGAAACAGATCGCTGCTTTGCGGGCCCTGGGCGTACCCATCGAGGCACGCAGCCGCGCCGGTTACCGGATGCCCTGGCCCACGCAGTTGCTGCACCCCCCATCGATCGTTTCCAAGTTGGAGACGGCATTGGGTGCACCCATCCACCTGCACTGGGAGCTGGATTCGACCCAGGACGAATTGGCACGCCTTCTGCCCGATGCACCGGACTTGACGGTGGTCCTGGCGGAGTACCAAACCTTGGGGCGCGGGCGGCGCAGCCACGGCTGGCTCTCGCCGCCGGGGCTGGGCATCACCCTGTCGTGCCTGAAGCGCTTTGCTGACGGCCCGGCGGGGCTGTCGGGGCTGTCGATTGCCATGGGCGTGTACGTGGTACAGGCCCTGGCCAGCGCCGGGGTGCCGGGGCTGCAGCTTAAATGGCCCAACGACGTGGTGACCGACCACGGCAAGCTGGCCGGCATCCTGATCGAAGTCAGCGGCGAATACGATGGCCCCAGCGTGGTGCGCGTGGGGGTGGGGTTGAACGTGCGCCTGTCGCCCGCCGTGCACGGCACGCTCGATCAGCCCGTGACCGACCTGGCCACACTGTGCGGCGGCACGCCGCCCGAGCGCAACGAGCTTGCGGCGCACATCATCGAGCATCTGCGCACCGGCCTGCTGCGCTTCGAGCACGAAGGCCTGGCACCCTTTGCGCAAGATTTTGCACACATGGACTGGCTGGCCGGCAAGCCACTCAACGTGCACAGCGCACACGCGATGCACTCGGGGATAGGACGTGGCATAGACGCACACGGTGCGTTGCGCGTGGAAATCGACGGCCACATCACATCCGTCTACAGCGACAAAGTGTCGGTACGCAGCCGGTCAGGGTGACACCTGGCGCTGCTGCTGCGGCTCCCTAACGCCCTGCGTTGTCGGCTTCAATGCCCCAGCGGGCCAGCGCAGCGTCGTCGCTCACCCGGGCATCCACCCAGCGCGCGCCTTGCGGCGTGGTTTCTTTCTTCCAGAACGGCGCCTGGGTCTTGAGGTAGTCCATCAGAAACTCGCAGGCCTGGAAGCTCTCGCCCCGGTGCGCCGAGGTCACCGCCACCAGCACGATCTGGTCGAGCGGCTGCAGCAGGCCCACGCGGTGGATGACGCGGGCGCCGAAGAGGTCGAACCGCTGGTGCGCCGCGTCGATCATGGACTCGATAGAGGTTTCGGTCATGCCGGGGTAATGTTCCAGCTCCATGGAGGCCACATCGTCGCCCTCATTGCGGTCGCGCACCGTACCCACGAAACAGCACACGGCACCCACGCCCCGGTGGGTGCTGCGCAGCACAGCCAGTTCGGCGGACACGTCGAAATCATGGGTCTGGATGGAAACGCGGGGTGCGGTCATGGCAGCGGCTCTCACAACGTCAAGGCGAGCGGTGCAGGCGCGGCGCGGCCAGCAAGGCGCGTTCTTCTTCCACAAAATCGGCCAGTTGCCGCAGCGCCGGTGATGGCGGCAACCCGGCGAGCAGGGCTTGCAGCCGCGTGATGTCGCCCACCGTAGGCGCCACCTTGATCTGTGCCGTGGCGGCGGCCACATTGCCGCCCTTGACCAGAGCAAACACCTTGGCGGCCCATTCATTCTTGTTGCGTGCCATGAAACCCTTTTTGACCCCACCCGGAATGTCGGTAGGATGTGCCCACACTTTAACGCTCCCTGCGATGGCCACCCAGACAATCACCATCGACGGATACAAACTATTTCCGTCCCCCCGCAACGTGCACCGCTCGGTTTTCGAGCACCAGCTGTTCCTGCCCTACCCCTATGCATTGATTGACCTGCCCGGCTTCGACCTGACCGGCAAAGCCAGCCTGTTTGCTGCGTGCAGGCTCTCCGACATGAAGATGGGCCAAATGGTGACGTTCGAACTGCCCGCCGACCAGGCGCGCTTTGAACGCCTGTTCACACCCGACTAAGCGCAGCCCCATGCAGGAACACGACAACCAGATCCTGGTGCCGCCAAGCTTCATGGCCGTGTACACCGACGCCCGCAACCGCCTGCGCGAAAGCGCCGATGTGGTGCGCGCCCGCTACGAACTGTGCGAAGACCTGGCGGGCCACCTGGTGGAACAGGCACAAATTCTGTACCACGTGCAGGCGCCGTCCGAAAAAGAAATCCTGCAGCGCATCCACGCCGGGTTGTGCACGCCCGAGTCGGCCATGGAACTAGGCGAGGCAACATGGATCGTCAGCCGTTTGGCAGAATTATTGCAGTGGCCGTGCCCGGAACTGCCCGCAGCAGGCACCGAAAATCAATAAGAAACCGACCGCCGCACCATGCCCATGGCGGCGTTGTCTTCTCTTTGTGCCGACCTCAGCACCCTGTCCACGACCCATGGGGGGCGATAAGTGTCATCTGCGCACATCGAAACGGCCTGAAATTTCATAGATCTGGTCTTTGCGCTGGGGATTGGTGCGCTGCGCCTTGCCCAACAGCGTGCCAGACGCTTGGCGCTCGGGCTCGTAGCGCTCGATGACGATTCGCGCAGGCAGCGTGGTGCCGCGTTGGTACTTGAAGCTCACGCTGAAGTTTTGCTGCGCTGGCGTGCCTGCATCGGTCGTGAGTGCAAAACCCATCGCGGTCAGGCCGCTGCTTTCGGTATAGGTTCCCACGCCCGCCGGTTCAGTCCCCAGGGTAAAGCTTTTCAGGCGGTGCTTGCCATCGTGCGAGGCCACGGGCGAGTCCAGCAACGCCATCATCTTGAAGCTGCCTGAAGCAAGCTGCAGTATCAGTTTGGCATTGTCTGCCGGCACCACAAAACGTGCGGGCGCAGAGAACGCCGGACCGCTGATGGTGAGCTCCAGGCCCTGGCCCTGCACGGGGGCCTCCGCCCGTGCTCCGACGACGGTACTGGCCAGCACCGCCACAAGCAGCAACGGCCACAGCGTGCGCCGGGCGGTGCCGGCACTCCAAAAATATCCCATCCCTGCCCCCTTCTCGCTCAGATCGCCGCACTTTTGCACAGCCATGAAGAGCGCACCATATACAGATTTGCTGTTTTTTATCGTATTTTTATTGTATTTAGCGGGTATTTTTTATCCGTTTTGCAATGATGCCGTTAACCGCTATGGTGTCGGGCCGTCGTCGAGAAGGAGGCATATGCACAAGAACACAACAAAACAGGCATGGCTGCTCGCCCTGGCCTTGATCGCCACGAGCAGCGGCACACTGACCCAAGCTTCAGAGCAATTTGTGGGCGCCCAGGGTTTTCGTACGATGCCCATCGAGCAACTGGAGGGCAAGCGCTATTACGCGGCCACGCGGTTCCCGGCCATGGGCGCCTCTGCTTTCCTCCCCGACGCCGATCTGCCCGCCCCGGTGCGCGCGATGCTGATACTCGACAGCCACGAAGGCGTATTGCCGCATGTACGCTACCTGGTCAACTACCAGCCGACCAGCGAGGCCTCTGCACCAGACAGCACACGCTACTTTGTCGAGATCACACGCTTCAACCTGGGCCCGGCAGTGCACGCCGACCTGGTCGGCTCGGTACCTGCAAAGCACCTGGCCAACATCAAAACGTTTGGTGTGGGGCCGCATGTGCGCTGGCGCTTTGCCATGTCGCCGCAGCGCGGCATGGCGGCCGGACTGGACGCGGTCAGCCGCAAACAAATCTCCGCCAAGGAAGCCCAAGCCATGGACTGCCTGGGCCAGCCCTGCACCCAGCTTGCATCAAACGAAGGCCCGCAGGGCCGCTGGAAGCCGCAGCAAATCACCCCACTGCCGCGCTCGTTCAAACGCACGACCCCGGAAGGCCCGGTGCCGGCCAGCATCGTCGAACAACTGCTGGCCTGGATGGGCGAAGACGCGCAGCGCACCATGCCTTTCGCGCCGAATGCAGAGCGCCTCGTTTTTGTGATTGCAGCCCACCCCGGTGGCCAGGAGCTCCAGACGACCGGCCTGGCACGTAACGCCCTGGTGTTTGACGACGCCGTCGGCACGCAATGGCTGCGCTTTCAGCAGGTTGCAGGCATGCCCCCCGAAGCACACACGCTGAACCAGCGACGTCACTAGTTGTTCACCCCCGCCGGCCACAACGTCGGCACCGCCATGCGCTCTGGCCCATGGAACTCAATAAAGGAGCAGGAATGAAACCCTTGTGGATGGCCGCGGCCGCGTGCGCCGTACTGGTGAGCGCATGCTCGAAGAGCGAACCCGATGCCGCGCCGATGGCGCCCGGCGCACCGGCCGCGGCACAAAAAACTGCCGCGCAAAAGGCCAGCGCCCCCACCTACCCCAGGGTAGCGATCGACACCGACGCAGGCCTGTTCTGGTTCGAGCCCCGGCGCTGCTCGATAGCGCAGGAGCCCGGCAATAGCGAGGTTTCGTACAGCATCGAAGGCGCGGGCCAGTCACCCGACGGACAACCGATCTATGTCACCGTCCAAGACGAAGACAACAACCCGGCACAAGGCCCCGAGCTGCGCATCAATGTGGGCACCGATCAGCCGCGCAAAACCCCCGAGGTGGTCTGGATTGCCAACGACGGGAGCGCAGACAGCCTGCGCGTACCCGCAGCGAAAACCACGGTGCAGGGCGCTACGCTGGAGGTGCAGCGGGTTGTCTTCACGCGCAGCGGCAGTGACCGCCTGACCGCCCAAGGGCCCGTTCGTATCGATTGCACGCAGCGCTAGCCAAACACCGGCACGGGCGGGAACGGCATTCGTGCGTCGCCAGAGAACATCAAAAACAAGAGCTGCCTGCGCACGAATCCATTGATTTTTCGCTATTTTTATAGTCGAAAACCAATGGATGAAAGCGTTAGCAGCTATGCTTTTTCATGTCACCCACCGGTGACGGGCGGGAAGAAAGCCACTTCAGCGCCGTCGGCCAGCGCGGCGGCGTCGTCGCTCAGCACCTGGTTGAGCGCCATGCGCACGGCCTTGCCGCGGGCCAGGCTGCTGGCGTGCGCGCCGCCGCGCGCAATCAGCTCGTCGCGCAGTGCGCCCAGCGTGGCCGCCGATGTTTGCACCTGCTCGCTGCCCTGGCCCACGGCTTCGCGGATGGAGGCGAAGTAGCGTACGGTAATCCTTTTCATCGCCGGGCCGCCCCAAGATGAAAAACGGCCCCCTTGGGGCTGAGGGTTGCGGCTCCGGTCCTGCCTGCGCAGGACTGGACAGCCCGAAGAGGCGTTGACTCTGGCACCGCCGCGGCCTGCAAGGCCAGCGACCACACGAAGTGGCGAGCGTGGGGGGCATTTTTCATGACAGCATCTCCGCAAACGAATGGAAGCGCACCGTGTCGCCGCGCGCAATGGTCTGGCCGGGCGGGTTGTCGACCACGCCGTCGCCCCAGACGGTCGAGGTCAGCACACCCGAGCTTTGGTTGGAGAACAGGTCCAGCGCGCCCGCAGCGTTGTAGCGCACGCGCAGGAATTCGCGGCGCTTGTCACCCTTGGGCCAATCAAAATCCGCGCGGGCCATGATGAACCGGGGAGCCACATCGCGCACCCCTTGCAAGCGCAGCAGAAAAGGCCGCACCAGGATGGCGAAGGTCACGAAACTGGCCACCGGGTTACCGGGCAGGCCCAGGAAATGCGCCGGCCCCACCCGGCCATAAGCGAAGGGCTTGCCGGGTTTGATGGCGATCTGCCACAGGTCGAGTTGCCCCAGGGCCTGCACGGCGGGTTTGAGGTGGTCTTCCTCGCCCACCGAAACGCCACCGCTGGTCAAAATCACATCGTGGACCTGGCTGGCGGTGCGCAGCGCGTCCTGGGTGGCTTCGAGACGGTCGGGCACGATACCCATGTCAGTAACCTCGCAGCCCATGCGCTGCAGCAGGGCACGCAGGAAGAAGCGGTTGCTGTTGTAGATGGCGCCGGGCGGCATGTCCTCCGGCGCCACGTCGCCGGGCATGACCAATTCGTCGCCGGTAGAGAACAAGGCCACACGCGGGCGGCGCACCACTGCCAACTGCGCTGCGCCAATGCTGGCGGCCATGCCCAGCGCGGCGGGGTTCAGGCGCATACCCCCCTCCAGCACCACGGAGCCGCGGGTGATGTTTTCCCCCGCAAGGCGGATGTTCTGGCCCCGCCGGGGCGTAGCCTGCACGCGCACATGGCCCTCGCCTTCGGCGGCGCACTCTTCCTGCATGACCACGGCGTCGGCGCCCTCGGGCACCGGGGCGCCGGTGAAAATGCGCGCCGCCGTGCCCGGTTGCAGCGGCGTGCCCACATGGCCTGCAGGAATGCGCTGTGATACGGGCAGCAAAACACCGGGCTGGGGCACGTCGGCGCAGCGCAGGGCGTAGCCATCCATGGCGCTGTTATCGAGCGGCGGTACCTGCACGGCCGACACCAGGTCGTGCGCCAGCACCCGGCCATCGGCCTCAAAGG
The DNA here is from genome assembly GCF_054783455.1 of Simplicispira piscis. Classification (NCBI taxonomy): domain Bacteria; kingdom Pseudomonadati; phylum Pseudomonadota; class Betaproteobacteria; order Burkholderiales; family Comamonadaceae; genus Simplicispira; species Simplicispira piscis. The sequence goes on from NZ_BAAGQN010000015.1 coordinate 241,846, forward strand.
TGCTGAGCGTCTCGAAGCCCTGCAGAAGCCCAGCCTGCGCGAGCAGGCGGGCCAGGGCATCGTCCAGCGGCATCAAGGGGGAGCGTGGGGATGTCATCACAGGTCTCCGTGCAGGTTCCAGTCGTATTCAAATCGATCAGCCTGCGCCAGCAGCCACTGGGCGACCTGCTCTGGGTGGTTCAGGTCGAGCACAGGCAACTGCGTGGGGGCGGGCAGCTGGTCCGGGGTGTCGGTGGCGATGGCGACGACAAAGTCGTCCTCGGGGTAGCGCACGGGCCGGGCTTGCTGGTCTGCGGTCGGTGCCCGCCAGACTTCGAGCTTGAGGATGTCGCTTTCCTTGAAGCCTTCCACCAGCACCCAGTCCACACCCTCGTACAACTCGGCCAGCAGGTGGTGCACGCTGAGCTGCGTGGGCTGTTCGAACTCGCGCACCAAGGCCAGGCGGCGGTCCGAGGCAATCACTACCTCAAAGGCCCCGGCCTCGCGATGGCGGTAGGAATCCTTGCCTGGGTGGTCCATGTCGAAGCGGTGGTGGGCATGCTTGACCACCGAAACCCGCTGCCCTTGCTGGCGCAGCAGGGGGATGAGCTGCTCGATCAGGGTTGTCTTGCCACAGCCAGAAAAACCGGCAAAACCTGCCACTTTCATCCGCACGTCCTTTTGCTATTGAATAAATAGCTATCAGCGCTTGACCAGCAAGCCTTACATGGTATTTTTACTTGCAATGCTGCTCGATGTAGGCCTTGACCTGCGCCACATCAGAGGGCATGACCCGCACCCGCTTGGGCAAACTTTCGATGCCTGCAAACTTGGCTGGTCGCTCGGGCGCCTGGCCCAGGGCTTCGACAATGGTTTCGGCAAATTTGATGGGCAGGGCAGTTTCCAGCACCAGCATGGGCTGACCGGCCACGGTGTGCTCGCGCGCCACTTTCACGCCGTCGGCGGTGTGGGTGTCGATGGTGACACCAAAGCGTGCATGCGTATCGCGGATGGTCGCCAGGCGGTCGGCGTGTGTGCTTTTGCCGCTGACGAAACCGTATTTTTGGGCGGCATCGGCAAAGGCTGGGTCTCCACTCAGATCGAACCGGCCGTCTTTCGCCAACGCATCGCCAAACAGGGCTTTGGTGCGTGCGCCGTCGCGCCCGAGCAGGTCGAACACAAAGCGCTCGAAATTGCTGGCTTTGCTGATGTCCATGGAGGGGCTCGATGTCTCATGCGTGTCGGCGCTGCTGCGCACGCGGTAGACGCCGGTGCGAAAGAACTCGTCGAGCACGTCGTTCTCGTTCGTCGCCACCACCAGCTTGTCGATCGGCAGGCCCATCATGCGCGCCACATGGCCGGCGCAGACGTTGCCGAAGTTGCCGCTGGGCACGGTGAAGCTGACCTTCTGGTCGTTGGGATTCGCCGACGGGCCGCCCCGAGGCGAATCAACCCCCTCGGGGGGCAGCGAGGACACGTCAGGGCCGAGCGTGGGGGCCGGGTTTTCAGTGGCCTGGATGTAGCCCGCGAAGTAGTACACCACCTGCGCCAGCAGGCGCGCCCAATTGATCGAGTTGACGGTGCCTATCTTGTATTTCGCCTTAAAAGCGTGGTCGTTGCTGACCGCCTTGACGATGTCCTGGCAGTCGTCGAACACGCCTTCGATGGCGATGTTATGGATGTTTTCGTCCTGCAGGCTGAACATCTGCGCCTGCTGGAACGCGCTCATGCGGCCATGCGGGCTGGTCATGAAGACGCGCACGCCCTGCTTGCCGCGCATGGCGTACTCGGCCGCGCTGCCGGTGTCGCCGCTGGTGGCGCCCAGGATGTTGAGTGTTTCGCCCCGGCGTGCCAGTTCGTACTCGAACAGGTTGCCCAGCAGCTGCATGGCCATGTCCTTGAAGGCCAGCGTGGGGCCGTTGGACAGGGCTTCGAGCCACAGGCCGTCTTCGAGGTGGCGCAGCGGCACGATTTCGCCGGTGCCGAACACCTCGGCGGTGTACGTCTTCTCGCACAGTGCGCGCAGGTCGGCGGCGGGAATGTCGTCGATGTAGAGCTGCAAGATCTGGAACGCCAGCTCGGCGTAGCCCTGCTCGTGGTAGGCGGTGCGCAGGCGGGTGAGCATGGCATCGTCCACCTGCGGGTAGTGCTCGGGCAGGTACAGGCCGCCGTCGGGCGCCAGGCCTTCGAGCAGGATGTCGCAGAAATGTTTGCGTTCGGCGTGTCCGCGCGTGGAGAGGTACAGCATGGCGGTCTCGTCTCGCTAGGGGTTAGTTCAGCTCTTCCTTGCGGATGCGCGTGATGGGGGCCAGCACCGTGGGGAGCTGCTGCATCTGTGCGATGGCTTCGTTCATGGTGCCTTCGCGTGTGTCGTGCGTGAGGATGATGAGGTCGGTTTGCGTGGAGCCTTCGCCGCCCACTTCGTCCGCCTCGCGCTGCAGCATGGCGTCGATGCTGATACCAGCGTCGGCCAGGATGCCGGTGACCTTGGCCAGCACCCCGGCCTGGTCGGCCACGCGCAGGCGCAGGTAGTAGCTCGTCACCACCTCGCTCATCGGCAGCACGGGCAGCGCGCCCATGGCGCCCTCCAGCGTGTGCGGCTGGAACGCCAAGTGCGGCACGCGGTGGTGCGGGTCGGCGGTGTGCAGGCGGGCGATGTCGACCAGGTCGGCGATCACGGCGCTGGCCGTGGGCTCGGAGCCCGCGCCCTTGCCGTAGTACAGCGTGGTTCCCACGGCGTCGCCGTGCACCACGACGGCGTTCATGGCGCCCTCGACGTTGGCGATCAGGCGCTTGGACGGCACCAGGCTGGGGTGCACGCGCAGCTCGATGCCGCTGGCGACCCGCTTGGTGATGCCCAGCAGCTTGATGCGGTAGCCCAGTTGCTCGGCGTATTTGATGTCGGCCGCAGCCAGCTTCGTGATACCTTCCACGTAGGCCTTGTCGAACTGCACCGGAATGCCGAACGCGATGGCGCTCATGATGGTGACCTTGTGCGCGGCGTCCACGCCTTCGATGTCGAAGGTCGGATCGGCCTCGGCGTAGCCCAGGCGCTGCGCGTCTTGCAGGGCAGCGTCAAAGTCCAGGCCCTTGTCGCGCATCTCGCTCAGGATGAAGTTGGTGGTGCCGTTGATGATGCCGGCGATCCACTGGATGCGGTTGGCGGTGAGGCCTTCGCGCAGCGCCTTGATGATGGGGATGCCCCCCGCCACGGCGGCCTCAAAAGCCACCATCACGCCCTGGGCCGACGCTGCGGCAAAGATTTCGCTGCCGTGCACGGCCAGCAAGGCCTTGTTGGCCGTCACCACATGCTTGCCCGCCGCAATGGCTTCGAGCACCAGCGCCTTGGCCACACCGTAGCCACCAATCAGCTCGATGACGATGTCGATCTCGGGGTTGGCGATGACAGCGCGCGCGTCGTTCACCACCTGCACGCCCGCGCCCACCACGCTGCGGGCACGCTCCACGTCCAGATCGGCCACCATGGCGATCTCGATGCCACGGCCGGCGCGGCGACGGATTTCTTCCTGGTTGCGCTGCAGCACGTTGAACACGCCGCTGCCGACGGTGCCGATGCCCAGCAGGCCTACTTGGATGGGTTTCATCAGAAAACTTTCGGTAAAAAATGCCTCGAACGCCCATTTATCAAGCGCCAGAAGCTACAAAAACAATAGCATCAAACCTTGGTGTGGCGCTGCCGGTACTGGGCCAGGAAGCCCGCCAGCCGGCCGATGGCCTCGCGCAGGTCATCCTCGTGCGGCAGGAAGACGATGCGGAAATGCTGGTTGTCAGGGTAGTTGAAGCCCGTGCCCTGCACCAGCATCACGCGCGTGGCGCGCAGCACCTCCATGAAGAACTGGCGGTCGTCCTCGATGGGGTACATCTCGGGATCGAGGCGCGGGAACATGTACAGCGCCGCCTGGGGCTTGACGCAGGTAACGCCCGGAATCTTGGAGATCAGCTCGTAAGCCAGATCGCGCTGGCGGCGCAGGCGCCCGCCTTCCTTGACGAGGTCGTTGATGCTCTGGTAGCCGCCCAGCGCCGTCTGGATGGCCCACTGCCCGGGCACGTTGGAGCCGAGCTTGAGGTTGGCCAGCATGTTCAGCCCCTCGATGTAATCACGCGCAGCCCGCTTGTCGCCCGAGACCACCATCCAGCCCGCGCGGAAGCCGCAGGAACGGTAGGCCTTGGAGAGCGAGTTGAAGGTGAGCGTGAGCACGTCGGTGGACAGACTGGCCATGGCCGTGTGGCGCACGCCGTCGTACAGCACTTTGTCGTACACCTCGTCCACCAGCAGCACCAGGTCGTGCTCGCGCGCCAGCTGCACGATGCCGCGCAAGAGCGCGTCGGAATACAGCGCGCCCGTGGGGTTGTTGGGGTTGATGACCACGATGCCGCGCGTGCGCGGCGTGATCTTGGCGCGCATGTCCTCCAAGCTGGGCATCCAGCCGTTGGACTCGTCGCACACGTAGTGCACCGGCACGCCGCCCGAGAGGCTGGTGGCCGCCGTCCACAGCGGGTAGTCGGGCGCGGGCAGCAGCAGCTCGTCGCCGTCGTTGAGCAGCGCGTTCGTCGCCATGACGATGAGCTCGCTCGCGCCATTGCCCAGGTAGATGTCGTCGAGCGTGACGCCCGCGATGCCCTGCTGCTGCGTGTAGTGCATGACGGCCTTGCGCGCCGCGAAGATGCCCTTGCTGTCGGAGTAACCCGCCGAATCGGGCAGGTTGCGCGCCATGTCCTGCACCACCTCCTCGGGCGGATCGAAACCAAACGGCGCCATGTTGCCGATGTTGAGCTTGATGATCTTCTGGCCCTCGTCCTCCATCTGCCGGGCCGCGTCCACGATGGGGCCGCGCACATCGTAGAGAACGTTGTTGAGTTTGGTGGACTTGAGTACGGTTTTCATGCGCGGTCGTGGAACAGTGGCAAAGGCCTGCCACAGGCACACCCTGCGGCGAAACCTATAATTTGACCACAGTTCCACGCCCCGCTTCAGGGCACCCGGCCCCTTTGCGCACCATGCGCGCCCTACCGCCCGCCCAACGCCGCCATGAAATTCCAGCCTGACCGATTCGACTCCCAAAGCATCACTGGATACGGCCCCGGCTGGATCAGCGTGGGGCCGGAGAAAATCCAGTCCAGCATCCTCATCAGCTCCCGCGGCCTGCGCCTGCCCTGGCCCTGTGCGCGCTTTGAAGACCTGGCCGCAGAACATTTTGCAGAACTGGCCCTGCACGACGCCGAAGTACTGTTGCTGGGCAGCGGCAGCCGACTGCGCTTTGCGCCTCCTGCCTGGCTGCAGCCCCTGATGGCCCGGCGCATCGGTGTAGAGACCATGGACACTGCCGCCGCCTGCCGCACCTACAACATTCTTGCGGGCGAAGGACGCCATGTACTGGCGGCACTGATTCTTGATACCCCTGCTTACCAGTCCACAACACCTGTTTCAGGTTAAAATGCGAGGTTGCAGCCGGTAGAGCCCAATAAGAAGAACATGCGCGCACTACCGGTTTTTCAACGACCTCACCCAGAGAGATAGAAGACATATGGCGATCGTTGTCAACAAACCCCTCCCGGAATTCGAAGCCAACGCGACCAGCGGTGTCAAGGTTTCCAACACCTCCCACAACGGTCAGGTCCTGATCCTGTACTTCTACCCCAAGGACAACACGCCCGGTTGTACCACCGAGGCCATGCAGTTTCGCGACAAGTACAAGGATTTCGTCAAGGCTGGCGCGGCGTTGTTCGGCGTTTCGCGCGACAACATGAAGTCGCACGACGAATTCAAGGAAAAGCTGGAACTGCCCTTTGAACTCATCGCTGACACCGAAGAAAAAATGTGCCACATGTTCGGCGTGGTCAAGAACAAGATCATGTACGGCAAGAAGGTCAAGGGTATTGAGCGTAGCACCTTCCTCATCGGCCCTGACGGCTTGGTCGCTTTCGAGTGGCGCGGCCTCAAGGTGCCCGGCCATGTCGAAGAAGTCCTCAAGGCCGTCAAGTCCATCAATGCGCTGAAAAAGGCCGCCTGAACGGGTGCCGCAGGGGCGCCACGGTCGTGTCATCAGTGCCATGCATAATGGCCCAATGCCGCTGCCCATCGCAACGCCCCTCCACTCCCCGCAAGCCGCCTTGGCATCCAGGCGGCTTTTTGCTTTCTAGACCGACCTGATCCGAGGCCTTCCGCACCATGCCCCTGCCCCCCGCCCCCACCAGGCGCGCCGCCCTTCTCGCTCCCGAAGCCTATCTCGCCCCCGGCAGAGCGGCTGCAACGCCTCCCGTCGAGCGCAAAAGCACCCAGCGCAAGGCCGACGCCGCACCGCCACCCTCGACAGCGCCCGAGGCACACCCCACCCGGGGACGGCGTACCGCTCCGGCCCCAGCAGCACCTGCACCGCGGGTCGCAGCTGCCAGCGCATCACCGGTGCAAGCCCCCGCCACACCTCCTGCACGCAGCCGCAAGGCGCGCGGCACAGGGCCGGCCAAGCTGTTTGTGCTGGACACCAACGTGCTGCTGCACGACCCGACCAGCCTATTCCGCTTTGAGGAACACGACATCTATCTGCCGATGATCGTTCTCGAAGAGTTGGATGCCCACAAGAAAGGCATGACCGAGGTTGCGCGCAACGGCCGCCAGGTCAGCCGCTCCCTCGACGCCCTGGCCGGTGCGCAGGGCGCCGACATGGGCAAGGGCCTCAAGCTCGACTCCACGGGCCAGCGCGCGGCCGGTGGCAGCCTGTTCTTCCAGACCTCCACGCTGGACTACCAGCTCCCTGCCAGCCTGCCCCAGGGCAAGGCCGACAACCAGATCCTGGGCGTCGTCGAGGCCCTGCGCAAACTACACGCTCCGCGCGAAGTGGTGTTGGTGTCCAAGGACATCAACATGCGCGTCAAGGCACGCGCCCTGGGCCTGCCGGCCGAGGACTACCAGAACGATAAGGTGCTGGAAGACGGTGATCTGCTGTATTCCGGCTCGCTGCCGCTGCCACCCGACTTCTGGAGCCGCAATGGCAAGTCGGTGGAGAGCTGGCAGAGTGGCGCGCACACCTACTACCGTATCAGCGGTCCGATCGTGCCGCATCTGATGATCAACCAGTTCGTTTACTTTGAAGCCCCGGGCGAGCCCAGCCTGTACGCCCGGGTGAGCGAAATCCGCGACAAGACTGCGGTACTCAAGACCCTCAAGGACTACGGACACGCCAAGAACGCTGTCTGGGGCGTGACCACGCGCAACCGTGAGCAAAATTTTGCCATCAACCTGCTGATGGACCCCGAGGTCGATTTGGTCACCCTGGCCGGCACGGCCGGTACCGGCAAGACGCTGATGGCGCTGGCCGCAGGCCTCACGCAGGTGCTGGACGACCGCCGCTACACAGAGATCATCATGACCCGCGCCACTGTCAGCGTGGGCGAGGACATCGGCTTCCTGCCCGGCACCGAGGAGGAGAAGATGGGTCCCTGGATGGGTGCGCTCGACGACAACCTCGAATTTCTCGCCAAGGGCGATGGCGGCAACGCCGGTGAATGGGGGCGCGCTGCCACCAACGAGCTGATCCGCAGCCGCATCAAGATCAAGAGCATGAACTTCATGCGCGGGCGCACGTTTATGAACAAGTACGTGATCATCGACGAGGCGCAAAACCTCACACCCAAGCAGATGAAAACGCTGATCACGCGCGCCGGCCCGGGCACCAAGATCATCTGCATGGGCAACCTGGCACAGATCGACACGCCCTACCTCACCGAAGGATCGTCCGGCCTGACCTTTGCGGTGGACCGCTTCAAGGGCTGGCCGCACAGCGGCCACATCACCCTGGCACGCGGCGAACGCTCACGCCTGGCGGACTTTGCAAGCGAAGTGCTGTAAGCCCTGAGACCGATCATCCCACCCCTGCTTGGCACCTGGCAGCATACCTGTGCTGCACAGGTGCAAGAACAGGCCTGGATCCCGCCCGACGGCTGCCAGGACCTGGTGGGCATTGCCTTGCCCGGCGGCCCGGTGCAATGGCATGTATATGCCCTGTCGCCACAGGCCGAAACCATCGCCCTGCCTGCCGGGGCGCGTCTGTGCGGCTTCAGGCTGGCCCCCGGCACCCAGGTGGACACCGAAGCACTGCTGCAGCGCACGCACGCGCTGGACCTGGAACTGGACGATGGCCAGCAGGCCATGGCCCTGCTGGCCGACACCTGCACGCTGGATGCCAGGGTTGAAGAATCGCTGCAGGCACTGGCGCACGCACCCTCCGTCACCCAGGCGGCCCGCAGCCTGGGCGTGAGCCCGCGCACGCTGGAACGCCTGCTGCACCGGCATACCGCCCACCCGCCTGCATTCTGGCGCAGCCTGGCACGGGTGCGCCAGACGGCCCACTGCCTGGCTGCGCAGCTCCACTGGCCGCTGGCCGAAGTGGCCGCCCTGCACCACTGGGCCGACCAGCCCCACATGAACCTGGCATTCAGGCACTGGCTGGGCTGCACACCCCGGCAGTTGCAGCACGACCCGCAGCGCCTGGGGCTGCTGCTGCAATCAGGTTACGGCGATCTGGGGCCGTTCACCCCATAGGGGTGCACAGCTCCACCCAGAAGCCGTTGAGGTCCTGCACATAGGCCACGGTCTGGCCCCAGGGCATGTCCTGCGGGGCCTGCAAGGACTGTGCGCCATGTTCCAGCGCCTGCGCATAGGCAGCGGCCACGTCAGGGGTGACCAGCGCCACTTCAAAGCAGGGCTTGCGGGCATCGGGCAGCGCCACCGTCTTGCCCATTTGCGCCAGCAGGCCGTGCGAACAGAACGCGAGCGAGGTGCTGCCGGTCTCCAGCTCGCCCCAATCGCCGCTTTCGTGCACAAAGCGCGTGGCCAGGCCAAAGGCCTTGCCATAAAAGGCCAGGGCAACGCGCACATCCGGCACATAAAGAATCGTGTATCCCAAGCGCATGGTTCAACTCCTTTCAAGCAAAGCCGCCAGTGTGGACGCTGGGGCAGGCCCCGTCTTGGAAAAACCCGACACCGCCGCCATACCCATCGAGCAAGCAAGGTCAGAAGTCGTCGCCAGACCCCAGCGCCAGGCTCTCGAAGCGCGTCTGCGATTTCTGGAAAAACAGCTTGACCGTCCCGGTGGGGCCGTTGCGCTGCTTACCGATGATGATCTCGGCGACGTTGGGCTCCTTGCTGTCCTTGTTGTAGTAGTCGTCGCGGTAGATGAACATGATGATGTCCGCATCCTGCTCAATGGCGCCGGACTCGCGCAGGTCGCTCATCATGGGGCGCTTGTCGGTACGGGTCTCGACACTGCGGTTGAGCTGAGAAAGCGCAATCACCGGGCACTGCAACTCTTTGGCCAGCATCTTGAGGCCACGCGAGATTTCGCCCAGCTCGGTCGCGCGGTTCTCGCCCTGTGAACCCGCCGAGCCGCTCATCAGCTGCAAATAGTCCACCACGATCAGGCCCAGCTTGCCGCACTGGCGCGCCAGGCGCCGGGCGTTGGCGCGCAATTCGCTGGGGGTCAGGCCCGGGGTTTCGTCGATGTGCAGCGAAACATTGCGCAAACGCTCGATGGCCTCGGTAAGTCGCGGCCATTCATCGTCGGTGAGCTTGCCGGTGCGCAAATGGCCTTGTTCGATACGGCCGATGGAACCCACGATACGCACCGCCAGTTGGGCGGCGCCCATTTCCATCGAGAAGATGGCGACCGGAAGACCCTCGTTCAGCGCCACATGCTCGGCAATGTTCACGGCAAACGCCGTCTTGCCCATGGACGGACGCGCTGCCAGCACCACCATATCGCCCGCCTGCAGGCCCGAGGTCATGCGGTCCAGGTCAATAAACCCGGTGGGTACGCCGGTGATGTCGTTGGGGTTGTCCGCCATCTCCTGCACGCGGTCGAGCAGGTTGACCACCAGGGTATCCATGCCCTGAAAGCCCTGCTTCATGCGCGAGCCTTCTTCACCGATGTTGAAGATTTTTTGCTCGGCCTCGTCCAGGATTTTGTCTACAGGCCGACCTTGGGTGTTGAAAGCGTTGGTGGCAATTTCATCGCTGGCAGTGACGAGCTTCCTCAGGATGGCGCGCTCGCGCACGATCTCGGCGTAGCGCCGGATGTTGCTGGCACTGGGAACATACTGCGCCAGAGAATTCAGATAGACCAGTCCGCCAATTTCCTCGGATTTTCCCAGGCCTTGCAGCTTCTCGTAAACAGTAATCACATCGGCCGGCTTGCTGGCATTGACCAGTCCCGCAATGGCCGTGTAGATCATCTGGTGTTCGTGCCGGTAAAAGTCGCTCTCGACCAGCAAGTCCCCCACCCGGTCCCAGGCATGGTTGTCGAGCAGCAGGCCACCCAGCACGCTCGATTCGGCCTCGATAGAGTGCGGCGGCACGCGCAGTTGCGCGATCTGCCGGTCATAGGGGACGAACCCGTCGTCCACGGGCTGGGGTACATCAAACATGGGGTTCCTTGGGCAAGCCTTTGATCGTATCAATGGCGGTCGCTGGCGTCATTGCACAAGCCTGTGCGCAGCCTGTGGAAAAGCACTGGACAAAGCGTGCACAGCGGGTGCATGACCAGCGGCGTGCAGCACCAGAAAAACAAAAACCGCCCGGAGGCGGTTTTTGCAGAGGCGCAGTGCGCGATCAGGCAGTTTCGCCGTAGACCGAAACGGTCACGTCCACCACCACATCGGTGTGCAGAGACACGCTCACGGTGTTGTCGCCAATGGTCTTGATGGGGCCGTTGGGCAGACGAATCTGCGACTTCAGCACCTTGTGGCCTTGCTTGTTCAGCTCTTCGGCGATGTCGCCGTTGGTGACCGAACCGAACAGGCGACCGTCCACACCGGCTTTTTGCGTCAGCTTGAAGACCTTGCCGGCGAGCTTTTCACCGTCAGCCTGCGAAGCGGCCAGCTTTTCAGCAGCGGCTTTTTCCAGTTCGGCGCGCTTGGCTTCGAACTCGGCCTTGGCGGCGATGGTGGCGCGGCGCGCACGGCCCGAAGGGATCAGGAAGTTGCGGGCGTAACCGTCTTTGACCTTGACGAGATCGCCGAGGTTACCGAGGTTCACAACCTTGTCGAGCAGAATGATTTGCATGGGTTGTGCTCCTTAGATCTTGTGCTGGTCGCTGTACGGCACCAGGGCCAGGAAGCGGGCACGCTTGATGGCGGTGTTGAGCTGGCGCTGGAAGATGGCGCGCGTGCCGGTCAGGCGCGCGGGGATGATCTTGCCGTTTTCGGCGATGAAATCGCGCAGGGTATCAACGTCCTTGTAGTCGATTTCTTCGACGCCCGTGACGGTGAAGCGGCAAAAGCGCTTGCGCTTGAACAGCAGCGATTGGGTGTTGCGCTTGGGGCGCTTGTCTTTGTTGAATTTCTTGAACGTGGCCATTGCGGACCTCTCGAAAATTAATCTTGTTGAATATCCTGGACGTGGAGCACTGGATGCTTGCCGTTACGCGGCGTGGCCAGAAAACCGGTAAAGCGCCAGAGGCTGCCGATAGGCTGGCGGGCCAGCCGCTCTGCCATGGCGCCAAAAGCCACCGCTTTCATGACCGCATTCACCTCGCGCATCTGACCGGCTTCTTGCTGCTTTGAACTGTGCTCAAGGCGCAGTTCGATGGCGGGCACACCGGCAGGCGTGAATCGCAGGGCCTGGGCCTCGGCGATGCATGCCTTGATCGCTACGTGGTTCTCCACTCCCCTTGAAAGCGTGGGCTCAGCGCTCGTTGGCAGCGGCGTATTCGGCCTGGCTGACCTTGCGGGCTTCTTCGCGCTCAACGGTCTTCATCATCGAGGAAGGACCCGTATCGGCCTTCTTCTTCTGAACCGTCAGGTGGCGCAGCACGGCGTCGTTGAACTTGAAGGCATGCTCCAGTTCAGCCATCACGGCCTGGTCGGCTTCGATGTTCACGCACAGGTAGTGGGCCTTGGCCAACTTGTTGATCAGGTACGCCAGTTGACGGCGGCCCCAGTCTTCCACGCGGTGCACCTTGCCACCGCCAGCGGTGATCATGCCCTTGTAGCGCTCGAGCATGGCAGGAACCTGCTCGCTTTGATCCGGGTGGATCAACAGAATGATTTCGTAATGACGCATGCATACTCCTTCTGGATTAGAACCACCCGCTGCGTCTGTAGCAGTGTGGTAAGGCAAAGCCAGGCATTATAGCCCGATGTGCCGCTTCGGTACACTGGCGGCCTCCTGCAGAGCCTTCTGCGGATGGAAAAAGGTGCATGCGGCGCCTTTTTCTGCCCTGCGCCTTGAAATACAGGGCCCTGCCCCTAAATGTGGCAGGCAATCACTGACCCTTCACAGCTTCAGAACCATCGACATGTCCGAAAACAATCCTTCTGCTCCCGATAACGGCACCCTGGCCCCCGAAGAAATGGAAGCCGCAATGGCAGCCCACGCCTCCGACGAGATGAGCCGCCTGCAGAATGAACTGGCCGATCTCAAAGCCAAAAGCGCCGATCTGGCCGACCAGTTCCTGCGCGCCAAGGCCGAGGCGGAGAACGCCCGCCGCCGTGCCGAAGACGAGGTTTCCAAGGCGCGCAAATTCGGCGTCGAGAGTTTTGCAGAGGGCCTGCTGCCCGTCTGCGACAGCCTGGAAGCCGCACTGGCCATCCAGAACGCCACGGCCGAACAACTGCTCGAAGGCTCGGGCGCCACGCTGCGCCAGTTGCTGGCGGCACTGGAGCGCAACAAGGTCCTGCCGATCAGCCCTGCAACAGGCGAAAAATTCGACCCCCACTTTCACCAGGCGATCAGCGTGGTGCCTGCGGCCCAAGAGGCCAACACTGTGGTGAGCGTGCTGCAAAAAGGCTATGCCATTGCCGAACGTATTCTGCGCCCGGCATTGGTCACGGTCGCCGGGCCCCAATAAAAAATGCACCTGCCCGGCTTGAAGCCGGGGAAGTTATCCACAAGTTACGAGTTATCCAAACCTTTAAGACATCGCGGAGAAGAACATGGGAAAAATCATCGGTATCGACCTGGGCACGACCAACAGCTGCGTTTCCATCATGGAAGGCAACACCACGCGCGTGATCGAAAACAGCGAGGGTGCGCGCACCACGCCGTCCATCATTGCCTACCAGGAAGACGGCGAAATCCTGGTCGGTGCCTCGGCCAAGCGCCAGGCCGTGACCAACCCGCGCAACACCATCTACGCTTCCAAGCGCCTGATTGGCCGCAAGTTTGACGAAAAGGAAGTGCAAAAGGACATCGACCTGATGCCTTACACCATCGTCAAGGCAGACAACGGCGACGCCTGGATCGAAGTGCGTGGCCAAAAACTCGCACCGCCACAGATCAGCGCCGAAGTGCTGCGCAAGATGAAGAAGACCGCCGAGGACTACCTGGGCGAACCCATCACCGAAGCCGTCATCACCGTACCGGCCTACTTCAATGACGCCCAGCGCCAGGCCACCAAGGACGCGGGCCGCATTGCCGGCCTGGATGTCAAGCGCATCATCAACGAGCCTACCGCTGCCGCACTGGCCTTTGGCCTGGACAAGCAAGAAAAGGGCGACCGCAAAATTGCTGTCTATGACCTGGGCGGCGGCACGTTCGACGTGTCCATCATCGAAATTGCTGACGTCGATGGCGAGAAACAGTTTGAGGTGCTGTCCACCAACGGCGACACCTTCCTGGGCGGCGAAGACTTCGACCAGCGCATCATCGACTACATCATCGGCGAGTTCAAGAAAGACCAGGGCGTAGACCTGTCCAAGGACGTGCTGGCCCTGCAGCGCCTGAAGGAAGCCGCTGAAAAGGCCAAGATCGAGCTGTCGAACTCGGCCTCGACCGACATCAACCTGCCCTATGTGACGGCCGATGCCTCGGGTCCCAAGCACCTGAACATCAAGCTCACCCGCGCCAAGCTGGAGAGCCTGGTGGACGAGCTGATCGAACGCACCATCGCCCCTTGCCGCACCGCCATCAAGGATGCAGGCATCAGCGTCTCCGACATCAACGACGTCATCCTGGTCGGCGGCATGACCCGCATGCCCAAGGTGCAGGAGAAGGTCAAGGAATTCTTCGGCAAGGAACCCCGCAAGGACGTGAACCCCGACGAAGCCGTGGCTGTTGGAGCGGCCATCCAGGGCCAGGTGCTGTCGGGCGACCGCAAGGACGTGCTGCTGCTGGACGTAACGCCACTCTCCCTGGGCATTGAAACCCTGGGCGGCGTGATGACCAAGATGATCACCAAGAACACGACCATCCCGACGAAGTTCGCACAGACCTTCTCGACCGCCGACGACAACCAGCCGGCCGTGACCATCAAGGTGTTCCAGGGCGAGCGCGAGATTGCCTCGGGCAACAAGCTGCTGGGCGAGTTCAACCTCGAAGGCATTCCACCCGCATCGCGTGGCACGCCGCAGATCGAAGTGTCGTTCGACATCGACGCCAACGGCATCCTGCACGTCGGCGCCAAGGACAAGGCCACCGGCAAGGAAAACAAGATCACCATCAAGGCCAACTCGGGCATCTCGGAAGAGGAGATCCAGCAGATGGTGAAGGATGCTGAGCTGAACGCCGCCGACGACAAGAAGAAACTCGAACTGGTGCAATCGCGCAACCAGGGCGAGGCCGCCGTTCACAGCGTGACCAAGAGCCTGACCGAGCATGGCGACAAGCTCGATGCTGGCGAGAAAGAAAGCATTGAAGCCGCCGTGAAGGCCCTGGAAGAGGCCCTCAAGGGCGAAGACAAGGCCGCGATCGACGAGAAGACCACGGCCCTGATGGCCGCTAGCCAGAAGCTGGGCGAGAAGATGTACGCTGACGCGCAAGCTGCCCAGGCCGCCACTGGCGGTGCGTCCGACGCAGGCAGCACCGCCTCGGCCGGCCCAGCCGCCGCCGACGACGACAACGTCGTGGACGCAGAGGTCAAGGAAGTCAAGAAGGGCTAAAGAGCAGCGGTTGCTGACCCAAGCCGCCGCGCCAGGCCCCGCCCAGGGCGCCTGCGCGGCGTTCCTGTTCCAACCGGGCACATCTACTCATGTCTAAAAGAGACTTTTACGAAGTCCTCGGCGTTCCCAAGAACGCTTCCGAGGACGAGATCAAGAAGGCCTATCGCAAGCTGGCGATGAAGCACCACCCCGACCGCAACCAGGGTGATGCGGGCAAGGCTGCGGAAGACAAGTTCAAAGAGGCCAAAGAAGCCTACGAGATGCTGTCTGATGCGCAAAAGCGCGCCGCCTACGACCAGTACGGCCATGCCGGGGTCGACCCCAACATGCGCGGCCCGGGCGGGCCGGGAGCCGAGGGTTTTGGCGGTTTTGCCGAAGCCTTTGGCGACATTTTTGGCGACATGTTCGGCCAGAGCGGCGGCCGCGGCCGCGGCGGCGCTGGCCGGGTCTACCGCGGCAGCGACCTGAGCTACGCCATGGAAGTCACGCTCGAAGAAGCCGCCCGTGGCAAGGACGCGCAAATCCGCATCCCCTCATGGGACGCCTGTGAAACCTGCCATGGCAGCGGCGCCAAACCCGGCACCAGCGCCAAGACCTGCGGCACCTGCCAAGGGGCAGGCACGGTGCAAATGCGCCAGGGCTTTTTCAGCGTACAACAAACCTGCCCGCACTGCCGCGGGACAGGCAAGATCATTCCCGAACCCTGCACCACCTGCCAGGGCCAGGGCAAGCTGAAAAAGCAGAAGACGCTGGAGGTGAAGATTCCCGGCGGCATCGACGACGGGATGCGTATCCGCAGCACCGGCAATGGCGAGCCCGGCACCAACGGCGGGCCTCCGGGCGACCTGTACATCGAGATCCGCCTGAAAAAACACGACATCTTCGAGCGCGACGGCGACGACCTGCACTGCCAGGTGCCCGTGAGCTTCATCACGGCGGCATTGGGCGGTGAGATCGAGGTACCAACGCTCGCGGGCAAGGCCGCCATCGACATCCCCGAAGGCACCCAGGCCGGCAAGCAGTTCCGCCTGCGCGGCAAGGGCATCAAGGGCGTGCGCTCCAGCTATCCCGGCGACCTGTACTGCCATATCGCCGTAGAAACCCCGGTCAAGCTCACCGAGCACCAGCGCAAGCTGCTGCGCGAGCTGGAAGATTCGCTGAAAAAAGGCGGCGGACGCCACTCGCCCAGCGGCGAGAGCTGGACGGACAAGCTCAAGAGCTTCTTCAGCTGACCGCTGTTTCTGCAAAAAACCGCCTGCGGCCGCCGCGCCCAGGCGGTTTTTTCATGTCCAAAACGAGGCGTTGAAGTACCTCTCCCGGGGTTACCATGGCCTCAGGAGATCCATCACCATGACCGTCAGCATCACCTTCCTCGGGGGCACAGGTACCGTTACCGGCTCCAAATACCTTGTGCGGCACAAAGGGCACTGCATGTTGCTCGACTGCGGCCTGTTCCAGGGCTACAAGCTGCTGCGCCTGCGCAACTGGCAGCCCCTGCCGGTCGCGCCCCACCAGATCGATGCTGTGGTGCTGACACACGCGCACCTGGACCACAGCGGCTATCTGCCCCTGTTGGCCAAGGACGGCTACACCAAGCCCATCCATTGCACGCCCGGCACGCGCGACCTGTGCGCCATCCTGCTGCCCGACAGCGGCCATTTGCAGGAAGAAGACGCCGCCTACCTCAACCGCCACCAGCTGTCCAAACATACCCCGGCGCTGCCGCTCTACACCCGCCAGGACGCGCTGCACTGCCTGAAGCAGTTGCGCACGCACGCCTTTCATAAAAGTTTCGAGCCGATTCCGGGCTGGCGCGTCACCTTCAGCCACGCCGGGCACATCCTGGGCGCAGCCAGCGTGCTGCTGGAAGTGGGCGGGCGCCGCATCCTGTTCTCGGGCGACATCGGGCGCCCCGACGACCTGCTGATGAACCCACCCGAGGCGCCGCCCCAGGCCGATACCGTACTGGTCGAATCCACCTACGGCGACCGCCAGCACCCGCACGAAGACATGCTGCAAGAGCTGCGCCCCGCCCTGCAACGCCTGGTCGCGCGCAGCGGCGTCGCCGTGGTGCCCGTGTTTGCCGTGGGCCGCGCGCAGTCGGTGCTGCACGCCATCCATCGGCTCAAGGTGGAAGGCGCCCTCCCCAAATCGCTGCCGGTGTTTCTGGACAGCCCCATGGCCGTCAGCACCACCGGGCTGTTTGAGCGCTTTCCGGCCGAGCACCGGCTGACCGATAAAGAAGTGCACGCCCTCTCGCACAGCGCCACCATGGTGCAGACCACCGACGAATCCAAGGCCCTGGCGCACCACCATGGGCCCATGGTGATTTTGTCGGCCAGCGGCATGGCCACGGGCGGCCGCGTGCTGCACCACCTGGCGCGGCACGCTGGCGACCGCCGTAACATGGTCATCATCACCGGCCACCAGGCACCCGGCACGCGCGGCGCCCGCATTGCCAGCGGTGAAAAGAGCATCCGCATCTACGGCCAGGAAGTGGAGATACACGCCGAGGTGGTGCAACTGACCAGCGCATCCGCCCATGCCGACGCCAACCAGACCCTGGCCTGGCTGCGCAGCATGGAACAAGCGCCCCAGCAGGTCTTTGTGGTGCACGGCGAAATGCAGGCCGCCGACATGCTGCGCCAGCGCATTGCACACGAACTGCGCTGGCACGCCACCGTGCCGGAACACGGCAGCACGCTCAACGTATAAGGTGAGGCAAGCGGAGCAGCTATCAATAAGTGAGCTTCTTGCGCTTAATTTACGGGTGTTCTGGCTATAAATGTCCTTCAATAAGCCTAGACATGAGCGCAAGCAGCTCTATTTTTGATAGTGCAGCAGCCATCGCTTTGCCACGACACCCCACTCCGCAAGATGATGGACATCGCGTTTGACGATGGCTAGATACATAAACGTAGGGGAAAATAGCCAAAACTTCTCGAAATGAGAAGCCAAATACACCCCCATGAAAAGCTCCGAGCGCAGTTTTGCGCGCCGTATCGATCTGACATCGCTGCAATTGTTTGTGGCGGTGTGCGAGCTGGGCAGCATTGGCCGAGCGGCCGAGCGCGAGTTTCTGGCCGCCTCGGCCATCAGCAAGCGCCTATCCGACCTGGAAGCCGCTTTAGACACCGCCCTGCTCTACCGCCACAGCCGGGGCGTCACCCTGACCCCGGCCGGCGAGAGCCTGTTGCACCACGCCCGTACTGTGCTTTTTGGGCTGGAACGCATGCAGGGTGAGCTGAGCGAATACGCCGAAGGCGTGCGCGGCCATGTGCGCGTGCATGCCAACATTTCGGCCATCTTCCAGTTTCTGCCCGAAGACCTGGGCTCCTTTGCACGCACGCACAGCCAGATCAAGATCGACCTGCAGGAACACCTGAGCCCCGATGTGCTGCACGCCGTGCAGGAGGGGGCCGCCGACTTGGGCCTGTGCAATACCGGCAGCCATGGCGCCAGCGCCCTGCAAAGCCGCCCCTACCGCACCGACAACCTTGTGCTTGTTGTGCCGCAAGGGCACGCCCTGTCGGCGCAAGACGCTCTCTTTTTTGAAGAAGTACTGGACTGGGACATCATTGGCCTGCATGCGGGCAGCAGCATCAGCCTGGCCATGCGCGCCGCCGCTGCCACGGCCGGTCGGCCGTTGCGCCAGCGCATCCAGGTCACGGGCCTGGATGCCATGTGCCGCATGATCGACAACGGCCTGGGCGTGGGCCTGCTGCCCGACCGCGCCTTTGCGCTGATGCACGGCGTGGGCCGCTTGCAGGCCGTGCCTTTGCGCGACGCCTGGGCCCAGCGCGAGCTGCGCCTGGTGGCCCGCGACTTCGACGCCCTGCCCGTCACCGCCCGCCTGCTGGCCGAACACCTTGCAACGCCAACGCCAGCGGCGCCTCATTAAAATCTGTACCACCCCACCTGAAAGAGAAGCACCATGGGACGCACCCTGTACGACAAGATCTGGGACGAGCACGTCGTCCACACCGAAGAAGACGGCACGTCCATCCTTTATATCGACCGCCACTTGGTGCACGAAGTGACCAGCCCACAGGCATTTGAGGGCCTGCGCCAGACCGGTCGCAAGGTCTGGCGCGCCAGCTCCATCGTTGCCACAGCCGACCACAACACACCCACCACGGGCTGGGAAAACGGCTATGACGGCATCACCGACCCGATCAGCAAAGAGCAGATCACCACGCTGAACGACAACATGGCGCAGATCCATCCTGCGGCATTTTTCCCCTTCATGCACCAGCGCCAGGGTATCGTGCACGTCATTGGCCCTGAAAACGGCGCCACCCTGCCGGGCATGACCGTGGTTTGCGGCGACAGCCACACCAGCACCCATGGCGCATTTGGCGCACTGGCCCACGGCATTGGCACGAGCGAAGTCGAGCACGTCATGGCCACGCAAACCCTGCTGGCCAAAAAGGCCAAGAACATGCTGGTGCAGGTCGATGGCAAGCTGGCCCCCGGCATCACGGCCAAGGATGTGGTGCTGGCCATCATCGGCAAGATTGGCACCGCCGGCGGCACGGGCTACACCATTGAGTTTGCGGGCAGCGCCATCCGGTCCTTGAGCATGGAAGGCCGCATGACCGTGTGCAACATGGCGATTGAAGCCGGCGCACGCGCTGGCCTGGTGGCCGTGGACGACAAGACGATTGAATATGTCAAAGGCCGCCCCCTGTCACCCACCGGCGTGGAATGGGACCAGGCTGTTGATTACTGGAAGACGCTGCACTCCGACGCCGACGCCGTGTTCGACACCGTGGTCAAGCTCGACGCCGCCGACATCCAGCCGCAAGTGACCTGGGGCACTTCGCCCGAGATGGTGCTGGGCATCGACGCCCGTGTGCCCGACCCCGACAAGGAAAAGGACGCCAACAAGCGTGGCGCCATCGAACGCGCCCTGACCTACATGGGCCTGCAGCCCGGCAAGCCGATCAACGACATCACCATCGACAAGGTGTTCATCGGCTCGTGCACCAACAGCCGCATCGAAGACATGCGCGAAGCTGCTGCCGTGGTCAAGAAAATCGGCCGCAAAGTCGCCAGCAACGTCAAGCTGGCCATGGTCGTGCCCGGCTCGGGTCTGGTGAAAGAGCAGGCTGAGCGCGAAGGCCTCGACAAGATTTTTATCGCCGCTGGCTTTGAGTGGCGCGAACCCGGCTGCAGCATGTGCCTGGCCATGAACGCCGACCGGCTCGAACCCGGCGAGCGCTGCGCCTCTACCTCCAACCGCAACTTCGAAGGTCGCCAGGGCGCGGGCGGCCGCACCCATCTGGTCAGCCCCGCCATGGCCGCCGCCGCCGCCGTGCACGGCCACTTCGTTGACATTCGCCAATTCGCCTGAAAGGACTTCGCCATGAAAAAAACCGCCACCCTCATCGTCCTGTCGATCGCCTTCGTGCTGGCCGGCTGCAACACCGTCCAGGGCATGGGCCAGGACATCGGCAAAGCCGGGCACGCCATCGAACGCGCTGCCAAGTAAAACGAAGACCACAACATGCAGAAATTCAACGTGCACAAGGGGCTCGTCGCCCCCATGGACCGCGAGAACGTCGACACCGACGCCATCATCCCCAAGCAGTTTTTGAAGTCGATCAAGAAGACCGGCTTTGGCGTGAACCTGTTTGACGAATGGCGTTACCTGGACCACGGCGAGCCGGGGCAAGACCCGGCCAGCCGCAAACCCAACCCCGACTTCGTACTGAACCAGCCGCGCTACGCGGGCGCCTCCATCCTGCTGGCGCGCAAGAACTTTGGCTGCGGCTCCAGCCGCGAGCACGCCCCCTGGGCGCTGGACCAATACGGTTTTCGCTGCGTCATCGCACCCAGTTTTGCCGACATCTTCTTCAACAACTGCTTCAAGAACGGACTGCTGCCCATCGTGCTGCCCGAGGCCACCGTGGCGCAACTGTTCGACGAAGTGGCGGCCTTCCCCGGCTACCAGCTCACCATCGACCTGGAGCGCCAGGTCATCGTGCGCCCCCAGGGCGAAGAGATTCCGTTCGACGTGCAGGCTTTCCGCAAGTACTGCCTGCTCAATGGCTTTGACGACATCGGCCTGACCCTGCGCCAGTCCGACAAGATCAAAGCCTTTGAAGCCCAGCGCCTGGCCACCAAGCCCTGGCTGGCGCATTCGATGGCGTCCTGATATTTAAACAAAATTGGCCTCTAGCGCTTATGGGATAAGCGCTAGCAGCTATCAAAATAAAAGCAACCCATGAAAATCGCAGTTTTGCCCGGTGACGGCATTGGCACCGAAATTGTGGCCGAAGCCGTCAAGGTCCTCGACGTGTTGGGCCTCCCGTTCGAGATGGAATCCGCCCTGGTCGGCGGCGCCGCCTATGACGCCCACGGCCACCCCCTGCCCGAATCGACGCTCCAGCTCGCCAAGGATGCCGACGCGATCCTGTTTGGCGCCGTGGGCGACTGGAAATACGACAAGCTTGACCGCCCCCTGCGCCCCGAGCAAGCCATTCTGGGCCTGCGCAAACACCTGGGCCTGTTCGCCAACTTCCGCCCCGCCATTTGTTATGAGCAGCTGGTCAACGCCTCCAGCCTCAAGCCCGAGCTGATCTCCGGCCTGGACATCCTCATCATCCGCGAGCTGACGGGTGACATCTACTTTGGCCAGCCGCGTGGTCGCCGCGTGGCCACCGATGGCCACTTCCCCGGTGCCGAAGAAGCGTTTGACACCATGCGTTACAGCCGCCCCGAGATCGAGCGCATCGCCCACGTCGCCTTCCAGGCCGCCCGCAAGCGGAGCAAAAAGGTCACCAGCGTCGACAAGGCCAACGTGCTGGAAACCTTCCAGTTCTGGAAAGATGTTGTCACCGACGTGCACAAGGAATACCCCGACGTCGAGCTGCAGCACATGTACGTGGACAACGCCGCCATGCAGCTGGTCAAGGCCCCCAAGGCGTTTGACGTGGTGGTGACCGGCAACATGTTCGGCGACATCCTCAGCGACGAAGCCTCGATGCTCACCGGCTCCATCGGCATGCTGCCTTCGGCCAGCCTGAACAGCAAAAACCAGGGCCTGTACGAACCCAGCCACGGCAGCGCCCCCGACATCGCGGGCAAAGGCGTGGCCAACCCGCTGGCCACCATCTTGAGCGCCGCCATGATGCTGCGCTTCAGCCTGAACCAGGAAGAAGCCGCCCAGCGCATCGAGGCGGCCGTGCAAAAGGTACTGGCACAGGGGCTGCGCACGCCGGATATTTACAGCGCGGGCACCACCAAGGTGGGGACTGCGGAGATGGGCGATGCCGTGGTGCGAGCGCTCGCTTAAAAGAAAAGCAGCAGGGCCACAACGCTCAAAAGGGCAACCTCGGGTTGCCCTTTTTCATTGCCCAAAGCATCGATAGCGCACGACACACTGCGGCCCGAGGCGCGCCTGCTAACTAACGCACGATGGGATCGATTTTTGCCGTGGGCAACTGGTACGCCCGGTCATCAAACAGATCGACGCCACACATCAGGTTTTCGATCCAGTCGAAAAACTGGCTGATAGCCTTCGGGCCCTGGATGGGCGCCCCATGCTGCGGCACCAGCATGGAAATATCGAGCTGGCGCACCATGCGCACCCAGAGACGCAGGATTTTGTTGGACACCATGTAACGGCGATGGAAACCCTCCATGCGCGGAATGTGCGGCGTCAAATCCGTCACCGGAACCCGCGCCTCTGTGCCCGAGGTCATCGAAACCCCCAGGTCGCCCGTGAACAAGATACGGCTGACCGGATCGTAGAAATGGAAATTGCCTTCAGAGTGCATGAAGTGCGCCGGCAGCAATACGAGGCTATGTCGGCCCAAAGGAAGGTGACCGCCGCCATCGGGCACGCCAATCACCCGGCCCTCGGTTTTGCCAACCTTGGTGAAATGGGGCACGAAGCGCTCCCACACGCGCGAGATGACCAGCGTGGCCCTGGTGCTGGTCAACCAACGGTCGAGCGACGCGATGATGTCCGGATCGGCATGCGAAGCGAGCAGGTACGAGAGCTTTTGCGGCGGGAAATGCTTTGACATGCCGATGAACAACTCGTTGTAAGCCAGGTTGCCGCCCGGGTCGATGATGGCGCCGGTATCGCCATCCACAATCAAAAATTGGTTCGCTTGTACTGCTTGGCCGTCTTCTTCGACAAGGTCGGAAAACATCAAGCAAGCGTGGTCTTTATCACGGTAGAGTTCTAGAGGTCCAAGAGCCATTTGGGGATTCGCACTGAAAACAATAATGTAATGTTTCTAGTAGGGTCTTTCTTGATTCCAGTCAAGACTCATTGGATTGGCCCGTCTTCGCGTTGCCCGTCGCCGCGTTTTGCGAACGCTGGTCCTGGAAGACGGAAGATTCCTTCCAGTACAATCGCAACCCATGCTCGCCGCCCACCCGTTCGCCCCGAACCTCGCACCCTCCGCCTTGGCCGGTGCGGCTGCGCGCGCAAGCACCACCAAAACCACGACCATTAAGGGCTGATCCAGCTCCGGTTCGTCGTGCGCCCTCCCTGGCCAGACGAGCCGGGGGTAAACAGTCTGGTCTGGCACTGTTTTTACTTTGAAAGGGCGTTGAAATGAGTAAGTTGGTAGGGTTGGTTGGCTGGCGCGGCATGGTTGGCTCGGTCTTGATGGACCGCATGGCGCAAGAGAAGGACTTCGATCTGATCGAGCCCTTGTTCTTCTCCACCTCAAACGCCGGCGGCAAGGCGCCCGCCCAGGCAAAGAACGAAACCACGCTGCAGGATGCGTTCAACATCGACGCATTGAAGCGCTGCGACATCATCATCACCGCACAGGGCGGCGACTACACCACCGAAGTGTTCCCCAAGCTGCGCGCTGCGGGCTGGAACGGGCACTGGATCGACGCCGCCTCGACCTTGCGCATGAACGGCGACGCCGTCATCGTGCTCGACCCGGTCAACATGCCCGTCATCAAGGACGCGCTGGCCAAGGGTGGCAAGAACTGGGTGGGCGGCAACTGCACCGTGAGCTGCATGCTGATGGGCGTGGGCGCACTGTACAAGGCAGGCTTGGTGGAGTGGATGAGCACGCAAACCTACCAGGCCGCCAGCGGCGGCGGCGCGCAGCACATGCGCGAGTTGCTCACGCAATACGGCACGCTGAACGCCGAGGTAAAGGCACTGCTGGACGACCCCAAGAGCGCCATCCTGGAGATCGACCGCAAGGTCATCGCCAAGCAACGCGCCCTGACCGGGCTTGAGACCGCCAACTTCGGCGTGCCCCTGGGCGGCAGCCTGATTCCTTGGATCGACAAGGACCTGGGCCTCGGCCACGCACAAGACGAGCCGGGCTGGGGCATGTCCAAGGAAGAATGGAAAGGCATGGCCGAAACCAACAAGATTCTGGGCATGGGTGAGGGGTTTGGCTCGGCCGCCATTCCGGTCGATGGTTTCTGCGTACGCGTGGGGGCCATGCGCTGCCACAGCCAGGCGTTGACCTTCAAACTCAAGAAGAACGTGCCGTCGGCTGACATCGAGGCCATGATTGCGGCCGACAATGAATGGGTGAAAGTGGTGCCCAACACCCGCGAAGCGACGATTCGCGACCTCACGCCCGTGGCCGTGACGGGCACCATGCAGATTCCCGTGGGCCGCATCCGCAAGCTGGCCATGGGGCCTGAATATGTGGGCGCCTTCACTGTGGGCGACCAGTTGCTCTGGGGCGCCGCCGAGCCGCTGCGCCGCATGCTGCGTATCTTGCTGGGCGCCTGATCGCCACCGGCCGCAGCACCCCACCAGTGCTGCGACCCTCATCGTGCGCGCAAATTCACGCAAAAACAACTTGTTACGCTCGTTGTCATCGGGCAACACCCATCCCCCCGGGAAAGGCCGTTCCGGGGCCAGGCCAGAGCTTCGCCACTACGTTAGCTTGTCAGTGCAAAACATTGCTGCTATGGTGCTTTTACACATTCTTTAACGCTGGAGCGCAGCGGGCATCCGACCATGAAAAACAGCAATCCGCTCCACCGAGCCTCAAAACCAAAACAGTTGATTGCAACCATGCATCGTTGGAAATTTTCTGCACTGGCGGCTGCGGCCGTGGCAACCGTTGGCTTGCACACGCCAGACGCTTGGGCCTTGTCCCTGGGCCCCATCACGGTGCAATCCGCATTGGGCGAGCCCCTGCGCGCCGAGATCAATCTGCCGCAAGTCACCGCCGCCGAGGCCGACTCGCTGCGGGTAGCCCCCGCCAGCCCGGAAGTCTTCCGCGCCCAGGGCATGGAATATTCTCCGGCCATTCCCAAGGTGCAGATCAAGTTCCTGCGTCGCCCTGATGGTCGCGCAGTGCTGCACGTCACCAGCGACCGTGCCATCACCGACCCCTTCGTGGATCTGGTGGTCGAGGCCAACTGGAGCACCGGCCGCATTACGCGCAGCTACACCATGCTGTTTGATCCGCCTGCCTTGCGCCGTGCGCCTGCAGCACCCACAGCGCAGGCCCAGGTGTCTGCACCCGAAAAACCCAGCCCTGCCGCCGCAACCCGCACCCCTGCAATTGCACGCCCTGCTCCTGCAGCCGCAGCACCCGCATCAAGCGACAGCGTTACCGTCAAGGCCGGCGATACAGCGGGACGCATTGCCAGTGCCCATCGCCCGGCGGATGTCTCGCTGGATCAGATGCTCGTCGCACTCGTGCGCGCCAATCCCGACGCCTTTATCCAGGGCAACGTGAACCGCCTCAAGGCCGGTGCCGTGCTGCAATTACCCGGCACCGCCGAGGCCAGCGCCACGCCTAACGGCGAAGCGCGCAAAATCTTGGCTGCGCAAAGCCGCGACTTCAATGAGTTCCGCCGCAAGCTGGCAGGTGCCGCACCGACGGCCGAGGTAGCCGCATCCAGCCGCGCCGCCACCGGCAAGGTGCAAACCCAGGTGGACGACCAGCGTGCCAGCAGCACAGCTCCCGACAAGCTCACGCTGTCCAAGGGCGCCGTACAAGGCAAGAAATCCACTGAGGAACAGCTCGCCCAGCGCAAGCAGGCCAACGAGGCCTCTGCCCGCGCAGAAGAGTTGTCCAAAAACATCAGCGAACTGAACAAGCTCAGCGCTGCATCGGCCGCTCCAGGCGCCGCCGCCAGCCCTGCCGCAGTGGCCGCCAGCGAGCCAGCGATTCCCGGCATTGCCGTCCCTGGCGTGGCAGCACCGGAAGCACCCGCATCTGCCGCCGAAGTCGCATTGCCCGAGGCTTCGGCCCCTGAAGCCACTCCAGCCACCGCAGAACCCGCAGCCTCGGCGGCCAGCGAAGCCGCCGAGGCTGCGTCGGCCCCAGCGACGCCCGTGGTGGTGCCTGCACCCATGCCGCAGCCAGCGCCTGCAGAAGAACCTGGCTTCATCTCCAGCCTGATGGATGACCCCATGATTCCGCTGGCCGGTGGCGGCCTGCTCGCCCTGCTGCTGGGCTACGGTGCCTGGCGTGTGGTGCAGCGCCGCCGCAATGGTGCGGGTATGGACAGCTCTTTCCTGGAAAGCCGCCTGCAGCCTGATTCCTTCTTCGGCGCCAGCGGCGGCCAGCGCGTGGACACTGCCGGTAACGACTCGACCACCGGCGGCTCTTCCATGGCTTACTCGCCCAGCCAGCTCGATGCGGGTGGCGATGTGGACCCGGTCGCTGAAGCCGACGTGTACCTCGCCTATGGCCGTGACCTGCAGGCCGAAGAAATTCTCAAAGAGGCTGTGCGCCACAACCCAGCCCGCGTGTCGGTACATGCCAAGCTGGGCGAAATCTATGCCAAGCGCCAAGACCGCAAGGCGCTGGAAGCCGTCGCCACAGAAATCCACAGCCTGACCCAGGGCGAAGGCCCGGATTGGAACCGCATTGCTGAACTGGGCCGCAACCTCGATCCCGACAACACCCTGTACCAGCCAGGTGGCCGCCCCACCAGTGCGCCAGCCGTGTCGCTGAGCGCCCCGGACAGTATGCTGCCGCCCGATATGGACTTGGATCTCGATCTGGACCTCGATCTGCCCGACGATGCACTGACCGACGCACCGGCAGCATCTGCAGGCAGCTTTGCAGCCGCTGCTGCCAGCGCCCAGGCAGCAGCAGTTCCCGCTGCCATGGCAGCAATGGAGCCAGATCCCATGGACAGCCTGCTGTCCACGCAACCCGCCTGGACCCCACCTACCGCACCATCGGCAGCACCTGCGGTCGCCCCGCCTTCTGTGCTGGACATGCCCATGGTGGACATGCCTACACTGGACACCCGGCCTGACTCACTGGAAAGCAAACCCGGCGAGCTGCCTTACACGCCATCCGAGTCGGGCCTGATGGAGTTTGACCTCGGCAGCATCTCGCTGGATCTGAACACTCCTGCGGCCACCGCCTCGGTAGCCGGTTCAACCCAGCGCGATGAAGAGGCAACCGCCGCTGCAGGCCTGAACGATGACCCTCTGGCTACCAAGCTGGCACTGGCGCAAGAGTTCAACACCATTGGCGACAGCGATGGTGCCCGCACGCTGATTGAGGAAGTCATTGC
This sequence comes from Simplicispira piscis, assembly GCF_054783455.1. Classification (NCBI taxonomy): domain Bacteria; kingdom Pseudomonadati; phylum Pseudomonadota; class Betaproteobacteria; order Burkholderiales; family Comamonadaceae; genus Simplicispira; species Simplicispira piscis. Next base: position 269,212 of record NZ_BAAGQN010000015.1, read on the forward strand.
CGAATCGACCGGCACCCTCAAAGCCCGTGCGCAGAAGATGCTCTCTGAACTGAGCTGAGCCACGCCCTGCGCATGAGAATCGCGCTGGGCGTCAGCTACAACGGCCACGGCTATTTCGGCTGGCAAAGCCAGCTCTCGGGAAACACGGTCCAGGACCGGCTTGAAGCCGCCCTGGGCCGTTTTGCTACGGTACCTGTCAGCACCTTGTGCGCGGGCCGCACCGACTCGGGCGTTCATGGCCTCATGCAGGTAGTGCACTTCAATGCCCCAGTAGATCGCACGCCCGCGTCCTGGGTGCGCGGTACCAACGCTTTTCTCCCCTCCGACATCGCCGTGCAATGGGCGCGGTGCGTGCCCGACGCCTTCCACGCCCGTGCCAGCGCCACAGCGCGGCGCTATGCCTATGTACTGCTCCAGTCCCCGGTGCGCCCCAGCGTCGAAACCGGGCGTGTGGGCTGGGTGTTCCGCCCGCTCGATGGCGAGGCCATGCGTGCCGCGGCCGCGTACCTGCTGGGTGAGCATGACTTCACCTCGTTCCGCGCCTCGGCCTGCCAAGCACTGTCACCCATCAAAACGCTGCGGCGCATCGACATTACCCGCACGGGCCCCGCCCACCCGGAGCCGGGAGAGGACTGGAGCCCCTGCTACTGGCGCTTTGAATTCGAAGCCAATGCCTTCCTGCACCACATGATCCGCAACATCATGGGTTGCTTGGTCGCCGTGGGTCAGGGTGCGCAACCTCCGCAATGGGTTGCACAAGTGCTGGCTGCGCGTTCACGCAAGGTGGCAGCACCCACGTTCTCTCCGGACGGTCTGTATTTTCTGGGACCGGTTTACGACGAGCACTGGGGACTGCCCACACGCACGGCTGCGTATGATGCGCTCCCATGAGCAGTCCGCAGCCCACCACCACGCCATCACCCCTTTCCCAGCACCGCACCCGCATCAAGGTGTGCGGCCTGACGCGCGAGCAGGATGTGGACGCCGCCGTGGCCGCAGGGGTCGATGCGGTGGGTTTTGTCCTCTACCCCCCCAGTCCGCGTGCGGTGACACCCCAGCGTGCGGCACAACTGGCATCGCGGTTGCCGCCCTTTGTGACACCCGTGCTTTTGTTCGTCAACGAAACAACTATTAATGTCATAGCTGCAAGCGCTTGCGTTACGGGCGCTGTACTGCAATTTCATGGTGATGAATCAGCCCAGGACTGCTGGGAAGCCAGCGGCCAAGGCACCCGCCCTTATCTGCGGGCTGCGCGTATTCCCCTGGGGAACAATGCTCTGGACTTCGACCTCGTAGAATATGCCCATATTCACTCCCGCGCCCAGGCCATCCTGCTCGACGCCCACGTCGAAGGCTATGGCGGTGGCGGCAAGGCATTCCATTGGTCACTTCTTCCTCCAAGCGTCGCCTCTCACCTCGTTTTAAGTGGTGGACTCACGCCTGCAAACGTGACCGATGGCATCTTGCAGGTGCGCCCGCGAGGCTTTTCGCTGGCGGTTGATGTCAGCTCCGGCGTGGAGCTTGAGGGCCCTGACGGCAACCCCGTGAAAGGCATCAAGGACGCCGGCAAGATCCAGCGCTTCGTGGCCGCCGTGCGTGCGGCCGACGAGCAATTTGCAAAGAATGTCCATGTACCAGTACAACCAACCTGATTCCTCGGGCCATTTCGGCCCCTATGGCGGCAGCTTCGCCAGCGAGACGCTGACCTTCGCGCTGCGCGAACTGCAAAGCGCTTACGCCCGCTACCAAGGCGACCCGGAATTCATCGCCGAGTTCAACTACGAACTGGTGCACTTCGTCGGCCGTCCTTCGCCCGTGTACCACGCCGCACGCACCAGCCGCGAGATGGGCGGTGCTCAGATCTACCTCAAACGCGAAGACCTCAACCACACCGGCGCGCACAAGATCAACAACGTGATCGGCCAGGCCATGCTGGCGCGCCGCATGGGCAAGAAGCGCATCATCGCCGAGACTGGCGCGGGCCAGCACGGCGTGGCCACGGCCACCATCTGCGCGCGCTACGGCCTGGAATGCGTGGTGTACATGGGCAGCGAGGACGTCAAGCGCCAAAGCCCCAACGTGTTCCGCATGAAACTGCTGGGCGCCACCGTGGTGCCGGTCGACTCAGGCAGCAAGACCCTGAAAGACGCTCTCAACGAAGCCATGCGCGACTGGGTGGCCAACGTGGACGACACTTTCTACATCATCGGTACCGTGGCAGGACCGCACCCCTACCCGATGATGGTGCGCGACTTCCAGAGCGTCATCGGCGAGGAGTGCCTGACACAAATGCCCCCCATGCTCGCAGACCAGAAAATCGCCTCAGCGCAACCCGACGCCGTGGTGGCCTGCGTAGGCGGTGGCAGCAATGCCATGGGCATCTTCCACCCCTACATTCCGTTCGAGAAGACGCGCCTGATTGGCGTCGAAGCCGCAGGCGAAGGCCTGGACAGCGGCAAACATTCGGCCAGCCTGCAGCGCGGCTCCAGCGGCGTGCTGCACGGCAACCGCACCTTCATCCTGCAGGACGAAAACGGCCAAATCACCGAAACGCACAGTATCAGCGCAGGCCTGGACTACCCCGGCGTTGGACCCGAACACGCTTGGTTGCAGGAAATTGGCCGCGCACAGTATGTGGGTATCACCGACAAGGAGGCGCTCGACGCCTTCCACTACCTGTGCCGCACCGAGGGCATCATTCCCGCCCTCGAATCCAGCCACGCCGTCGCCTACGCCATAAAACTGGCCAAGGAAATGCGTCCCGACCAGTCCATCCTGGTCAACCTCTCGGGCCGGGGCGACAAGGACATTGGCACCGTGGCCGACCTGTCGGGCGAAGATTTCTATGATCGCCCCTCGATGCGCGGTCATGCCGTAAAGGGAGGGCCCGCAGCATGAGCGACACCCCCCACCGCATCGCCACCACCTTCGCCGCCCTGCAAGCCAAGGGCCGCAAGGCGTTGATTCCCTACGTCACGGCAGGCTTTCCGTTTGCCGACATCACACCTGCGCTGATGCACGGCATGGTCGAGGCCGGTGCCGACATCATTGAACTCGGCGTCCCCTTCTCCGACCCCATGGCCGATGGCCCGGTGATTCAGAAGGCGGGCGAAAAGGCTTTGGCTCTGGGCGTAGGCCTGCGCCAGGTGCTGGGCCATGTGCGAGAGTTCCGCAACCGCAACAAGAGCACCCCGGTGGTGCTGATGGGCTACGCGAACCCCGTCGAGCGCTATGACCAGATCCATGGCGCGGACGCCTTTGTGCGCGATGCGGCGGCCGCTGGCGTGGATGGCCTGCTCATCGTCGATTACCCCCCCGAGGAATGCGCAGACTTTGCCGCCAAACTGCGCGCGCACGGCATGGACCTGATCTTCCTGCTTGCCCCAACTTCGACTGCGCAGCGCATGCAGGAAGTGGCCCGCGTCGCCAGCGGCTATGTGTACTACGTCTCGCTCAAGGGCGTGACAGGTTCGGGTGCGCTCGACACCGCTGCCGTCGAAGCCATGCTGCCACTCATCCGCCAGCATGTGCACATCCCCGTGGGCGTGGGTTTTGGTATCCGCGATGCCGCCACGGCCCAGGCCATCGGCAAGGTGGCCGATGCCGTCGTCATTGGCAGCCGGATCATCCAGCTGCTGGACGACCAGCCCCATGAGCGAGTTGTACCGCTGGCAATGGACTTTTTGCGCGGAGTGCGCAAGGCGCTCGACGCATAATAAGAAGGCACCCCCCTGAGCGGCTTTGCCGCCTCCTCCTTCTCTCGCTGCGCTGCGCTTGCGGGAAGGGGGACGACGCCGGTGGTCTGGCAAAGCCAGTTCCACGGCGTCCCTGGCCTGGGGTGTGCCAGTTTCACGGGCCGCGCTCGGCGGGCCCATTCATACAGAGGAATACAGATGTCCTGGCTTGAAAAACTCCTGCCCTCCAAGATCCAGCAAACCGACCCCACGGTGCGCCGCCAGATGCCCGAGGGCCTGTGGGTCAAATGCCCCAGTTGCGAAACCGTGCTCTACAAGGCCGACCTGGAGCAAAACCAGTGCGTCTGCCCCAATTGCAGCCACCACCACCGCATTGGCGCACGCGCCCGACTCGACACCTTCCTCGACCCGGAAGGTCGCTACGAGATCGGCCAGGAAGTCATCCCTGTCGACGCCCTCAAGTTCAAGGACAGCCGCAAGTACCCCGAGCGCCTGAAAGAGGCCCTGGAAAACACCGGCGAGACGGACGCGCTCATCGTCATGGGCGGCGCCGTCAAGAGCATCAACGTGGTGGCCGCCTGCTTCGAGTTCGACTTCATGGGCGGCTCCATGGGCAGTGTGGTTGGCGAGCGCTTTGTGCGCGGCGTCGAGACCGCCATCGAGCAAAAGGTGCCCTTCATCTGCTTCACCGCCACGGGCGGCGCGCGCATGCAGGAAGGCCTGCTCTCGCTGATGCAGATGGCCAAAACCAATGCGGCCCTCACGCGCCTGGCCAAGAAGGGCCTGCCCTACATCAGCGTACTGACAGACCCCACCATGGGCGGCGTGAGCGCTGGCTTTGCCTTTCTGGGCGACATCGTGATCGCCGAGCCCAAGGCGCTGATTGGCTTTGCCGGCCCGCGCGTGATCGAATCGACCGTGCGCGTGACCCTGCCCGAGGGCTTCCAGCGCGCCGAGTTCCTGATGCAAAAAGGTGCCGTGGACCTGATCTGCGATCGCCGAGAACTGCGCACCACGGTGGCCAACAGCCTGGCCATGCTGCAGCGCCTGCCGGCCGATGCCGTGGCATAAGCACAAGGATGCGCTATCTTATGAATAGCTGCTTGCGCTTTACCCATGAGCGTTAGCAGCTATTTTTATGCTATTTTCAGCGCAGCACGCTGGCCTGCAGGTTTCCGAGCACCATTATTGCCACCTGCAGCAACACCAGCAACACCAGGGGCGACAGGTCGATCCCGCCGACCAGCGGAATGATGCGCCGCAGGGGCCGCAGAAGCGGCTCGCACAAACGGGCAATCACCTCTGAAGCAGGCGATCGCGTTTGCACCCAGGACAGCACGGCATAGACAATCATCAGACCGATCAGCCCCGTGATGGCCACCCGCACCACGCCAAACAACGCCAGCCAGGGCAGCCACTGCAACCCGGCTCCTGCGCCCAGTAACACCCACAGCACGCCGTACTGCGCCAGTTCCACCAGCAGCGCGGCCAGCAGGCTGGCCCAGTCCCAGCGCCCGACCGGAGGCAGCACGCGGCGCAGCGGCAACACCATCCAGTCGCTGAAAGCAAAAACCAGCCGCCCGACGGGGTTGCCAAAAGGCACGCGCTGCCACTGCATGTAAATGCGCAGCAGACAGGCACCACACAGCAGCCCAGCCACGACATCCAGCAAAAAAGAAACAATCTGGTAGAGCATTGAACGGATACATCCTTGGTCGCACTGTGGCATGGGATGATAGCCTTACCGATTCCCGCACTCTTCCATGTCGCAGCCCCTCACTCTGACCAGCCTGCCACTGTTTCCGCTTGCCTCCCTGCTGTTCCCGGGGGGCGTGCTGGCCTTGCGCGTTTTTGAAGTGCGTTACCTCGACATGGTGCGCAAATGCCACCACGCCGGCGCACCCTTTGGCGTTGTCAGCCTGCGCAGTGGGCAGGAAGTGCGCCGCGCGGGGGCCCCAGTAGAGCAACTGCACGATGTGGGCACCCTGGCCACCATCGACCAATTGCACAGCCCGCAACCCGGGCTGATCCAGCTGCAATGCCGGGGCGGCCAGCGTTTTCGCATCATCCACAGCCATCTGCTACCCCATGGTCTTTGGGTGGCCGATGTGGAAATGCTGCCTGCAGACCGGCCAATCTCCGTGCCCGAACACCTTGCCGCAACCGCGCGCGCGCTGGAACAGGTGCTGGCCTCGCTGCGCGAACGTGACCCGGCGAGCCCGGCCGCCATCATGCCGACGCCAGCGCAGTTAAACGACTGCGGCTGGGTCGCCAACCGCTGGTGTGAACTGCTGCCCGTTCCGCTGGAACTAAAACAGCAGTTGATGCAACTCGACAACCCGTTCGTACGGCTGGAACTGGTGGGCGACGTGCTGGAACGTACCGGCATTGCCCCGCTGTGACACACCGATGCCGCTGCAACGTACCCTGCTGAACCACATTCTGGAATGGCCGCGCGCCGCCAAACGTCTGTTCGTCGTGGCGATGGACGCCGTCATGGGCCTGCTGGCCATGTGGCTGGCCTTTTCCCTTCGCCTCGAAACCCTGCACCAGCCCGAAGGAATGCAGTGGCTGGTGTACGCCCTGGGCCCGATGTTGGCTTTTCCGATCTTCGTCAACCTGGGGCTGTACCGCGCCATTTTTCGCTATACCGGCATCCACGCCCTCATCACCACCGGAAGGGCCGTGGCGCTGTATGGCGTGCTGCTGATGAGCATCCTTTTGATCGCCCAGTGGGAGGGGGTTCCCCGCAGCGTGGGAGCCCTTCAGCCGCTGATGTTCCTGCTACTGGTGGGCGCCAGCCGTGCACTGGGCTGGCTGTGGCTGGCCGGGCGCCCTGGCACAGCTTCGCAGCGGTTGCTGATCTACGGTGCGGGCAGTGCAGGCGCACAAACGGCGGCGGGCCTGGGCGGCATGCACCAGTATCTGCTGCAAGGATTTGTGGATGACGACACTACCAAAATAGGCAGCAGCATCAACGGTGTACGCGTCTACGCCCCGCAGTCCTTGCCTGAAGTCGTACAGCAATTGGGTGTGACGGATGTGCTGTTGGCCATTCCTAGTTCAAGCCGCCAGCGCAGGCGCGAGATCATCGAAAGTCTGCATGACCTGCCCGTGCGCATCCGCACCCTGCCTGGCTTGTCCGATCTGGCCAGCGGGCGTGTCACGGTGGCCGATTTCCAGGACCTGGACATCGAGGACCTGGTGGGCCGGGAGCCCGTGGCTCCAATGCCGGGCTTGCTCGGTCGCAACCTTGCGGGACAGGTTGTCATGGTGACCGGCGCAGGCGGGAGCATTGGCAGCGAGCTGTGCCGCCAGATCGTGCAAGAAGGGCCTGCCCGGCTGCTGCTGGTCGATCACAGTGAATTTGCGCTCTATCGCATCCACCACGAGCTGCAAGCGCTGTGCGAACAAGGTGCCCACAGCTGCACACTGTTCCCCCTGCTGGCCAGCGTGGGCGACGCGCACCGCATGGCCGACATCTGCCGGGCCTACCGCCCGGGCTCGATCTACCATGCGGCCGCCTACAAGCATGTCCCCATGGTCGAGGCCAACGCGGGCGAGGGCATTTTGAACAACGTGTTCGGCACGCTGAACATGGTGCACATGGCCCTGGAACATGGAGCGCAGCATTTTGTTCTGGTATCCACAGACAAGGCGGTAAGGCCCACCAACATCATGGGTGCCAGCAAGCGTGTGGCCGAAATGATCCTGCAGGCCATCGCGGCATCCAGCCACGCCCCCTTTGACGCCACCGCCGCGGCGCCATGGCACTGCACGACCCGTTTTTCCATGGTGCGTTTCGGCAACGTGCTGGGATCGAGCGGTAGCGTAATCCCCCTGTTCCGCCGCCAGATCGCCGCAGGCGGCCCGGTCACGGTCACGCACCCCGACGTCACACGCTACTTCATGACAATCCCCGAAGCCGCACAATTGGTACTGCAGGCCGGCACCATGGCCGAGGGTGGTGATCTGTTCCTGCTCGACATGGGCGAGCCCATCCGCATCGTCGATCTGGCCCGGCGCATGGTGGCGCTGTCGGGTCTGACGGTGCGCGACGCGCAACACCCCGGCGGCGACATCGCCATCGAATTCACCGGCCTGCGCCCCGGTGAAAAACTGTATGAAGAATTGCTGATCAGCGACCACCCCATACCCACGGCGCACCCGCGCATTCTGCGGGCGCGTGAGGAGCACATCCCTTGGAAAAAACTGGAGTCAATGCTGCATTGCCTGCATCACGCGGCATTGGAGAATGACACCATTAATATCAAGGCACTGCTGCGCCAATTGGTAGCAGGCTACCTGCCGGGGCCCATGAAACACCCATGAAATCGGACCTCCTGCGTGCCACGCTCACGCTGCTGACCGGCAGCGTGCTGGCCCACGCCCTGCCGCTGCTGTTGGGGCCAGTACTCACCCGCCTCTATACGCCCGAAGATTTCGGCCAGTTCGCCCTGCTATGGGCCGTGGCTACCAACCTGTCGGTAGTGGGATGCGCGCGTTACGAATTTGCCCTACCCCTCGAATCCAGTCCATCCCGCGCCGCCTTGCTCATGGCCTTGTGCGCGCGCTTGCTGCTGGCCGTAACGCTCGCCTCGGTAGCCGTCGCCCTGGTGCTGGTGTGCTGGCAAGGCCTGGCACTGGCCTGGCTGCTCCCACTGGCAGTGTTTGCCGGCGGCTGTACCCAATGGTTGACACTGTGGGCCACCCGCGCGCAACGCTTTGGCTTGTTATCTCTGGCTCGATTGGTGCAGCAAGGAGGAGGCGCAATGCTTCAGGCCCTTCTGGGCCTGATCCACATGGGCGCCGCAGGACTGCTGCTGGGCCCTGTCTTAGCGGGACTGTGTGCCTCTGGTTTGTTGGCCCGGCCGGCTCCCCAGGGTGGCTGGGAACGGCTTTGGCATCAACCTCTGGCTCGACTGAAGGCCATGGCGGCACGGCACCGCGATTTTCCGATCTACAACACCCCACATGCTTTTGTCGGAGCCCTGCAGGACACCTTGACATTGCTCCTCATCACGGCCTGGGCGGGGGATGCGGCCGCCGGCTTCTGGGCACTTTCGCTGCGCTACCTTAAGGCCCCAGCCACCTTGCTCGGCGGCGCGCTGTCACAAGCGCTTTATCCCTTGCTGCTGCAAACCCACAGCGCATCACAAGCCCGCACACTGGTACGGCGCAGCATGCTAACACTGGCCGCCCTTGCCATTCCCTTGGCGGCATTGCTACTGCTGTGGGGTCCTGCCCTTTTCACCACGCTCTTTGGCGACCAATGGGGCGATGCTGGCACACTGGCCCGTGGACTGAGCCTGTACATAGCACTGCATTTCATTGCCTCGCCCTTGTCGGTCGTCACGCTGGCCTGGCGCGCACAAGCCTGGGCTTTGCGGTTGGCGTTGGTAGGGCAGTTGGTGTTTTTTGCCGGCCTCGGGCTCGGCTTGTACTGGGGTGGTCTGGAGGGTGCGGCATGGGGCGTATCAGCCTCGATGCTGGGGTATTTCGCCTATTATTTCTGGGCCCTAGCGCACTGGAGAAATATCCCCCATGAGAGCTTTACTTAACCGCTGGCGCCGCTGGCTGTGGCGGCAGATGCTGTATCGCATGGTGTTTGGCGAAAAGGACCCCTTAGGCCGCAGCCTGCCCCACACCCGCATCGCACCGAGTACCTGCATCGAAGGCGAAGCCGGGCTGGAGTTGGGCGACCATGTATTCATCGGGCAGTTTAACTTTCTGGACGCCGCGGCAGGACTGCGCATCGGCGAGGGCGTGCAAATCACCAACTTCGTGAGCATCGTCACGCATAGCTCACACCGCAGCCTGCGGTTACTCGGTCGTACGTACGCAAACTACAAGGGCAAGATACCCGGCTACGTTCGTGCGCCAGTTGAGATCGGTGCCTACAGTTTCATCGGCCCGCACAGCACCATCGAGGCAGGCAGCTGCATCGGTAAGGGTGTGGTGGTTTGCGCCCATTCCCGGGTGCGAGGCTCGGTAGCGGACTTCGCCATCGTGACGGGGTCGCCCGCCCGTGCAGTGGGCGACGTGCGCCACGCCGACGCCCGCCTGCTGGAACAATACCCGGAGCTGGCCGAGCACTACCGTGCCTGGGCAGGCGAACTACCCCAGCCCACTACCAAGGCCCCTGATTGAAATGGCTCCGGCTCCACATCTGTGCCTGCTGGGCGATGCCAATAGCCCCCATACCCAACGCTGGGCGCGCGAAATGCTGGCCCGTGGTTGGCGCGTCTCACTGATTACCGCAAGGCCCGAACCCATTGCAGGCGTGGAGCAACGCATCCTGCCACCGGTGCGGCGCACCCCCGACTGGTTGATGCGCGCAGGTGCCGCACAACGCCATGTCCGTGATCTGGCGCCCGACATCGTGCACGCGCACTACGTCACATCCTATGGCTACCTGGCTGCGCGCTGCCGGCGCCACCCGCTCGTTCTGACAGCCTGGGGCAGCGACTTGCTGGTCACGCCGCAGTCCAGTCCCTGGATGCGCTGGCTTACCGGCTGGATACTGTGCCAGGCAGACCTCATCACCGGCGACTCAGCCAGTCTGGTCAAAGCCGCACGCGGCTACCGCCCACGCGCACCCATCCACACCATCCACTGGGGGGTGGACCGGACGCGCTTTTCACCCAAGCCCTGGCAGAACAAGAGTGGGCTGCAACTGGTCAGCCTGCGCGCCTGGGAAACCAACTACAACATCGACACATTGATCGTTGCTTTCGGACTGTTGCGCCAACGCCTTCCCGGCGTGCTGCTGCGTTTGCACCTGCTGGGCGGCGGCTCCATGGAAGCTGCGCTGCGCGCCCAAGCAAAAGCGCAGGGGCTGGATGGGGACATCGTGTTCCACGGTCGGCTTGACGATGCAGGTATGGCTGCTGTGCTGGCGCAATGCAAAATTTCCGTGACTGTGCCCACCAGCGACGCCACCTCCGTCGCCATGCTGGAAAGCATGGCTTGTGGCCTGGCTGTAGTGGCCAGCAAGCTTGATGCTAACCGACAATGGATAGGTTCCGACCTGCTGGTGCCCCCACGTGACGCGCAAGCCCTGGCAGACACTCTGGAATCACTGGGCTGCAGCGAAGAGCGCATGCAACAGGTCGGTACACACAATTCTGAGCGTATCGAGCATGAGGGAGACCGCACGCAACAGATGGACCAGATGGACAACCTCTACCGGCAACTGTTGAAGAAGCCATGAGCCACACCCCAAAAAACCGCAGCGCCACAACACACCTGCTCAGTGTCATCGCCCCTTGCCGCAACGAAGCAGCCTATATCAACGCCTTCTGCGACTCTGTGCTAAGCCAGCAACTACCCACAGACTGGCGCATGGAAGTGCTGGTGGCGGACGGCGAAAGCGACGACGGCACCCGCGAGCACCTGTACCAGCGCTGCGCCCAAGACGATCGGTTGCAGCTGGTAGAAAACCCGGGGCGCATTGTGTCCACTGGGCTCAACGCCTGCATCGCGCGCGCGCAGGGCGAGGTGATCGCACGGCTTGACATCCACACGCAATTCGCCCCGGATTATCTGGCCCGGTGCATTGAAACCCTGCAACGCACCCGTGCCGACAACGTGGGTGGCCCCTGGGTCGCACAAGGCACAGGCCCGATGGGCGAGGCGATCGCTGCGGCATTCCAGTGCGCCTGGGTGGTGGGCGGTGCGCACTCCCGCGACCGCCAGCACGAAGGCGAAGTGGACACCGTGTACCTGGGATGCTGGCCGCGCGCCGCATTCGATCGCTTTGGGCTGTTCGACGAAAACCTGGTGCGCAACCAGGACGACGAACACAACCTGCGCCTGCGCCGTGCGGGCGGTCGCATCTGGCAAAGCGGCCTGATCCACTCCGTCTATCACCCCCGCAACTCCCTCGGCCACTTGTTCGCACAACAGCAGCAGTACGGATACTGGCGGCCCTTCGTGGTACGTAAACATGGTCAGCCCGACTCTATGCGACAGCTCGTTCCAGCCTTTTTCGTGGCAGCACTGGTTGCCTGCACGCTGATGACGCCTTGGACAACACTGCCCATCGCAGGCCTGCTGACGCTCTATGGCCTGTACCTCGTGCTGGCCAGCCTGGCAGCTACTCAGCCGACGGGGCGGTGGAGCATGCTGTGGCGGCTGCCTGCCGTGATTGCGGCCTTTCATGTCGGCTACGGGTGGGGCACTTGGCAGGGCTTGATGGATGTCGTTCGTGCACGGGCACCCTCGTCCCAGTTTGCCAAGATGACGCGATGAATCGCCCCGAAACCCAAGCGGTTCAGACCCGCTACGCACGCCGAGACGGCGATGCAAACGCACTGCGCTACAGCCTTTACGCCAACGCAGCCGCATTGCAAGCACAGCAGGAACGACTGCGCGCGATGGTTGGCCTTTGGCGCAGTCACGGTTGGCCCAGTCTGGAAGGCCGATCCCTGCTAGAGGTAGGTTGTGGCAGCGGGGGCAACCTGCTTGACCTGCTGCGCATGGGCGCCACACCCGAGCAGTTGTGCGGAATCGAACTGCTGCCCGAGCGCGCCACGGCTGCGCGCGCCCTGCTTGCAGCGCCTGTGCGCATTGTGCAAGGCGACGCCTGCACCACGCCCCTTGCAGACACAAGTCAGCAAGCCGTGCTGGCTTTTACCGTGTTCAGTTCGCTGCTCGATCCGGATTTCCGCCAGACCTTGGCGCGCACCATGTGGCGCTGGGTCGCGCCTGGCGGCGGTGTGCTGGTGTACGACTTTGTCGTCAATAATCCGCACAACCCCGATGTACGCAAACTGCCTCTGTCAGAGTTGCAAACCTTATTCCCTGAGGCGCAGCTGCATTCACGGCGGCTGACGCTTGCTCCACCCCTCGCACGGCTGCTGCCATCGGCACTCATCACCCCCGCCTCAACCTTGCTGTACCCGCTGCGCACGCACCGCCTGACTTGGGCAGTCAAGGCCCACTGAACACCTATGAAGATCACTGTTATTGGCACTGGTTACGTCGGCCTCGTCACCGGCGCCTGTCTCGCAGAAATGGGGAACCATGTCGTGTGCCTGGACCGCGATGCCGCGCGTGTGAGCACCCTGCAAAACGGGAACCTGCCCATCCACGAACCCGGCCTGCTCGACATCGTGCTGCGCAACGCGCACAGTGGTCGGCTGGTCTTCACCGGCGATGCGGACCATGCTGTTGCTCACGGGCAGGTGCTGTTCATCGCCGTGGGTACACCGGCAGGTGAAGACGGATCGGCGGATCTGCAACATGTGCTGGCGGTAGCGCAGACCATTGCCGAGCGCATGCAAAACCACAAGCTCATCGTGAACAAAAGCACGGTACCGGTGGGCACTGCAGACAAGGTGCGTGCGACCATGGCCTCGGTGCTTGATGCTCGTGGTCAGGCGATAGATTTCGCCGTGGTATCGAACCCTGAGTTCCTCAAGGAAGGCTCCGCTGTGCAAGACTTCATGCGCCCCGACCGCATCGTCGTAGGTGCGGATGATGAGCAGGCCGCACAAACCATGCGTGCGCTGTACGCACCTTTCATGCGCAACCGCGACCGCTTCATCTTGATGGATGTCCGCAGCGCAGAGTTCACCAAATACGCGGCCAACGCCATGCTGGCCACCCGCATCAGTTTCATGAACGAGCTGGCTTTGTTGGCCGAGCGGCTGGGTGCAGACATTGAACAGGTACGCACCGGCATGGGGACCGACCCGCGCATTGGCACCCATTTTTTGTATGCTGGTACAGGCTATGGTGGATCGTGCTTCCCCAAGGACGTAAAAGCACTGGTACACACAGCCCGCGCGATAGGCCAAGAGTTGCGCATCCTGCAGGCTGTGCAGGACGTCAACCAGCGCCAAAAACACGTACTGGTGGGCAAGATCGTGGCACGCTTCGGCGCCGATCTGCAGGGGCGCCGCTTCGCCCTGTGGGGCCTAGCCTTCAAACCGGGCACCGACGACATGCGCGAGGCACCCAGCCTGACCGTGATTGAACAACTGCTAACCCGGGGCGCCGAAATCACCGCCTATGACCCAGTGGCCATGAACCAGGCACGTCGTCTACTGGGCGAGCGACCCGGCCTGCTCTTGGTCGACCAAGCAGGCCGCTCTGGAGGATGCAGACGCGCTTGTCATCGTGACCGAATGGAAAGAGTTTCGCAGCCCCGACTTTGCCCACCTCGCTGCTACGCTGCGCCAACCCATTGTTTTTGACGGCCGCAATCTTTTTGAGCCCGCCGACATGCAGGCGCTGGGCCTTGAATACCACGCCGTTGGGCGCGGAGCGTCCTGATCACTCCCCTGAACCCGCTGTATCCACCATGCCCGACACCGCACTGCCCTTTCTTCCCTTCGCCCGCCCCGACATCGGTGACAAAGAAATCGCCGCTGTCACCCAAGCCCTGTGTTCGGGCTGGGTAAGCACAGGCCCCAAGACCAGGGAGTTTGAGCAAGCCTTCACCGACTACCTGGGCGGCAGCGGCCTGCAGTCGATCGCCGTCAATTCGGCCACTGCGGGCCTGCACCTTGCGCTGGAGGCCCTGGGCATCGGCCCGGGCGACGAGGTGATTGCCCCCACACTGACCTTCACCGCCACCGTGGAAGTAGTGCGCTACCTGGGCGCCGATCCGGTGCTGGTGGACGTAGACCCGGTAACGTTGAACATTGACCCCGACGCCATCCGCGCCGCCATTACCCCGCGGACGAAGGCCATCATGCCGGTGCACTACGCGGGCCTGGCCTGCCGCATGGATGAAATTTTGGCTATCGCACGTGAGCACAATCTGAAGGTGGTGGAAGACGCCGCCCACGCCCTGCCCACCACCTGGCAGGGCACGCTGGTGGGGCAGTTGCAGTCCGACGCAACGGTGTTCAGCTTCTACGCCAACAAGACCATCACCACCGGCGAAGGCGGCATGGCCGTGACGCGCGACACCCAACTGGCCGAGCGCATGCGCGTGATGCGCCTGCACGGCATGAGCCGGGACGCCTTCGACCGCTTCAGCTCCAAAACCCCGGCGTGGTACTACGAAATCGTGGCCCCCGGCTTCAAATACAACATGACCGACATCGCTGCGGCGATGGGCGTGGAGCAACTGGCACGGCTGCCGCAGTTCGTGCAACGCCGCCAGCACCTGGCAGCGCGCTACCAGGCGCAACTGGCAGACCTGCCCCTGGTGCTGCCCGCAGATGCTCCGGCGGGGGACGCGCATGCCTGGCACCTGTACGTCGTGCGGCTGGCTCCCGGGGCGCGTGTCGGGCGCGACGAGACCATCCAGGCGCTGTCAGACCGGGGCATTGGCACCAGCGTGCACTATGTGCCGCTGCACCGCCAGCCCTACTGGCGCGACCGCTACCAGCTCACCCCCAATATGTTCCCCCAGGCCGATGCGGCTTACCAGTCCATGATCAGCCTGCCCCTGTTCACTGCCATGCAAGACGCCGACCAGGATCGCGTCATTGCGGCGCTGCATGAGGTGCTCGGCTAAAACAGTGCCTGAGCCTCTCACGCACAGCGCATCCCTTCTGATCTGTTGGCCATGACCAAACGCCTG
This sequence comes from Simplicispira piscis, assembly GCF_054783455.1. Taxonomy (NCBI): domain Bacteria; kingdom Pseudomonadati; phylum Pseudomonadota; class Betaproteobacteria; order Burkholderiales; family Comamonadaceae; genus Simplicispira; species Simplicispira piscis. The sequence goes on from NZ_BAAGQN010000015.1 coordinate 284,449, forward strand.
TTCGACACAGCCTTCGCCACGCTGGCCCTGCTGCTGCTGTGCCCGGTGCTACTGGCCGTGGCACTGTGGGTGCGGCTCGATTCACCCGGGCCCGCGCTCTTTCGGCAGCAGCGCGTGGGACGTGGTGGTCAGCTGTTTGGTATTTACAAGTTCCGCAGCATGTACACCGGTGCCGAAGCTGAAGGTCTGCCCCTGACGGTAGGTGCAGACACCCGCATCACAAGCGCAGGTGCCTGGCTGCGCCGCACGAAGGTGGACGAATTACCGCAGCTCCTCAATGTGCTCTGGGGCGACATGAGCATGGTGGGCCCCCGCCCCGAAGTGCCGCGCTACGTTGCGCACTACCCTGCCGACCTGCGCGCCACCGTGCTCAGCGTGCGTCCAGGCATCACCGACCTGGCCTCGCTCGCGTTTCGCAACGAAAGCGCACTGCTGGCGCACAGCCCAGACCCGGAGCGCACTTATGTGGAACAGATTTTGCCCACCAAACTGGCCTTTGCCTGCCAGTATGTGCAAACACATACTCTGTGGCTGGACCTGAAAATCATCGTGCGGACGGCTTTGACCTTGCTGGGATGGGCAAACTCTGCAGCCCCGCAGCCACCCCCTGCGCCATAACCCATAAAATCAGCGGTTCGGCTGCGTGCAGCCCCTCTTTTACGCCCCCGCACCTACGGCCCCTATGTCTGAACAGAACCACGCCCCCGCCCCCCAAGACGAAAACCAGCTTATCGCCGAGCGCCGCGACAAATTGCGCGCCCTGCGTGAGGCCCAGGCACAGGGCAAGGGCGTTGCTTTCCCCAACAACTTCAAACCAGCCCACCACGCCGCCACTTTGCAGGAAACCCACGGCGAAGCCTCCGGTGAATCCCTGGAGGCAGCGCCCGTCACCGCCAGCGTGGCCGGCCGCATGATGCTCAAGCGCGTGATGGGCAAGGCCAGCTTTGCCACCGTGCAGGATGCCACTGGACGCATGCAGCTCTACATCACGCGCGATGCCCTGGGCGAAGAACTCTATGCGGCCTTCAAGCACTGGGACTTGGGCGACATCGTCGGGGCCGAAGGCACGCTCATGAAGACCAAGACGGGTGAACTATCGATCAAGGTCACCGCCTTGCGCCTGCTCACCAAGAGCCTGCGCCCCATGCCGGACAAGTTCCATGGCATTGCTGACCAGGAGGTCAAGTACCGCCAGCGCTACATCGACCTGATGACCGACGAGCAGGCCCGCAAGCGTTTCGTGGCGCGCAGCAAGGCCGTGAGCGGCATCCGCGACTTCATGGTGCAGCACGGCTTCCTGGAGGTCGAAACGCCCATGCTCCACCCCATTCCGGGCGGTGCCAACGCCAAGCCCTTCGTCACGCACCACAACGCGCTCGAACAAGAAATGTACCTGCGCATCGCGCCCGAGCTGTACCTCAAGCGTCTGCTGGTGGGCGGCTTCGAGCGCGTGTTTGAAATCAACCGCAACTTCCGCAACGAAGGCATCTCGGTGCGCCACAACCCCGAGTTCACCATGATGGAGTTCTATGCAGCCTACTGGAACTACCAGGACCTCATGGGCTTTACCGAGCAGTTGGTGCGTGATGCCGCCCTCAAGGCCGTGGGCACGCTCGATCTGAGCTACCAGGGCCGTGCCGTGGACCTGGGCCAGCCGTTTGCACGCCTCACAATCCGCGAGGCCATCTTCCAGCACACCGAGGCCGGCGCCCATGTGGACGATGCAGCCTGGCTCATCAGCGCACTGAAAAAACTGGGCATGAGCGAGGAAAAGAACAAGCTCTCCGCCCGCAGCCTGGCCAGCCTGCAGGTGCTGTACTTTGAGGAAACGGTGGAAGACAAACTATGGCAGCCCACCTTCATCATGGAGCACCCTACCGAAATCTCGCCCCTGGCCCGCGCCAACGACGCCCGCCCGGAGGTGACCGAGCGCTTTGAGCTCTACATCACGGGCCGCGAATTTGGCAACGGTTTCTCCGAACTGAACGACGCCGAGGACCAGGCCGCCCGCTTTCACGCCCAGGTGACGGCCAAGGACAGCGGCGACGACGAGGCCATGTATTACGACCACGACTTTGTGCGCGCGCTCGAGTACGGCATGCCACCCGCGGGTGGCTGCGGCATCGGCATTGACCGATTGATGATGCTGCTGACCGACAGCCCCAGCATCCGCGATGTGATCCTGTTCCCGGCCCTGCGGCGCGAAAGCTGATGGAAGGGCGCGGCATTTCTCCTTTCAAGCACCTTCAGCACACGGGCATGGCATGCGGCGCTCGCTGAAGTTCTACCTGCCCGAGTGGGCGCAGGACTGGTTCGAAATCATCGTCCCAGGACTGCAAATTGTGATGATCGTGCTGGTCGCATGGCTGTTGCTGCGCCTGCTGCACCGCGTGCTGCGCCGTATCGGGGCGCACTACCAACTCCCCCACGACATGCAGTTGCTGTTCAACGGCATCTTGCGCTGGGCCATTGTGCTGGGCACCGCCTTGCTGATCCTCGAGCGCATGGGGGTTTCCGCCATGGTGCTGTGGACAGCCTTTACCGGCTTTGCCACCGTGGGCGCCGTGGCGTTTTTTGCCGCCTGGAGCGTACTGTCCAACCTGTTTTGTGCGCTGTTGATCTTTGCAGTGGGGCCGTTCCGCGTGGGCGATGTGATCGAGGTGCTCGACACCGCCGAAAAGGAAGGCGCGCGCGGCCGTGTCACCGACATCAACATGCTTTACACCACGCTCGAAGACATAGCCCCCCACACGGCAGGCACCTTGCTGCAGATTCCGAACACCTTGATTTTTCAGCGCATGGTGCGGCGCTGGAAACCGGGGCAAGAGGTCAAGCCTACCGTCCCGGCCTCGACGGCCCCGGACGCGGACAACACCCCACCCGCCTGACGGCGCACACGACCGCCAGACACCCGAAGAATCAGGACAGCATTTCCAGCGCTTGCTGGTAGGCGGGCTGGAACATCAGATCATCCCAGGCCTGCGGCAGGATTTGCGGCAACTGCGCCAGGCGGCGGGCCTCGCTGTCGGCGCTGGGTTGCCACTGCCCCTCCTCCAAGCGTTGCGCCAACCCGTCGAGCAACTCGTCGACGGCGTGTCCGTCTCCCACACTCTGGTTGCACAGCAGCACCAGGTCACACCCGGCCTGCAGCGCCGCCACGGCCGCGTCGGTATAACTGACCAGCTGCCCATCGATACGGCGGGCGCCTTCCATGCTCAGGTCGTCGCTAAAGATGGCGCCATCAAAACCCAGCTGGTCGCGCAGAATGTCCTGCAGCCACTTGCGTGAAAAACAGGCCGGTCGACTATCCACCTTGGGATAGATCACATGGGCCGGCATCACGCTGGTCAGCGTGCTGCGCAGCCAGCCATAGGGCGCTGCATCGTCCTGCAGGATGGCCTTGAGGCTGCGCCTGTCCACAGGAATTTCCGTATGCGAATCGGCCTGGACGAAGCCGTGGCCGGGAAAATGCTTGCCGCAGTGGGCCATGCCCGCCTGCAGCAAACCATGCGCCAGACTTTTGGCCAACAAGGTGACGACACGCGGATCGCGGTGAAAGGCGCGGTCGCCAATGACAGCGCTGCCACCCCAGTCCAGGTCCAGGATCGGGGTAAAACTGAAATCCACCCCGCAGGACCGCAACTCGCTGCCCAGCACATAGCCCGCAGCCGTGGCCGCATTGGTGGCAGCCAGGGCTCCGCTGCCAGGGCCACCCTTGCCGTCACGCATCCACAGGGTGCCCAGGGCACGCATGGGCGGCAGGTGGGTGAAACCGTCGCTGCGAAAGCGCTGCACACGGCCACCTTCGTGGTCCACGCAGATCAGCAGATCGTCGCGCACGGCCTTGATAGCGCTGGTCAGGGCCAGCAACTGGGCACGATTCTCCCAGTTGCGGGCAAACAGAATGACACCGCCGGTCAGGGGATGGGCCAGGCGGCGCCGGTCCACAGCGGACAGGGTGGTACCGGCAACGTCAAGGATGAGGGGGGAATGTTCAGTCATGGTACGAGGGATTGAAGTGCTCTACATTTAATAGCTATCAGCGCTTGATGGATAAGCGCTAGAGGCCAATTTTTCTACAACACAAAAACTTGCAGCGTAGTCAGACTCATCGGTCACGCTCAGGTGCGCGCTGAGGCCACGCGCGTCGAACCAGTCCTTCAGTTCACCGTGCAGCACGATGGTGGGCTGACCGCTGGCCAACGTACCCACCTCACACAAGCGCCAAGTCATGGGCATGCGCATTCCCAGGCCAATGGCCTTGCTGAAGGATTCCTTGGCGGAAAAGCGCGTGGCCAAATAGCGCACGCCACGCTCGGGCCAGCGAGTGCTGCGCCCGCGCCAGGTGGCCAGCTCGGCCGGTCCCAGCACCTTCTCGGCAAAACGGTCTCCATGGCGCTCCAGGCTGGCACGGATGCGGCGCACATCGCAAATATCGGTGCCGATACCATAGATCATAATTTTAGATGAAATAGGCCTTCAGAGCTTATCTACAAAGCGCTAGCAGCTATCAATTCAGGAGTCAACGAATCCCTGGTCAATGCAGGCCTGGTAGGCCCGTACCGTGGCGGCGTAGCCCAGTTCCAGCGCATCGGCAATCAGTGCATGGCCGATGGACACCTCCAGCACGCCTGGTACGCCGCGTACAAAGGCGGCAAGGTTGTCGCGGTTGAGGTCATGGCCCGCATTCACGCCCAGGCCGGCATCCATGGCCGCCCGGGCTGCGGCGCGGTAGCGCTCAAGCTCCTGGGCCTGCCGGTCGGTGCCCCAGGCCGCGGCATAGGGCTCGGTGTACAGCTCGACCCGGTCCGCGCCCACGGCCCGGGCCTGCGCCATTTGTTCGGGCACAGGGTCCATGAACAGGCTCACGCGCACGCCCAGCGCCCGGCATTCGGCAATCAGCGGAGCAAGGCGGGCGGCATCCTGCGGAAAGCTCCAACCATGGTCGCTGGTGAACTGGTCTTCGCTGTCGGGCACAAAAGTGGCCTGGTGGGGGCGTACCTGGCGAATGAAGTCCATCAGGTTCTGCGACGGATTGCCCTCAATGTTGTACTCACGGTCGGGCCAATTTTTCATGAGACTGGCCAGTTCATGCACATCGCTGGCACGGATATGCCGCTCGTCCGGTCGGGGATGCACGGTGATGCCATTGGCACCGGCCTGCAGGCACAGCAAGGCCGCGCGCATGACGCTGGGGATGCCCAGATGGCGCGTGTTGCGTACCAGCGCGACCTTGTTGACGTTGACCGACAGCGCGGTACGGTGTCCGTGGGAAAGTGGATTCATAGGAACTTACGCAAAAGTGCGAAGAAAAACAGCCCTGCCGTTGCCGAGATGGTGCATCCGCATCGCTCATAGCGATTGCATATCCATCATGAACTGGCGTGTGCGCAGCAACGGGTTTCCGCAATGGTATTGCAACAGGGTACGCAATTGGGGCTTGAGCTCTCCAGTCACGGGGGCACAGGCCCGTAGCAGGTCGGTAAAGGGCACTTCGCCCTGCAGCGCATCGCTCAACTGCAGCCACCGCGCTCCAGAGAGGCTGGCCCGCTCGCCTGCGGCGGCGCTGCGCAGGCCGCCCTCGGCGACTAAAGCGTAACGGGCATCCGGCGCCAGGGCACCGCCGGTGAGGGTCTGGGCATCCAACGCAGGCAGCAGGCCGATTTCACGCAGCAGCAGCATTTCAAAACTGCGCAATACCGGCTCCAGGGCGTCGCCATGCTCACTGGCCAGTACGCGCACCACAGCACCATAGGTGTCGAACAAGTGAGCGTGCGGGTCATCGCGTGCCAGCAGGCGCAGCAGCAGCTCGTTCAGGTAGGTGCCCGACAGCAGCGCGTCGCCTGTGGGCATGATGTGGCCGCCCACCCACTCCGCGCCTTTAAGGGTGTGAATATCTCCGGCACCCGTATCGCTCTGGGTCCAGGTCAGGTGCAGCGGCTGCAGCGGCAACAGCACCGGACGGAAATTGGAACTCGGCTTTTTGGCCCCCTTGGCCACCAGTGCAGTGCGCCCATGGTGGCGCGTGAACACCTCCAGGATCAGGCTGGACTCGCTCCAGTCGTAGCGGTGCAGGACAAAGGCGGGTTCGTTGGAAAAGCGGCGCGCAGTAGCCAATCGCTACCCTCTAGATGACAGGCTTGGTCATTTCAACGGCCACCGCATTTGGCCCACCAGCGGCCACCGTGGAGCTGGCTTTGCCAGGCCACTGGTGGCGCCCCCTCCCGAAGGAGAGGGGGGAAGGCGCAAGCGCTGCAGGAGGGTGATCGCTATTCATAACCAAAGGAGCGCACCCGTGCTTCATCGTCCGCCCAGCCGCTGCGCACCTTGACCCATATCTCGATGAACACCTTGGCATCCATGAGTTTTTCCAGCTCCTGGCGGGTCTCGGTGCCGATGCGCTTGAGCCGCTCCCCCTTGTCGCCGATCACCATGGCCTTGTGGCTGTCGCGCTCGACCACGATGGTGGCTGCAATGCGCACCAGGCGTTTGTGCTGCTTGCTTTTTTCTTCGCTGAACTGGTCGATGATGACGGTCGAGGTGTAGGGCAACTCGTCACCGGTGAAGCGGAACAGCTTTTCGCGCACGGTCTCGCTGGCGAGGAACTTTTCGCTGCGGTCCGTCAATTCGTCTTCGGCGTACCACCAGGGGGCCTCGGGCAAATACTTCTCGCAAATACCGTAAAGCCGCTCCACGTCGCCTTTGTTCTTGGCCGACATGGGCACGAATTCGGCGAACGGGTGACGCTCTTGCATGCTCTTGAGCCAAGGCGCGATCTCGGCGCGGCGGTGGATGTTGTCGAGCTTGTTGGCGATGAGCAGCGTGGGGATACCCGGCTTGAACAGCGAGAGCACCTTGGCATCGGCCAGGGTAAAGCTGCCCGCCTCCACCACGAAGAGGATCAGATCCACATCGCCAATAGCGCCCATGACTGTCTTGTTGAGCGACTTGTTGAGCGCAGTAGCGTGGCGCGTCTGGAAGCCAGGTGTATCGACAAAGACGAACTGCGTCTGTCCTTGCGTACGGATGCCGGTGATGCGGTGGCGCGTAGTTTGCGCCTTGCGGGACGTAATACTGATCTTCTGACCCACCAGGGCATTGAGCAGCGTGGACTTGCCCACGTTGGGCTTGCCGACAATGGCGATGACGCCGCAGCGCTGTCCCTTCACATCCACCCCGGCAGCACCGGCAGGCCGGGCAGCCGCCAACATGGAGTCAAGGTCATTTTGGCCTTCAGCGCTTGATTCACCTGCGCTGTCAGCTACATTTTTAGTAGCATCTTCATTCATGGCTGTTTTGCTTTCAGTGTGGCCAGCATGGCCTGTGCGGCAGATTGTTCGGCCGCCCGGCGCGAACCACCGAGGCCTCGCTCGGCCAGGGAGAGTTCCGCAATAGCGCATTCCACATCAAAGGTCTGGCGGTGCGCCGCCCCTTCCGTCGTCACCACGCGGTACTGCGGCAATTGCATTTTGCGGCCCTGCAGCCACTCCTGCAATGCCGTCTTGGCATCCTTGGCAGCCGCCTGCATCTGGGGATTGATCTCTACGGCATTGAGCAGTCGCAGCACCAATGCCTCAGCCGGGGCATAACCTGCATCGAGATACACGGCTCCGATCAGGGCCTCCAGAGCATCGGCGAGGATGGACGGGCGCTTCTGGCCGCCGGAGCGTGCCTCGCCTTCGCCCAAGCGCAGCACCTCGGACACACGCAACTCCAGCGCCAGCTGGTGCAGCGTCTCCTGCTTGACCAGGTTGGCACGCACGCGCGAAAGATCGCCCTCGGGCTGAGACGCCAGCCGCGTGTACAACAGACTGGCCACAGCCAAGTTGAGCACCGAATCGCCTAGAAATTCCAGCCGCTCATTGTGGTCGGCGCTGAAGCTGCGGTGTGTGATGGCACGCTGCAGCAAGGCAGGGTTTGAAAAGCGGTGCTGCAGGCGCTCCTGCAGCGCAAGAAGAGAAGGCTGCACCTATTTGGTCGAATCTTCAAAGCGGTAGACCAGATAGGCCGGCCCCGCTAATGCAATTTCACGCGAGTATTTGAAGGACACCACGATCTTGTCGCCTTTTTTTGTCACTTCCAGATCCTTGCCCGAAATTGACGAAATATCGTCGATGGCACCGGCTCGATCAAAACTGGCGCGAACCTCTGGCACAGTGTTACCCTCCTTGGCCGCCTTGGCCGCAGCCTTGCCAATCGCGTGGTATTCCAGAAAAATCGGTACCGACTGGCCGCCAATGGCAAATGCTGCGACGGCCAGCAGGCCGATAAAGATCACCCCAATGAAAGACAGGCCGCGCTGGCTCGAACGGCTGGCTGAATGGTGCGCATGCATATGTTTTTCCCCTCTTGATTGTTTGCCGTGGCTGCTTAGTTAAAGGAACCGATGCGCTTGAGGTTACCGAAATTCATCCAGACAAAGAAGGCTTTGCCCACAATGTTGGCCTCTGGCACAAACCCCCAGTAACGCGAATCGAGCGAATTATCGCGGTTATCGCCCATCATGAAGTAATGCCCTTCGGGCACCTTGCACACCACACCTTCGACACTGTAGCGGCAGTTGTCACGAGAAGCAAAATTGCTGGCGCCCTGCACAAAGGCAGGCGCATCGGGGTTATTGAGCAAACGGTGGGGGTGTGTTCCCAACTGTTCCTCGAACTGTTTGAAATAGCGCATGGCGCTTTCATCAAAGAAGTCCGGCTGCGGTGAGGTTGCGATCACCTGTCCATTGATGGTCAATCGCTTGTTGATATACGCCACCTCATCGCCCGGCACGCCCACCACACGCTTGATGTAGTCCAGGTTCGGCTGGGGCGGGTAGCGAAAGACCATCACGTCGCCGCGCTGCGGTGGCGTTCCATCAGTCACCTTGGTGTGGATGACAGGTAGACGCACACCGTACGTGAATTTGTTCACCAAAATCAAGTCGCCCACCAGCAAGGTGGGAATCATCGAGCCCGATGGAATCTTGAAAGGCTCGAACAGGAACGAGCGCAGCAGGAAAACCGCCGCAATCACCGGAAAAAGCCCGGCCGTCCAATCCAGCCACCAGGGCTGCATGAGCAAACGGGTTTTCTCGTCCTGCACATTGATGTCCACCTGGGCAATGCCCATGCGGTCCAACTCGGCACGGCGTTGCACGGCAGTGTCCTCGATGGCTTGGGCCGCACGGCGGCGGCGCGGCAGGAAATAAAACCGCTCGGCAAACCAGTAGCAGCCCGTGACGACCGTCGTCAAAAACAGCAGCAAGGCAAAGTTGCCTTCGATAGCCCCAAAATACCAGGCCCCCATATAGCCCGCAAAGGCCGCCAGCACCAGCGACGTGAGAATTTGCATGGCCTGCATCAATCTTCCACCTGCAAAATGGCCAGGAAGGCCTCCTGGGGCACCTCGACCGATCCAATCTGTTTCATGCGTTTTTTGCCTGCCTTCTGCTTCTCAAGAAGCTTGCGTTTGCGCGAAATGTCGCCGCCATAGCACTTTGCCAGCACGTTCTTGCGCAACGCCTTGATGGACTCGCGCGCAATGATGTTGCCTCCGATCGCGGCCTGGATCGCCACATCGAACATCTGGCGGCTGATGATTTCGCGCATCTTGGACACCACGGCGCGGCCGCGGTACTGGCTCTGGCTACGGTGCACGATGATGGACAGCGCATCGACCTTCTCACCGTTGAGCAAGATGTCCACCTTCACCACATCGGACGCACGGTACTCCTTGAACTCGTAGTCCATGGAGGCATAGCCCCGGCTCACTGATTTGAGCTTGTCGAAGAAGTCCAGCACGATCTCACCCAGCGGCATTTCATAGGTCAGCATGACCTGGCGGCCGTGGTACGCCATGTTCATTTGCACGCCACGCTTCAGGTTGGCCAACGTCATCACAGGCCCCACATACTCTTGAGGCATATACAGATGCACGGTCACAATGGGTTCACGGATTTCCTGCAGCTTGCCCTGGTCGGGCATCTTGGCAGGGTTCTCCACCATGATGACTTCACCGCCCGGCATCACCACCTCGTAGACCACGCTGGGTGCCGTTGTAATCAGATCCTGATCGAACTCGCGCTCCAGCCGCTCCTGCACAATCTCCATGTGCAGCAGGCCCAGAAAACCGCAGCGAAAACCAAACCCGAGCGCCTGCGACACTTCGGGCTCGTAGTGCAGTGACGCATCATTGAGCTTGAGTTTTTCCAGCGCGTCGCGCAGTTGATCGTATTCGCTCGCCTCGGTGGGGTACAGGCCGGCAAACACCTGGGGCTGGATTTCCTTGAAGCCCGGCAGCGCCTCGGCGGCAGGTCCTGCGTTGTTCGGCAGCTTCTTTTCCAGCGTGATGGTGTCGCCCACCTTGGCCGCCTGCAATTCCTTGATCCCGGCGATGATGTAGCCTACCTGGCCCGCCTCCAAGCGGTCCCGCGACTCGTTGGCGGGAGTAAACACACCCAGGTTATCAGCGTTGTATACGGTCCCGCTTGCCATCATCTTGAAGCGCTCACCCTTGAGAAGGCGCCCATCGACCACGCGCACCAGCATCACGACGCCAACGTAAGCGTCATACCAACTGTCGATGATCATGGCGCGCAGCGGCCCATCGGGGTTGCCACGCGGCGCCGGAACCTTCGCGACAATAGCTTCCAGGATCTCGTCGATGCCCATGCCCGTCTTGGCTGAACACGGGATGGCGTCCTCGGCATCGATGCCGATCACATCCTCGATTTCCGCCTTGGCGTTTTCGGGGTCAGACTGCGGCAAGTCCATCTTGTTGAGCACCGGCAGCACTTCCACGCCCAGATCCAGCGCGGTGTAGCAATTGGCCACTGTTTGTGCTTCCACACCTTGCGAGGCATCGACCACCAGCAAGGCGCCCTCGCAGGCCGAGAGCGAACGACTCACTTCGTAGGAAAAGTCAACGTGGCCAGGCGTATCGATCAGGTTCAGGTTGTAGACCTGACCATCTTGGGCCTTGTACTGCAGCGCGGCAGTTTGCGCCTTGATGGTGATGCCGCGCTCTTTTTCGATGTCCATGGAATCGAGCACCTGGGCTTCCATCTGGCGATCAGCCAAGCCCCCGCAGCGCTGGATCAGGCGATCGGCGAGGGTGGACTTGCCATGGTCAATGTGCGCAATGATGGAAAAATTACGAATGTGCTTCATCAACGAAAACGTCAAATAAGGAAGGTGCTAGACCACCGCAACAAAAAAGGGCGCGTCGGCTGGTGACGCGCCCTGAACCAACAATCTTGGGCAACTGCGATGGTTGGAGCCTCATTGTAGGCAAAAAATCACCCAAAAAAAGAGGGGCGCCATGGCCTCACGCGGGCGATGCCGTGGGCCACTGCCTGAACTACGCTGCCGACACTTGGTGCATTCCACAAGTCAAGGAATACGCCGTGGGGAACCCGTGCAATTCAGGAGGATTTTTTGCGCCATGAATTCGAGACAATTTGATATATCCATAGTTGTGCAAAAACAGGGCGCATTCTACCTAATCGGTCGATAACGCCCCGTCCGCCACAGCCTCGGCTTCTGATGCAGGGTTTCTGCCACAGAGGACAGCAATCCAACCCAAGGCTCTTATGGACGGATCAAAGCGTACTGAGCCCACTCCCCGCGCTGGTAAAGCACGTTGACCGGTTTGGTTTTGTCCACCTTGGACAAGACCGATTCAAAGTCTTTCACCGTACTCACTTCAGTGTTGGCAATGGCCCGGATCACATCGCCTTCGCGCAATCCTGCACGGGCAGCAGCATCCGAAGCAGCATCGATGCGCACACCCCCTTTGAGCTTGAGCTCCTTCTTCTGTGCTCCCGTCAAATCCGAAACCGTGAGCCCGAACTGCTGGGCAGCATTCGAAGACTTGGGTTTGACGTCGCGGTCACTGGCCTTGATGGCTGGCGTGTCACCATCAATCTCCGCAATCACGACCGACAAATCGCGCATATTCCCCCGGCGAAACACCGTCACGGTGCTCTTGGTGCCCGGCTTGGTATTACCGACCAAGCGTGGTAGGTCTGCGATCCGCTCAATGGGCTTGCCTTCGAAACGAACGATGATGTCGCCAGCCTCTACCCCGGCCTTCTCCGCGGGCGAGCCACTCTCCACCCCGGTTACCAAGGCCCCCTGCTGCTTGCCCAGCCCCAGCGATTCCGCCACATCGCGCGTCACCTGCCCAATTTGCACACCAATACGCCCCCGTGTCACACGCCCGCTGGAGCGCAGCTGCTCGCTGACGCGCATGGCTTCATCGATCGGAATGGCAAACGAAATGCCCATGAACCCGCCTGAACGTGAATAGATCTGGCTGTTGATGCCCACGACCTCGCCCCGCATATTGATCAAGGGTCCGCCTGAATTTCCCGGATTGATCGCCACATCAGTCTGAATGAAAGGCAAGTAATCCCCGGTATCGCGCTGCTTGGCACTGACGATGCCCGCAGTGACAGTGTTTTCCAAGCCAAAGGGCGAGCCGATAGCCATGACCCATTCACCCACCTTCAGGCGGTTGACATCGCCAATCCGCACGGCAGGCAAGCCCGATGCTTCGATCTTCACAACGGCCACATCGGTGCGCTTGTCCGCTCCGATAATTTTTGCCTTGTATTCGCGCTTGTCCGTCAATGTGACGATCACTTCGTCGGCACCGTCTACCACATGGGCATTGGTCATGACATAGCCATCGGCACTGAGAATGAAGCCAGAGCCCACGCCGCGCGGCTGTTCTTCTTCCTGCTGCGGACGATTTGGTCGTTGTTGGCGCGGCATGTTCGGGATGGGCACGCCAAACCGCTTGAAAAACTCAAGCATGTCTTCGTCCATGCCATTAACGCCACTCCGCCTGGAAGCCTTTTCCGTCGTGCGGATGTTCACTACCGAAGGCCCTGCTTGTTCGACAAGATCTGTGAAGTCAGGCAACCCGCGCACGGAAGCCGGAGGCGTCGCCACCTGCGCAATGGCCAGGGGCGCCATCGCGGCGCTGCACGCCAGAACACAAGCCGCAGCCAGCCCGGCGCCATGGTTTTTTGTCCAATCGATTATTTTCATTGATGGCCTTTCGAGAATTCAAGTCACGTTCTGCTTTGCGCGCAGATACTGTGAGAAATCCTTCAGTGAATTTGGTTCCATCCAGCAAACAGCCATTTCATTTCAGCCGTGCCAGGCGGTCCGCAAACAACACCAGCGTGGCTGCAGGTACCTCTCCCACTGCCGTCAGCCAGACACCGTCACTCAGTGGCTTGGCCAGAACATGGGTAGCCCCCCGTGCGACCTGAACCACCGTTGATGCGCTGCGACGGGCATGGTGCCGTTCGATGAACAACGATACCGTCACCAGCCCATCGGAGTAAAAGCACTGCAGCAGTCCGGGCTCATGGCCTGCTGAGGAAACTGCATGGAGATAACAACCGACAGGCACGAAACCATCCACGGGCTCACGCAGCCCCCAGCCCTGTTCGGTGGCTGTGGTCATCCGCATTTGCACACTCAGATCCTGGTAGCCAGCGGTATCCTGTGGCATGCGAGCCCACTGCTGTGCCTCCTTGTCGGCGTCCAGTTGCAGAGCGGAAAACGCCGTCTGCTCCAGCACCCGCCCACTTGGCTCCAGCATCTGTACCCGCAGCACCAGACCCGATGTGCGCTCACTCCAGAAGCGGTAACCAAAGCGCAGTGCATCGTGTGGCGCGAACGACACGACATCAGCCTCCATCCCGGCGACGCGCTCCTGTCCAAGGAGGTGCGCGGTATAGGGCGGGACAAAGGTCGCATCGGCACTTCCGGGTAGCGCATGAAGCAAATCGCGGCGCTCGGTGCGGACCGTACGCGACTGGTGCAGGAAGGTACGCACGAGCCCATCCTGCCGATAGACGGTACTTGCTGCACCATCGAGTGCATCGACGCGCTCGAACTGCTGGCCATCGCGTACCGCATGCCAGATTTTGGAAGTCGCCATGGCACCTGATGCATGGAGCACCACCACCGTGCCCACGTAACTGCGGCTGCGGGATGCCCCCTGCATGCGCTCCATCCATTGTTGGGCAGTCCGCGGATTGGCGTCGTCCTGCGGTCTATTGACCGGCCCGCCCTGTACACCCAAGGCAAGGGCGCACAAAGCCATCCCACCGAGATACCGGGCAGCACGTGAGAACACTAATTTTGCGGAACAACAACCGCGCCGCCATCTCGCCCGAAACACCATGCCTGCAGTCATTTGCCGCATGCGCCCAAGCAATCAACGTGAGGGCGACTCGAACGTGGCGTTGCGCAGGAACCCTGCAGGCATCTGCAGAGCCGCAGCGCCACCGTATTGCTTGTGCGCGGCGAGCAATTCGTCCAGACGAGGGTCACGCAGCATCACTTGTGCATCGGGACTGCTCGTAACAACCATCTGCTGTGTGGCCGCGGGTGGTGCAGCAGCCAGGCGAGCCCCTGAATCCGCTTCGCGGACATGGCTCAGCGAATTCCATCCGATGGCAGACACCGCCGCCAAGGACGCCAACCCCGCCACCATCTTCCAGCGAAAGGCCGATGCATTGGCCGCCTGTGCCAACTCGACCTGTAATGGCTCGGTATGGGGCAATGCATGCGGTGGCGCAGGCTCCTGGGCCAACTTCTGGTGCAACTGCGCCAGGAAAGCCCCGCCATCAGAAGCGTGCGCCAGTTCGGGGGAACGCAACACATCTCCCACCAAGTGATAGACCTGCCAAGTGTCACGGCCTTCGTCCTGCGCAGCAAAACGCAAAGCCTGCGCCAGTTCATCCCCGTGCAATTGACCGTCTGCCAAAGCCGATAACTGTTCGTGCATCTTCAGATCATCATTCATGGTGTCACCTGCCAAACCCATACCTATACGTCATGGAAACTCTTCACCTGTGCCGCGCACCTACCAGCGTTTGCCCGTGCGGTTTTCGAGCAATGGTCGCACCCGTGTGGAAATGGCCTCTCGGGCGCGAAAAATACGCGACCGCACAGTTCCGATCGGGCATCCCATCACGGTGGCAATTTCCTCATAGCTCAGACCTTCAATCTCGCGCAAAGTCACCGCCTGGCGCAAGTCCTCGGGCAATGCATCCATTGCGGCGTTGACCTGGGCCGCAATTTCCCGGGCAGCCAGCACTGTTTCTGGTGTTTCTTCTGTAGTTAGTTCATGGCCGATACGATAAGTTTCATTCTCGTCATCAGCAGAACGCAGAGTGCCCTCATACACCAAAGGATTACGCTTGAGGTCCATCAAGGCCTTTTTGGCCGTGTTGACTGCAATGCGGTACAGCCAGGTGTAGAACTGCGCATCCCCCCGAAACTGGTGCAAGGCCCGGTAGGCTCGGAGAAAGGTCTCCTGGGCAATGTCAGGCACCAAATCAGTATCGCGCACCATGCGCCCGATCAGCCGCTCGATACGGCGCTGGTATTTGATGACGAGCAGATCATAGGCCCGCAGATCGCCGGCCACGGTGCGCTCCACAAGGAGAAGGTCGCTATCCGTGGCAGGAGGATCAAGAGATGGGGGTTCGGGCGGAGTCGCAGTCATGGAGAAGAAAGTTCACACCGGGCCAGCGCGCCCAGAAGCATGTTCGGCGGCATCGGGAACGCCCGTTACGGCGCGCGAATATACCGCACGGCGCAGATCCAGCCAGTGAGCGGGCGCATGTCCCCGCTCCAGCCAGAGCCATTGCGCACGTCCGGCGAGAGGCACCAGGCAGACGGCCATGCGGCGCTGCAAATCGAGGTGAGTGGTCAGCGTACCACGCACACTACCGCCCAGGGGCCCGAGCAGCTCCCATGCACCACCGTCCCAGGACAGAGTGCCCACCGGCATTCGGGCCCAGAAGCGCCATGCAGCGCCCGTGATCAGCAACCAAGCGAGCCCTGTACCCATCGGTATCCAGAGTGGCCATGGTGCGGCACCCCATAGCATCCAGGCAACCCAAGCCAGTCCACCAGCGGCCGATCCGCACGCCAGTGCTCCAGCGAGCCACGCGCTGCGGCGCACCGGAAAACGCACTGCCGGGGCATGGTGGCGGGCGGAACGCTGATTCACAAACGGTCCGTCGCTGCAAGGTGTCGTGCGGGGTAGTGCACGCAACGCAGCGGGCTACGGACGTCAGACGCGCCGAAAAACCAGCGTGCCGTTGGTACCGCCAAATCCAAAATTATTTTTGACGGCAACATCGATCTTCATGTCCCGCGCTGTGTTGGCGCAGTAATCAAGGTCGCATTCGGGATCCTGATTATCCAGATTGATCGTGGGCGGAACCTTCTGGTGGTGCAGTGCGAGGATCGTGAAGATGCTCTCGATGCCCCCCGCCCCGCCCAGCAGATGGCCAGTCATGGACTTGGTGGAACTCACGACCATCTTATGGGCATGATCGCCAAAAGCGGCTTTGATGGCATTGGTTTCATTGAGGTCACCCAGCGGCGTGGACGTGCCATGCGCATTGAGATAAGCCACCTCATCGGTATTGACCCCGGCATTACGCAGGGCGGCTTGCATGGCACGGCGTGGGCCATCCATGCTAGGCGCCGTCATATGGCCGGCATCGGCGCTCATGCCAAAACCGCTCAGTTCGGCATAAATTTTGGCGCCACGGGCCTTGGCGTGTTCGTATTCCTCAACCACCACCACGCCGGCGCCTTCGCCCAGCACGAAGCCGTCGCGGTCCCTGTCCCATGGGCGTGATGCCGCCTTGGGATCGTCGTTACGGGTGGAGAGTGCGCGCATCGCGGCAAAACCGCCAATACCCAGGGGCGAGACGGTGGCCTCAGTCCCCCCAGCGATGACCACATCGGCATCACCGTACTCAATCATGCGACCGGCTTCGCCAATGCAGTGCAAGCCCGTGGTACAGGCCGTGACAACGGCCAGATTCGGCCCCTTGAAACCGAAACGCATGGACACATGCCCTGCCACCATGTTGATGATGGAGGCGGGAACAAAAAAAGGTGTGATGCGCCGTGCGCCCCGGTTGATGAATTCGGTATGGGTGTTTTCGATCAGCGGAAGACCACCGATCCCCGAGCCGATCACGCAGCCAATGCGGGTCGCCAGGTCTTCGCTCAGGGCATCGCCGGTGGGCAAACCAGCGTCCTCTACGGCCTGCACCGCTGCAGCAATGCCGTAATGGATAAACGAGTCCATCGCACGCGCATCCTTGGCGCTGATGTAGGACTCCAGGTCCAGTCCTTTGACCTCGCCTGCAATTTTGCAGGCGAAGGTCGATGCATCGAACCTGGTAATGAGGCCAATGCCGGACTGCCCGGCCAGGATATTGGCCCAGGCGTCCTGCACCGTGTTTCCCACGGGACTGATGCAACCCAGGCCGGTCACGACAACGCGACGACGGCTCATGCGTAAAACCTTGTGCTGATCGCTGAAGGGGCGCCAAGCGCGCCGTTCAAGCCTTCGGGTGGGTGGTGGCGTAGTCGATGGCGTTCTGCACCGTCGTGATCTTCTCGGCGTCTTCGTCCGGAATCTCGATGCCGAATTCGTCTTCCAGCGCCATCACCAGCTCCACGGTGTCGAGGGAGTCTGCACCCAGATCGGCCACGAAAGCTTTTTCATTGGTGACTTGTGACTCTTCCACGCCGAGTTGTTCGGCGATGATTTTTTTGACACGTGCTTCGATATCGCTCATGGTTTCCCTCTGGGGGTTGTGAATGGAATCCGCGATTCTAGCCGTTTAAGAGAGGTTTCCCCAAAGGCCCGCCGTACGGATGAACCGGCGTGATTTTTCGTCAATTACATGTACATGCCGCCATTGACATGCAATTCCTGCCCAGTGATGTAACCGGCCTCGTTGGAAGCGAGGTAGGTCACGGCATGTGCGATGTCTGCGGGCTTGCCCAGATGACCCAAAGGGATCTGGTCGAGCAGTGCTTTTTGCTGTGCTTCGGGCAGGCCAGAGGTCATGTCAGTGTCAATAAACCCGGGAGCCACGCAGTTCACAGTCACGCTGCGGCTGCCCAGCTCACGCGCCAGCGCACGGGTCATACCGGCCACACCCGCCTTGGCGGCAGCGTAGTTGGCTTGGCCGGGGTTACCCGAGGCGCCTACCACACTGGTGATGCTGATGATGCGCCCATAGCGCTGCTTCATCATCGGCTTGATGGCCGCACGGCTAACGCGGAACACCGCCTTGAGATTGGTGTCCAGCACGGCATCCCAGTCGTCGTCTTTCATGCGCATGGCCAGCTGGTCGCGGGTAATGCCGGCATTGTTCACCAGCACATGCAGGCCGCCCTGGCCCTTGACGATGCCGTCAATCAGGGCATCGACCGCCGCACCATCGTTCACGTTCAGATGGGCCCCTCGGCAGCCCGGGTGCGCGGCCAGCGCCTGGCTGATACGCTCGGCGCCTTCAGTGGTGGTGGCTGTACCAACCACCTGGAAGCCGCGCACGGCCAGTTCCAGCGCGATGGCGGCGCCAATGCCGCGTGAGGCACCGGTGACCAGCGCCACGAGGGGTTTTGCAGTGCTTTCGCTCATGCCAGCAGCTCCTTGATTTCGGTGAGGGTCGCGGCATCGTACAGCGCGGCACCCGTGAGTTCGGCATCAATGCGCCTTGTGAGGCCCGCAAGCACTTTGCCAGGGCCGCATTCGACAATGTGGGTCATGCCACGCGCCTTGAGAGCCTGTACGCATTCCACCCAGCGCACGGGGCCAAAGGCCTGGCGATAGAGCGCGTCGCGGATGGCGTCTGCATCCTGCTGCACCGCCACATCAATATTATTGAGTACCGGAATCTGCGGCGCCGCGAGGGGCGTGGTGGCCAGGGCGGCGCGCAGCTTCTCGGCGGCGGGTTTCATCAGGCTGGAATGGAAAGGCGCCGACACCGGCAACGGCAACGCGCGCTTGGCACCCGCAGCCTTGAGAACTTCACAGGCCTTCTCGACGGCGGCCTTGCTGCCCGCAATCACAGTCTGTGCCGGATCGTTGAAATTGACCGCCTCGACCACTTCAGTGCCGTTTTGGCCCATAGCGCTTGTCACTTCTGCGCAATTAGCTATCACTTTCGCAGCATCCAGGCCCAGAATCGCGGCCATGGCCCCCGTGCCCACGGGCACGGCTTCCTGCATGGCGGCGGCGCGCAGACGCACCAGCGGCGCCGCCTGGGCCAGCGTCAGCACGCCCGACGCCACCAGCGCCGAGTATTCACCCAACGAATGCCCCGCCACAGCCGCCGGCAGGGCGCCGCCTTCGGCACGCCACACGCGCCAGGCGGCCACACCGGCCACCAGCATCACGGGCTGGGTGTTGGTGGTGAGCGCCAGCTGCTCCTTGGGGCCCTCGTGGATCAGGCGACCCACATCCTCGCCCAGGGCGTCAGACGCCTCCTGCAGCGTTTGCACGACGGCCGGGTGGTCTGCCCACCCATCGAGCATGCCCACAGCCTGCGAGCCCTGGCCCGGAAAAACAAATGCAAAGGTTTTCATGCGTATTCAGTATTAGTGAAAAAATATGGCTGTAGCGCTTACCAGTAAAGCGCTAACAGCTACATTTTCAGGAGCACTGCACCCCAGGTGAACCCGCCGCCCACGCCTTCGAGCAGCACGGTCTCGCCCTGCTTTACCTGGCCCGAGCGCACCGCATGGTCCAGCGCCAGCGGGATCGACGCCGCCGAGGTATTTCCATGCTGGTCCACTGTGACCACCATCTTGTCCATGGGCAACTTGAGCTTGCGCGCCGTGCCCTGCATGATGCGGATGTTGGCTTGGTGGGGCACCAGCCAGTCGATATCGGCCTCGGTCAGCCCCGCCTTGTCGAGCGCGGCGCGGGCGGCGCTTTCCAGCACCCCTACAGCCAGCTTGAACACCGCCGGGCCATCCATGGTGAGCAACGGCAGGCCACTCACCTGACCGCCCGACACATGGCCAGGCACGCACAAGATGCCGACATGGCGGCCATCGGCGTGCAGGTCAGACGAAAGAATGCCCGGGGTGTCAGACGCCTCCAGCACCACGGCGCCTGCACCATCACCAAACAGCACGCAGGTGGTGCGGTCATTGAAGTCCAGCAAACGACTGAAAATCTCGGAGCCCACGACCAGGGCTCGCTGCGCGGTGCCCGCGCGGATCATGGCGTCAGCCACCGTCAATGCATAAACAAAGCCGCTGCACACAGCCTGCACGTCAAAAGCGGGGCAACCTGCGGCGCCCAGCTTGTTCTGCAGGATGCAGGCGGTGGACGGAAACACCATGTCCGGCGTGGAGGTAGCGACGATGATCAGGTCAATGTCACTAGCCTCCAGCCCTGCCGCCTCCAAGGCATGGCGGGCCGCGTCCAGGGCCATGTCGCTGCAGGCTACATCGGGCGCGGCGAAGTGGCGTGCCCGGATTCCCGTGCGCGACACAATCCATTCATCCGAGGTTTCAATACCCCGTGCAGCGAGATCGGTCACTAAATCGGCATTGGTCACCCGGCGTGGTGGCAGATGACTGCCAGTGCCGGTAATACGGGAGTAGCGTTTCATTAATGTGGTGCTGGCGGCGTGGCGCCCCCCACAAGAGCATCAGCAGGCAGCAGAAACGGGGCTGCACTGGCAATGCGAAGGCGCACGCGGTCCAGAAGGTTGTTGCGGGCTGCATCATACGCCCGGATCAAAGCCTGCTCAAAAGCCATCTCGTCGGCCGAGCCGTGGCTCTTGAACACCAGGCCGCGCAGGCCCAGCAACGCCGCACCATTGTACCGGCGGTAATCTACGCGCTTTTTGAACGCAGATAACACTGGATACGCGACGATCGCTGCCATTTTTGTAAAAACGTTGCGTGAAAACTCTTGCTTGAGGAAAGCACCCACCATAGTGGCCAAGCCTTCGCTGGTCTTGAGCGCAACGTTACCAACAAAGCCGTCGCACACAACGATATCGGTCGTTCCCTTGTAAATGTCGTTGCCCTCGACATTGCCCACAAAGTTCAAATTACCGGAATTAGCAGCAGAACGCAGCAGTTCCCCTGCTTTTTTAATGACTTCGCTGCCTTTAATGGCCTCTGCACCGATGTTGAGCAAACCGACCGTCGGCTGCTCCTTGCCCTTGAGCACCGAGTCCAGCGCAGAGCCCATCACGGCAAACTCCAGCAGGTGGCGTTCGTTGCAATCCACATTGGCACCCAGGTCCAGCACCGTGGTCGCACCGCCAAGCATGTTGGGCAGCGGGTAGGCGATGGCCGGACGGTCGATGCCGTCGAGCGTCTTGAGCACGTAGCGGGCTATGGCCATCAAGGCACCGGTATTGCCCGCCGACACGGCAGCCGCAGCAGCGCCGTCCTTGACCTGCTGGATGGCCACGCGCATGGAAGAATCCTTTTTGCGCCGCAAGGCCACTTCGAGGGGGTCGTCCATGGCCACCACCTCGCTGGCTGGAACCAAGGTCGCGCGCTCATGAGAGAAGCCTTGCAAGGCTTCGGGCAGGCCCACCATCAGCAGACGCGCGTCGGGGTGGCTCTCCAGAAAATGACGGCATGCCGCCAGAGTGACATGGGGGCCATGGTCGCCGCCCATGCAGTCAACAGCCAATGTGATCATGGAATGGAATTCTGGCCGACTGCGCGGCCTGTGGATACAAAGTGAGCACCCAAAACAAAGGCCCGTGCTACGAGACGGTAGCTACGGGCCCTTAGGGATGCGCCGCTGGGGCGAATCAGGCTTCGGATTTGTTCTTCAGCACCTGACGGCCACGGTAGAAACCGTTAGGACTGATGTGGTGGCGCAGATGGATTTCGCCAGTGGTGGGCTCAACAGCGATGCCGGGCACATTCAGGGCGTTGTGCGAGCGGTGCATGCCGCGCTTGGAAGGAGATTTCTTGTTTTGCTGAACGGCCATGGTCGGCTCCTGGTCTTGAATAAGGGTTGGTAAAAACGCGATCAGCCCATTAAAAGACACGAGGGGATTCGCGCGAAGCCCTCAATTATAGTCTTATTTATCTGACTTTCCAACGCGCATGCTTGCCAGCGCTGCAAAGGGATTGGGGCGTTCGGCTTCGGCGGCCTCAAAATCATCGTCACTCGACTGCATGGGCACGTCGGTGGGGCATTCTTCGTGGCGCGGCACCACGGGCAGCGTCATGAGCAGTTCGTCTTCGATCAACTCGTGCAAGTCGAATTCACGGCTGATCGCCAGCAAATCTTCCTCAACCTCATCATCCAGCGCTTCGGCGGTGGCCTCGTCGGCCACGAAACGGAACCACTGATCCACCTGCAGCGGCACATCCACCGGCCCCATGCAGCGTTGGCACTGCATGGGAAACGTGGCCTGCACCTGCAGGTGCATCCACATCTGTCCACTCTCCGTGCCGAGCTCAGGGCGCAACTCGCCCACCGCTTCCCAGTCCACGCGCAGGTCGGGGTGCAGGCCTTTGGCCTCCTGGGCCAGGCGCTCATATTTCAACAAGGAATCGTGCCCTGACAAGCGGGCGCCCGCCTGCACGAATGCCTTGACGTCCAGCCGGTCGGGGGAATGTTCCTTGGTCATGGGTGCAGTGTAAGAGAATCGGCCCATGCATCAATCCCCCCCTGCCCCCAGAGCCCTGGTTTTGGGCTCAACTTCTCCCTACCGGCGCGAATTACTGCAACGCCTGCGCCTGCCTTTCACCGTGGCCGCTCCCGACGTCGACGAAACCCCTCAACCGGGCGAGGCCCCGCAGGCGCTGGCCTTGCGCCTGGCCTTGGCCAAGGCCCGTGCTGTGGCCGCGCAGCACCCCGAGGCCGTGGTGATTGGCTCCGACCAGGTGGCAGACCTGGCCGGGCACGCGCTGGGCAAGCCCGGCACGCACGAACGGGCCACGCAGCAACTGCGCCAGATGAGCGCACAGACCGTCGTTTTCCAGACCGCTGTAGCGGTGGTGTGCCAGGCCACAGGCTTCGAACAGGTCGAACTGGCGGCCGTCGAAGTGCGCTTTCGTCCGCTGAACGATGGCGAAATCGAACGCTACCTGCACGCCGAGCAGCCCTACGATTGCGCTGGTAGCGCCAAGAGCGAGGGCTTGGGCATCAGCCTGCTCGACGCCATTGCCAGCGATGACCCCACCGCCTTGGTGGGCCTGCCGCTGATCCGCACCTGCCGCATGCTGCGCGCCGCTGGACTGGTGTTGCCATGACCGCACCCACAGACAACAAGTTCGGCACCCTGTACTTGGTGCCTGCACCGCTCGACTTTGGCTGCGACACCCAAACGCCGCTGCAGGACAGCCTGCCCAACGCTACGCTGGCCACCGCCGCACGGCTGACGCACTGGATTTGCGAAAACGCCAAAAGCGCACGCGCCTATTTGAAGCGTGTGGATGCCCTGTACCCGCTGGTCCTGCCGCTGCAAGAGCAGGCCATCACCGAATTGCCGCGCGAAGTGCACAAAAAAGGCGACCATGGCGGCAAAGGCTCGGCCGTTTTCGACGCACGCCCGCTGCTGGCCGCCGCGCTGGACGGGCACGACATGGGCCTGGTGAGCGAAGCGGGCATGCCCGCTGTGGCCGACCCCGGCAGCTCCGTAGTGCGCGCCGCGCACGAGCTGGGCATCACCGTGGCGCCCTTGGTGGGACCGGTGTCGCTGCTACTGGCATTGGCCGCAAGCGGCCTGAGCGGGCAGAACTTTGCTTTTGTGGGCTATCTGCCGCAGGACGCTAACGAACGCGCCCAGCGCATACGGGCCCTGGAAACGCTGGCCCTCAAAACCGGGCAGACGCAATTGTTCATCGAAACGCCCTACCGCAATGCCGCCCTGCTGCAAGCCCTGCTGCACACCCTGCAGCCAGGCACACGCCTATCGGTCAGCAGCGGCCTGACGCTGGCGGAAAGCGCCACGCGCAGCCAAAGCGTGCAGCAATGGCGCCACAAACCTGGCGGGCCCGACAAACACACACCGGCGGTGTTTGCCATCGGGCGCTGATCTCAGTGCAGGGGCAGACAGGGGTGCCGATGGGGTCCGTCAGTGGCCACCGTGCACCAGGCTGCTGACCAGGGTCACAACGCCCATGCCAATCAGCAACATGGCAATTTGCAGGGCAGTTTCCCGCGCTGACAAGCGCTTTTGCAGTTGCGGAATCAGGTCGGCCAAAGCCACATAGACAAAACTGCTGGATGCCACCACCAGAAAGTATGGCAGCCAGTCGTGCAGCCGCTCCAGCAAAAAATAGCCGGCCAGACCGCCCAGCGCCGTCACCGCGCCGGCCAGCGACACCTTGAGCAGCGCCACGCGGCGGTTGGCGCTGCTTTGCAACAGCACCACCAGGTCGCCCATGTGGTGCGGCACCTCGTGCGCGAGCACCGACACGGCAGCGATCAGCCCCAGGCGCATGTCGGCAACAAAGGCCGAGGCAATCAGCACGCCGTCGCCAAAGCAGTGCACGCTGTCGCCGGTCAGCACCGTCCAGCCGCCCACACGCGGACCGCCCGCAGGGTGGTGATGGTGCGCATGGCTGTGCCCATGGGCGTGCCCGTGGTCATGGGCAGACTGCGCCTCGCCATGCTCGTGACCGTGGTGCCAGAGCTCGGCCTTTTCCAGCATGAAAAAGAACACCACGCCGACCAACAAGGTGGCAAACAGGTCTTGTGCGCCGGCCTGGCTTTCAAACGCCTCCGGCAACAAGTGCATGAAGGCCGTAGCCAACAAGGCGCCCGCGGCCAGGCTCAAAAGATGCTGCGGCCCGACACCCCCCGAGACCCCCCCCAGGCCAGCGCGCAAGAGCCACGCGGCCAGCCACACGCTGCCAATGCCCGACGCCAAAGTGGCCAAAATGATTGCTATTAATGTCATAGCTATATGCGCTTACCCTGTATGGCCTATTGGCCTTTTTCATTAAAACTCAATACCCTGACGCAACCCGCCACTGCGCTCCCCTCAACACCAAAAAAGCCGCCCTGCCGTGGCGGGGCGGCTGTGTCATTGCAGCCTGGGCCAGGGCTGCGCTGGCGTAGCATCTGTCACTGCGCAGGCATTACCTCACGCCCAAGTACCAGTCACGGCCTCCATTAACCAACGCCGTTCGCCTTGAACCAGGCCAGCGCCCGCTTCCAGCCATCCTCGGCCGGCCCCTGGCGGTAGCTGGGGCGGTAGTCGGCTTGGAAGGCATGGGGCGCATCAGGGTAGACCACAAACTCGGACGCCTTGGCTGGGGCAGAACCCTGCGCCAAGGCAGCTTTCATCTTATCAACCGTGTCAAGAGGGATACCGCCATCTTGCCCGCCATACAACCCCAGCACCGGGGCCTTGAGGATGGGTGTGATGTCGATGGGCTGCTGGGGTGTCAGTGCGCTGGCACTGCCCACCAGGCGGCCATACCAGGCGACGCCGGCCTTCACCGGGCCGTGTGCGGCATACAGCCAAGTGATGCGTCCGCCCCAGCAAAACCCGGTGACGGCAGCGCGCGCGGTGTCGCCGCCATGCTGTCCGGCCCAGGCCAGCGCACCGTCCAGGTCGGCCATGACCTGGGCATCGGGCACCTTGGCGACCAATTCAGACATGAGCTTGGTGATTTCGCCGTACTGGGTGGCATCGCCCTGGCGGGCATAGAGTTCGGGGGCAATGGCCATGTAGCCCGCCCGGGCCAGGCGACGGCACACGTCGGCAATGTATTCGTGCACGCCAAAAATCTCGTGCACCACCAGCACCACGGGCAACCCGGTTTTGCCTGCAGGCGCCGCACGGTAGGCGGGCACCTGGAACCCGTCCACCGTGTAGTGGATGCGCCCGGTATCGAGCCCGTCGGCTGGGGTGGAAATGGCGGTCTGCGCCATCAGCGGTGCTGCGGCAGCAGCATAACCCAGGCCCGCCGCAGATTGCAGCACCGTGCGGCGGCTGGCACCGGCCTCGGTACTGCGTCCGGGCAGCAGCGCATGGACCTCAGAGCAAATTTCTTCAAGCGGCATGGGGTTCTCCTGAAAAGGGGGCGTTCAAGTCTAGGCCCTGCAAGACCTTTGCGCTGGCGTGCACGGCAAGACCGCGCTTTGCCACGGGTAGCGGAGAGCCCTGCCCGGCGCTGCAGCGCAAACCGTCGTATCGTTGGCACCAACGCTGTCTTTGTCAGACCCCACCATGCGCATTTTGCTCACGGGCTCCACCGGCTTCATTGGCCACACACTGCAAGCCTCCCTGGAGGCTGCAGGCCACACCGTGCACGGCGGCGCCTCGCCACGCAGCGCTGGCGCCCAGCACGGCCTGGTGCCCATGGATTTTGCGCGCGACACCACGGCCGCTGCCTGGTTGCCACGGTTACAGGGCATCGACGCCGTGGTCAACGCCGTGGGTGTGCTGCGCGACACCCGCGCGAGACCCATCGACGCCGTGCACCGCGATACGCCCATCGCCCTGTTTGGCGCCTGCGCCCAGGCGGGGGTGCAGCGCGTGGTGCAGATTTCGGCACTGGGCATTGACGGCAGCGACACCCGCTACGCGAAGACCAAACGGGCCGCCGAGACACACTTGCAGGCGTTGGCCGCACAGGGCGCGCTGCGCCCCGCCATCCTGCGGCCCAGCGTGGTGTATGGCAAAGGCGGCGACAGCAGCGCGCTGTTCATGAACTTGGCACGCCTGCCCGTGGCACTGTTCCCCGGCCCGGTGCTCGATGCGCGGGTGCAACCCGTCTCCGTGCACGACCTTGCCGCAGGCGTGGTCGCCCTGCTCGGTCCGGCCCTGGAGCAGACAGGCGTCATCGAATGCACCGGACCTGAGGCGCTCACCATGGGCGCCTTCATCGCCAGCCTGCGCCAGCAGCTCGGTCACAGCCCCGCCATGGTGCTGCGCCTGCCTCAACTGCTGACAAATATCAGCGCCCGCCTGGGCGACGCCGTGCCCGCCTCGCCCTGGTGCAGCGAAACCCTGGTCATGCTGGGCAGCGACAACGTGGGCAACCCGGCCGTGTTTGAGCAGTTGCTGGGGCGGCCCGGCGTGCATTACAGCCAACTGGTGGCTACCGCCTGGCGCTGATGGCAGGCGGGCACACTGCTACAAAATTCAAGTCAAATCGGCCTCTAGCGGTTACTGACAAAGCGCTAGCAGCTAGAAAACAAATAGCAACTAAAACACCCCCAGCGCCAGCCCTGCGGCCAAGGCCTCACCCAGTGCCCGGCAGTGCTCCCGATCTTCGCTGCTGATTTGTTTGGGCGCCAAAATCGCCTCAGGTGTCTGGGCGTGGGTGCAAATGATGAGCGGCTCGGCCACCGCCTTGAGCCGCCAACCCGTGGCAATACGCGCCATCTGCCGCGCCGCGCTGCTGCCATCGCTGCCTGCGCACACCATGCTGGCGTAAGGGCGGCCATTCACCCGGCCCTGCACCGGGTAGTAGCTGCGGTCAAAGAAATCCTTCATCAGCCCGCTGATGGCCGCCAGGTTTTCAGGGGTGGCAAACAGATACCCATCTGCCGCCAGCACATCGGCGGGACCCGCATCGGTGGCAGGCAGCAGACGCACCAGCACGCCGCCCTCGGCTGCGGCACCATCGCGTGCTGCCTCTGCCATCTGCCACGTGCCCCCGGTCAACGAGTGGTAAACGATCAGCAGGGTTTTCAGCGCGGCCATGGCAACCGCTACAGCGCCATCGACGGACGCAGGGCCATCGCTGCGCGCCAGCGCAGCAACTCAGGGTGCTGATCGCCCGGCTTGCGCTTGACAATGCGGGCGAAGTCCACGGCCACCACGGCGGTAATGTCGGCCACACTGAACCGATCCGTCGCCACAAACTCGCGGCCCGCCAGGCGCACGTTCAGCAGGTCAAAAAACTGATCCACCCGCGCCAACCCACGCTCTGCCAGCGCGGGAATCTGCGGATAGTTCACCACGCCTGGCAGCGCGCGGTTGGCCATGGCGGGTGCGCTGTTGCGCAGCGCCTCGGCAATCGCCAGCAGGCCTTCGAACTCCATGCGCCAGTTCCAGCTGGCGACCTCGGCTTTTTCCTCGGGCGTGGTGCCCAGCAAGGGCGGCTCGGGATAGCGCGCCTCCAGGTAGGCGGCAATGCCCGCGTTGTCGGCCAGCAGCAGGCCTTCGTCGGTACGCAGCGCGGGCACGGTGCACTGCGGGTTGATCTGGCGGTAGGCATCGCCCAACTGCTCGCCGGTGCGCAGGTCGATGGCAATGGTGTCGTGCGGTACGCCTTTTTCAGCGAGAAAAATGCGCGCCCGGCGCGGGCTGGGCGCCGTGGCGCAGTCGTACAGGGTGATCATGGCAAGGTCTCCTTCTGCAAGGCAGGGCTCAAGCCGCTGGGGCCAGCTTGTCTTGGGTTTGGGTGTCAAAGTCGCTGGCGTCGTGCCGCTCGTGCAACTGGCTGGCGGGGTCGCCAAACACACGGTTCACCTTGCGGCCACGCTGCACCGCGGGGCGCTTGGCGATCTGGTTGGCCCAGCGCAGCACATGGGTGTATTCGTGCACCTGCAAGAACTCGCCCGCCTCGTACAGCTGCCCCTTGGCCAGCGCGCCGTACCAGGGCCAGATGGCCATGTCGGCCACGGTGTAGTCGCTGCCTGCGATGTATTCGTGCTGCGCGAGGCGCTTGTCCAGCACATCCATTTGGCGCTTCACTTCCATGGCGAAACGGTCAATGGGGTATTCGAACTTCTCCGGCGCATAGGCATAAAAGTGCCCAAATCCACCGCCCAGAAAGGGCCCGCTGCCCATCTGCCAGAACAGCCACGACAGGCACTCGGCCCGCTGGGCAGGCTCCTGGGGCAAAAAAACGCCGAACTTCTCGGCCAGGTGCATCAATATGGCGCCAGACTCGAAAACCCGGATGGGATGAGCGGCATCACTGCGGTCCAGCAGCGCCGGAATCTTGGAGTTGGGGTTCACCGCCACAAAACCGCTGCCAAACTGCGCACCTTCATGGATGCGAATCAGCCAGGCGTCGTACTCGGCCCCGCTGTGGCCCAGCGCCAGCAGCTCTTCAAGCATCACCGTGACTTTGACGCCGTTGGGCGTGGCCAGCGAGTACAGCTGCAGCGGGTGCTTGCCCACCGGCAGTTCCTTGTCATGCGTGGCGCCCGAGATGGGCCGGTTGATGCTGGCGAACTTTCCGCCGTTCTCCTTGTTCCATTGCCAGACAGCGGGCGGTGTGTAGGGGGATGGATTGGTCATGTGCGAGGACTCCGTGGACAAATCAGGGGTGGCTGGTGCAGTGCCGCCAACGAATCGAAAAGTGTACGGTGCCCTGCCGTAAATACCTTGCCGCCCCTTCGGAAGCACCTCTGGCGACTTGGGGAATGCGGGGCACACCACCGTGCGGCGCGGTGTTGGCTTCGGTACCTGCAGTTGCCACCCGTGCGCGCGTGCGCCGCTCCCAATGGCAGACACAGTAAGCTGCAACCACCACGTTCTGGGCACCAACGCATTGCAATTGCAGCCACATACCAATGATCAGCCTCGCTCCCTTCACTTTTTTCGCCAGCCTTGAACCCCAGATGCAGGCCGCCCTGGGCCTTGCCCTGTTGCTGTTGGCGGCTGTCGCGGCGCGGTTGCTGGCGCTCTGGGTAATTGCGCCCAGCCTGCAGCGCCTGCGCTTGCACGCGGGGGCATGGCCGATGGAAATACTGCTGCACGAAGGCGTCCTCCATCGCCTGGCACGGCTGCTGCCCTGGCTCGTGGTGAGCGCTGGAGTGGTGTATGTGCCGCACCTGAACGCCAGATTTGCGACCGTACTGAGCAACATCGCGCTGGCGTTCATCGCCATCCAGATCGTGGCCGCGCTGATGGCCATGCTCGATGCCCTGCTGTCGCTACAAGAGAAATACAGCCGCGAGAAAGGCGACCAGGCTTCAGCGCACAAGGTGCGCTCGATCAAGAGCTATGTGCAGTTGGGCAAACTCATGCTGATTCTGGCCGGCGCCATTGTTTCTGTGGCCCTGCTGCTGGACCGCTCTCCCCTGATCGTGCTCTCGGGCCTGGGCGCCATGTCTGCCGTGCTGATGCTGGTGTTCAAGGACACCATCCTCTCGTTCACTGCGGGCGTGCAACTGTCGTCCAACGACATGCTGCGCATCGGCGACTGGATCGAGATGCCGCAGGTGGGCGCCGACGGCGACGTGATCGACATTGCGCTGCACACCGTGAAGGTGCAGAACTGGGACAAAACCATCACCACCATCCCCACCTGGCGGCTGATGAGCGAGAGCTACCGCAACTGGCGCGGCATGAGCGAATCGGGGGGGCGGCGCATCAAGCGCACCCTGCGAATCGACGTGAACTCGGTGCGCTTTCTCGATGCCGAGCAGATGGCCTACTTCTCCAACTTTGCGCTGCTGCAGGACTACATGCAGGCCAAGCGCACTGCTGTCGAGCAAACCAACGCTGCCGCGCGTGCAGCGCTGGGCGAGCGCGTCGAGCTAACGGCCAACCAACGCCATCTGACCAACATCGGCACCTTTCGCGCTTACGTACTCGCCTACCTGCAGGCCCATCCCGACATCCACCAGGACATGACGCTGATGGTGCGCACCCTGGAGCCCACCGCCGAGGGCGTGCCACTGGAGGTGTACTGCTTCACCGCCACCACCAAGTGGGCGGTGTACGAAGGCATCCAGGGCGACATCTTTGACCACCTGCTGGCGGTGCTGCCGGAGTTTGGCCTGCGCCTGTACCAGCACCCCAGCGGCCACGACTTCCGTGCCAGCCTACCGCAAGGGAATCGATAAAATACTCAAAATAAATAGCTGCTAGCGCTTATGCAGTAAGCGCCAGAGCCCGATTTTACCTGGTATTTCTGCGCAAACCGCTGTCGCAACAGCCCTGCAGCGCGGACCGAAAAACGGTGGTAAGCGAACGCGACGATCGCCGCCACGAAGCCCGATGCGGCTCCAACACCCCATGCCCAGCGCGGCCCCAATCGGTGAGAACAGATTCATGGAAGAGGACGGTATCCGGATTCACTGTCTTACAGAGCCCGCGTGGTTGGAAAAAAACTGCGCCCTGCGCTGTCTGGGTGGGTCGCGTCGGCACGAACGATCAGATTCTGTTCTTTTTTTCACCGTCCACGACAGCGCCACTGCAACGGCGCTGCCGCCGACTACAGCAGCAGGATTGGGTCGTCATTGGGCCCTTCCGGCGCTGGCGGCTCAGGAGCCCACGGCGCCGGGCGCTCGCCAATCTGCTGGCGCCACATGGCGTAGTACAGGCCACGCTGCTCCAGCAGTGCGGTGTGGCTGCCCGACTCCACGATGCGGCCTTTTTCCAGCACAAAAATGGTCTGCGCATGCAGGATGGTCGAGAGCCGGTGCGCAATGAGAATGGTGATGCGCGTGCTCTCGGTGGACAGGCGCCGCACGGTGTCGGTGATCTGCTCCTCCGTCAACGAATCCAGCGCCGACGTGGCCTCGTCAAAGATCAGCAACGGCGGCTGGCGCAACAGCGCGCGGGCAATCGACAGCCGTTGCTTTTCGCCGCCTGACAGGCGCACGCCCATCTCGCCAATCGGCGTGTCCAGTCCCTCGGGCGCTTTGGCCAGCAGGTGGGCGCAAGCCGCCTGCTGCATGGCGGCGACGATTTCAGCGTCGCTGGCGTCGGCTTTCACCACCTGCATGTTCTCGCGCAGGGTGCCGGCAAAAAGGTGCGTCTCCTGCGTCACAAAACCGATCTGGCGGCGCACCTCGTTGTAGCGCAGTTGGGCGGTGGAAGTGCCGTTGTAGAAAATGGCGCCACTGCCCGGCGTATACAACCCCACCAGCAGTTTGACCAGCGTGGATTTGCCCGAGCCCGACGGCCCGACAAAGGCCACCGTATCACCCAGCTCTGCGCTAAAACTCACCCCATCGAGCGCATTGTCCGGAGCGCCCTGGTGCTTGAAGACCACGTTGCTGAAACGCACCTGGCGCACCGGCCCAATGTGCACCGAGTCCTTGGGGCGGCGCTCCACCGGCTTTTTCATCAGCGCTTCAAAGTTGAGCAGCGACGCCTCGGCCTCGCGCCAGGCCAAAATGATGTTGCCCAGCTCTTGCAGCGGCGCAAAGATGGCGACCGAGATGAACTGCATGGCGATCAGCTCGCCGGTGCTCAGCACGTCCTTGAAAATCAGCCACAGCAGTGCGAACAGGATGGCGAGCTTGAGCAGGCTCAGCGTAGTGCCTTGCAAAAAGGACAGCAGGCGGATGCGTTTGACCTTCTGCATCTCCAGCGCAAAAATCTTCTGCGTTTGCGCCTGCAGCCGCCGAATCTCCGGAAACGTCAGCCCCAGGCTTTTGATCAGCTCGATGTTGCGCAGCGACTCGGTGATGAAGCCAGAGCTGCGGTTGGTCTCGCGCACGATGGAGCGCTGCTGACTCTTGATTTCGCGGCTGAGCAAGCCCGTGAGCCCGCCCAGCACCAGCACGCCGATCAAAAACACCGGCACCAGCGCCCAGTGCCGCGTCACCGCATACCAGATCAGAAAGCCCACACCCACGAAAGCGGCGAACACGGTGTTGATGAAGGCGTTGATGAAACGCTCGCTGTCTTGCCGCACCTTTTGCAGCAGCGAAAGCGTTTCACCGCTGCGCATTTCGGCAAATTCCTGGAACTTCAGGCGCATCACCTGGCGCAGCCCATCGTTAAAAATTTGCGTGCCCAGCTTTTGCACCACCAGCCGCGTGACATATTCCTGCAGCGTTTTGG
This sequence comes from Simplicispira piscis, assembly GCF_054783455.1. Taxonomy (NCBI): domain Bacteria; kingdom Pseudomonadati; phylum Pseudomonadota; class Betaproteobacteria; order Burkholderiales; family Comamonadaceae; genus Simplicispira; species Simplicispira piscis. The sequence goes on from NZ_BAAGQN010000015.1 coordinate 316,994, forward strand.
CCAGGCGCGAGAGCACCGCCACCCCCACCGCCAGACCCAGCAGGCGCAGCACGCCCGAGATCAGTTCGTCGTCGCTTTTGCCTGCCGGGTGCACGGCATAGCCGTCAATGATCTTGCCAAAAATGATCGGGTCCACCAGCGCCAGCACCTGGCTGACGGCCGCCAGCAGCAGCGCCAGCAACGCCAGCTTGCTGTGGGGGCGCAGGTAGGTCCAGAGGATGTGCATGTGGGTCGTCTCCTGCGGGGTGGATGGCCGTGCAAGGCGGTGCGCACGCCGTTCGCCTGGGGCAATGCCCTGTGCATTGTGGCGAAGTCCACGCGGTGCAGGCGAGAGAAATAGATAAAAGGTAACGGCCGGGGGCCGCCTGTATCCAACGCGCCCGGCTGGCCGTCACTCCATCACATCGACGGATCGATCAGCACCTTGGCGCCCGTGTTGCGCGGGCCATAGAAGGCGATGGCGTCAGCGCTCAATGCGCCGGCCAGCGATACGGTGCGTGCGTAGTGGCTGGCAAACGTGGTCTTCAGCTCGGCGACCACACGGTCGCGCAGCGCCTGTGACGCTGCGCCCCCGATTTTTTCCAGGAAAGGAAACAGCAACCAGCCACCCACACCCCAGGCCATGCCGAAGGTGCGCTGGATTTCTGTGGGGCGGGTGTCCAGGTGGCCATACAGATAGACCTGCTTGTGCACTGCCGAGCCATAACGGCTGTATTCCTTGGCGGTGCGATTGATGGCGCTTTCCATGCATTGCAGGATCTGCCCGGCCAGCGTGCCGCCGCCTGTGGCGTCGAACGCCATCGTGGCGCCGGTGGCCGCCAGCGCGTCGGTCAGATCGGCCATGAACCCCGGCGCACTGCTGTCGCACACATATGGGGCGCCGATCTCGCGCAGCACCGCCGCCTGCTCGGGCTTGCGAACGATGTTGACCAGACCAATCCCATCTTTCTGGCAGACTTTGTTGAGCATTTGGCCGAGGTTGCTGGCCGCAGCGGTGTGCACCAGCGCCGTATGACCTTCTCGCTTCATCGTCTCGACCATGCCCAGGGCGGTCAGCGGGTTGACAAAGCACGATGCCCCTTGCGCTGCCGTGGTGCCCGCCGGCAACGGCAGGCACTGTTCGGCGGGCATGGCCCGGTACTGCGCATACATGGCGCCGCCAATGACGGCCACCGTGCGGCCAAGAAGCGCCTGGGCTGCCGCAGAGGCACCGGCAGCCACCACCAGGCCAGCGCCCTCATTGCCTACCGGCATGCTGTGGCCCAGGCGCGCGGCCAGGCCGGGCATGGCACGTTCGGGGATGCGGGCGGTGACCACCGGCCGCTGGGCACTACCGGCAACCTGCACGGTGGAGAGATCGGCGGGCCCGAAAAGCAGGCCCATGTCTGACGGGTTGATCGGTGTCGCCTGCATCTGGATCAACACCTCGTCAGCACCCGGAACGGGAACGGGCGTTGGTTCCAGGCTGATCTGCAAGCGGCCGTCGGCCTGCACGAGCGAGCGCAATTGCAGGGCGGTAGAGGGGATGGATGGGTGCATGGAGGACTCTCGGTGGGGTTACGCCGCTGTCTTGGCGGTCTGGCGGCCGGTATCGTGGGAGGCATCTCACCACGGGGATGCGGCTCGCCGCCACGCGGCAACTTTCATTGTCGATCAGGCGGCTATCGTCTGCCCGGCGTTTCCGAAAAACCCCCAACGAGTCCGGCAGTGACCGCGCCCCCCGGATTCGCGCGCCCCTTTGCGAGAGTGGTACTGCGGTGATTTTTTGGGAATGCGCACCCTGGGCAGCAACAACCAGCGTTCCGACTTGCTCACACCCTGCGCGCAGGGCTTGCCTGCAGCCTTCAATCTACGCAAACACCACCGACTCCACAGACGCCACGGCTTGAAAAGCAGGCCGGGCAAAGAAGTAACCCTGCATCAGGTGGATTCCGGCGTCGCGCAGGGCATCACGCTCGGCAAGCGTTTCAACGCCCTCGGCAATCACCTGTATGTTCATTTCTTCGCACATCCGCACCAGGCTGCGCACGATGGTGCGGCGGGATCGGTCGGCATCCACATTGCGCACCAGGCCCATATCCAACTTGATGAGGTCGGGCTGAAAGTCGGCCAGCAGGGACAGGCCTGCGTAACCGGCGCCAAAATCATCGATGGCGGTCTTGAAACCGCAGCGCTTGTACTCGCGCAGGATCTCGGCAAACCAGGGGCCGTCTTCGACCCTCTCGCCCTCCGTCACCTCGAAGATGATGTGTTCCAGCGGGAAATGGTGCGTGCGGGCAGCTTCCAGCGTCGTGCGGATGCACAGCTCGGGCTTGTAAATGGCATTGGGCAGGAAATTGATCGACAAGCGTTCGGTCATGCCCAGCGCACTGGCGCCCTTGATCGCCTTGACCCGGCAAGCCTGGTCAAACCGGTAGCGGTTGTCGTCGTTGACCTGTGCCAGCACCGTGGCGGCTCCCTGCCCTTGCGGTCCGCGCACCAAGGCCTCGTGCGCGTAGATCGTGCGGCGCTCAAGATCCACAATGGGCTGGTAGGCATATTCAAAGCCAAAGTCCAGCCGCGCACCTTTGCCGCAGTCTTCGCAGTCTCGCGGCGTTCCTTCAAGGGGCGCGAAACCGATAGGAAAGGATGCGTTGGTGCGAACAGATGTATGGATGGTCATGGCGGCTGGTTACCTTTGGTGAATTCGTGCCTGAAGCACGCAACGCCCCAGGACGTTATGGGGCACTTTAACGCTGTCAGCGACCTCTGCGGTCGCAGCCGCCACAGCAGCCCCTGAAGACCGGCTGATCAACGCGAAGAAAGACCACCACGCCACAGCCACAAGGCACTGGCGGCCAAGAGTACCGTCGCGATGGCGCTGGCCCAAGTCAACGCATCCCACCCGGCAACGGGTGCGTTCCCAAAAAATCGCACCAGGAGCGGGCCAGCGATCTGACCAACGGCAAAACCTGCGGTCATGCGTGCCAACAGGGGCGTCGGGTTCGATGGCATCCGCTGCCGCGCCCACTGGAGACCCGCCATGGTGGCGACCATGAAAGTGCCGCCGACCAACACAGCCGAAGCCGTCAACGTCCACAAGGCGTTTTGGCACAGTGGAAGCAAAGTACCCACCGCCATGACAGCCTGGGCCGCAGCCCAGACTTTTCTGCGGGGCCAGGCGGACAGCCAGCGAGACGCCAAAGCCACCGACAGGGCCGCCGCCGCACCAAAAAGGGGCCAGGTCAGACCAAAGATCAAGGGGTCAGAAACAAGTTGCCTTGCCATGGTTGGCAAGTACGTGGCGGGGATGATGTAGCCAAACCCAAACACAGCGTAGCAAACAACCAGCCCCCAATTGCCCGCACCCGATGGCGGCCCAGGCCCCCGATGGACACTGGTGTGGGCGCGCTGCGGCGCAAAAGCGGCCGCTTGCACGGCAAGACTGCGCAGCACATAAACAGCCCCCGCAGCCGCCATGGCTGCCAGCTCGATCCACAGCCACCGGGCAGGCTGATGTCCGCCGAGCCAGGCCATGGCACCGGTCAGCGCAATCCCCAAGCCCACACCGGTGTACATCCAGCCACCCAAAGAGGTGGTCTCTCTGCGGGCCAGTTCGAGCAGGCACCAACTGCTTGCGCACACCAGCACCCAGGCACTGAAGACGCCGGCACTGCCGCGCAAAACCACGCCCAGCCAAGGGACAGAGGCATGCGCCCAGGCCATGCACGCCGTCGTCAGTGCCACACCGATCAGCCCGACCCGGATACCGCTTTGCGGCGCCCGCGCAAACCACGGCGCCGTCAACGCCCCCGCCAGATAGCCGAAATAGTTGGCGGCCGCCCATTCGGTTCCGGTGACTGCGTCCAGGCTTGCATCGCGCAGCATCAGCGGCATGAGCGGCGTGAAAGCAAACCGCCCAATCCCCATCGCGATGGCAAGAGAGACAAGACCGGTGATGACAATCGTCCACGGTGAGGGTTGATGGGAGGGGCGCGTGGGCATCAAAAAAATGGGGTCAAAAGCAAAGTGCAGCACCCTGGGTTTCACCGGAGAAGGGCATTACCCAGGGGTCATCCAGAAATTTTCTTGCAGCAGCAGCGGCCATTACGCCATCGATGCGCCAGTACCCGCCACGCGCCTGGGTATCACCCCCACAGCCGCACCACTGCGGCGGCACCCGCCCCCAGCACCACCACCAGCAAAAACGGCCAACGCAACCACAACGCAAGCGCCGCAGCCGCGAGTGCCGCTAGCCGCGCATCCAGCACCAGCGCGGTGCCCGCAGCAAAGGTGTTCATCACCGTCAGTGCCGACAGCAGCGCCACCGTGATGGCCCCAGCCACGCGCGTCATCCGGGGGTTGCCCAGCCAGCGGGCCGGCACGGCGTAGCCCGAGAGTTTGGTGAGGTAGGTAACGGCAGCACCGACCAGGATGGCGAACCAGAGGGTCATGGTGCGGTCCCCTCTGCCGCGCCAGAGACCACCGGCGCAGCCTCGGGCACCCACCAGCCCCAGGCCGCGCCGACCGCAGCAGCGACAAGGATGGGCAAGCCAGGCGGCAGCAAGGGCAGAGCGAGCGCCGTGACCACGCCACTCAACACCGCCAGCGCCACGGGCTCGCGCTGGCGCAGGCGCGGCCAGAGCAGGCCGAGGAAGGCGGCGACGGCCGCGCCATCCAGCCCCCAGCGGCGCGGGTCGCCCAGGGCGTCGCCCAGCCAGGCGCCGACGAAGGTGAACACATTCCAGAGCACGAAGATGCCCAGGCCCGCGACCCAGAAACCGCGGCGCTGCTCATCCGGCGTGGTCTGGCCTGCGGCGGTGGCGGTGGATTCGTCGATGGTGACCTGGGCGGCCAGCCATTTGCGCCAGCCCTGGGGTTGCAGCATGTGGTTCATCTGCATCCCGTAGACGGCGTTGCGCACGCCGAGCAAGGCCGCAGCGCCCAGCGCGGCAGACGGCACGCCGCCGCCCGCGATGACGCCAATAAAGGCGAACTGCGAGCCGCCCGTGAACATGAGCAGGCTGAGCGCCATGGCCTGGCCGACGGTCAGGCCCGCCGCCACGGCCAGGGCGCCGAAGGAGACGCCGTAAAGCCCTGTGGCGGTGGCAATGGACAGGCCCATGCGGATGGCGGGGGTCCAGGAAGCAGGTCGCAAGGTGGATGGGGAAGAATTTACAGAAATCAATTTTGATAGCTAGTTGCGCTTGATTGACAATGGTTTGAGATAAAAAACCATCTCAAGCTATTGAAAAAAAAGCGTTAGCAGCTCCTGATTCGATAGTGGTTATGACAATGCAGCCGTGCCGTCAATGCGCTTTGTCCCAATTCGGCCCCACGCCCACCTCGGCAAGCAGCGGCACTTTCAGCGCTGCGATGTCGGCCATGAGTTTCGGGATTTCGACCTTGACCCAGTCCACCTCGGTCTCGGGCAACTCAAACACCAGTTCGTCGTGCACCTGCATGATCATTTTGATGGCCGGTTTGTGCGCATCGAGTTCCTTTTGCACCGCCACCATCGCCAGCTTGATCAGGTCGGCCGCCGTGCCCTGCATGGGCGCGTTGATGGCGGCGCGCTCGGCACCGGCGCGGCGTGGGCCGTTGGGGCTGTTGATTTCGGGCAGGTACAGGCGGCGGCCAAAAACGGTTTCCACATAGCCGCGCGCCTTGGCCTGGGCCTTGGTTTCGTCCATGTACTGCTTGACGCCGGGGTAGCGCTGAAAGTATTTGTCAATGTAGGCGGCAGCCGCCTTGGTCTCGATCCCCAAATTCTTCGCCAAACCAAAGCTGCTCATGCCATAGATCAGTCCAAAGTTGATGACCTTGGCGTAGCGGCGCTGCTCGCTGCTCACCTGCTCCAGCGCCACGCCAAACACTTCGGCGGCGGTGGCGCGGTGCACGTCGAGCCCGGCGTGAAAGGCGTGCAGCAAAGCGTGGTCGCCGCTGATGTGGGCCATGATGCGCAGCTCGATCTGGCTGTAGTCGGCGCTGGCGATCACGCTGCCGGGCGGCGCCACAAAGGCCTCGCGCACGCGGCGGCCTTCGGGCGTGCGGATGGGGATGTTCTGCAGGTTGGGGTCGTTGCTCGACAGGCGCCCCGTGACGGCCACGGCCTGCGCGTAGTGCGTGTGCACGCGGCCGGTGCGCGGGTTGGCCAGCTGGGCGAGCTTGTCGGTGTAGGTGCCTTTGAGCTTGCTCAAGGACCGGTGCTCCAGCAGCTTGGCGGGCAGGGGGTAATCCTCGGCCAGCTTTTCAAGCACTTCTTCGTCGGTGCTGCGCGCGCCGGTCGCGGTCTTTTTGACGACCGGCATCCCCAGCTTGTCGAAGAAAATTTCGCCCAGTTGCTTTGGTGATGCCAGATTGAAGGGCTGGCCCGCGATCTCATACGCCTCGGTCTCCAGCTGCACGATGCGCTGGCCCAGCGCGTGGCTTTGCGCGGCGAGCGTGGGCGCGTCGATCAGCACGCCGTTGCGTTCGATACGGTACAGCGTCTCGCTGCTCGCCATCTCCAGCTCGTAGATAAAACGCAGCTTGTCATCTGCCTGCAACAGCGGCCACAGGGCGTTGTGCACGTCCAGCGTCTGGTCGGAGTCTTCGCACGAATAGGCGGCGGCTTTGTCGACCGGCACCTGCGCAAACGGGATTTGGTGCGCGCCCTTGCCACACAGGTCTTCGTAGCTGAGGCCAGTGCGCCCTGTGTGGCGCAGGGCCAGACTGGTGAGGCTGTGCGGCTTGTGCACTTCCAGCACGTAGCTTTGCAGCATGGTGTCGTGGGCGTAGCCTTGCACCTCGATGCCGTGGTTGGCGAACACATGGCGGTCGTATTTGATGTGCTGGCCCAGCTTGTGGCGCTTGGGGTCTTGCAGCCAGGGCTTCATGCGCGCCAGCACTTCATCCAGGGGCAATTGCACCGGCGCATCGGGCCCGGTGTGGGCCAGCGGGATGTAGGCCGCCTCGCCCGCCTGCACGCTGAAAGAGATGCCGACGATTTCGGCACGCATCTCGTCGAGCGAGGTGGTTTCGGTGTCGATGGCGACCAGCCCGGCCTGGTGCAGGCGCTGCATCCACTGGTCAAAGTCGGTCCAGTTCAGGATGGTGTCGTACACCACGGTGCGGTGCTGGGCAGCCTCGGCCACGGGGCTGGCAGAGTGGTCGGCAAACAGATCGCCACTTTCGCCGGGCAGGGCGACGACAGGGGACTCGGCGGCGGCAGGGGCCGCCGCTTTGAGCGCACTGGCCAGGCCCTTGAAGCCATATTTCTCGTAGAACGTGCGCAAGGGTTCTGTCTGGGGCTCGCCCATGGCCAAAGCGTCCAGTGCGGGCAGGCCTGGCAACTCGGCAGCCAGGTCACAGTCGGTCTTGATGGTGACGAGCTGGCGGCCCGTGGGCAGCCAGCCGAGGCTGCCGCGCAGGTTCTCACCCACCACGCCCTTGATGTCTGCAGCGCGTTCGAGCAATGCATCGAGTGAGCCGTATTCCATGAGCCACTTGGCAGCAGTCTTGGGGCCCACCTTGGGTACGCCGGGCACGTTGTCCACCGTGTCACCCACCAGAGTTTGGTAGTCCACCATCAGGTGCGGGGGCACCCCAAACTCTGCAGTCACACCGGCCACATCGCGGCGCTTGCCGTTCATGGTGTCGATGATGGTGATGTGTTCGTTGACCAGCTGGCTCAGGTCTTTGTCACCGCTGCTCACCACCACCTCCACACCTTGGGCGGCGGCTGTGACAGCCAAGGTGCCAATCACGTCGTCGGCTTCTATGCCTTTGATAGCCAAAACAGGCCAGCCCATCATGCGTACCACTTCGTGGATCGGTTCAATTTGCGCACGCAAATCGTCAGGCATCGGCGCCCGTTGCGCCTTGTATTCGGGATAAATCGCGTCACGAAAGGTGGGGCCAGAAGCATCGAAGATGCAGGCCGCGTAGTCAGCGCGCACTTCTTTGCGCAGCGCCTGCATCATGTTGATCATGCCGCGAATGGCACCCGTGGCCGCGCTGGCCGGGTCGCCAGGCACGGCGCGCAGGTCGGGCATGGCATGGAACGCACGGTACAGGTAGCTGGAGCCATCCACCAACACCAGGGTTTTTTTATTGCTCATGCAGCGATTGTGCACAGGAAGACCTCTACCCTACCCAGCCTGCTCTGCCCCAGCGAATACCCTGTGGCGCAGCAGGGCCGGTTGCGGTCCAATCGCCCCACAAGACAAACGAGAGGAGAAGCGCGTTGAAATTCAAGAAGTTCGCCGTGGGAACCGTATTGGCCCTGGCCGTTGCAGGAACCGCCGGGTGGTTCAGCCTGGACAAGGAGACGCGGGCCCTGCTCAAGACAGCGCCCACCAACCGCGACCTGCTGTTCTGGACCCAGCCACAGCGTGACGCCGCGTTTCGCGCGCTCGACCGGCTGCCCATCCTGGCCAAATCCCACGCCATTCCAGCCAGCAGCACGCCCAAACCCTTGCCGCAGGGCGAGCCGCTCAAGCTCTCCATCGACCTCGATGCCTACATGGCTAGCCAGCGCAGCGCCGCCATCGTGATCCTGCACGACGGAAAAATCCGTGTGGAACGCTACGGCCTGGGCTTTGACAAGGACGGCCGCTGGACGAGCTTCTCGGTCGCCAAGTCATTCACCTCCACGCTGGTGGGCGCCGCGCTGCGCGATGGGTTCATCAAAAGCATGGACGACAAGGTGAGCGACTACATCCCGGACATGAAAGGTTCGGCCTATGACGACGTGAGCGTGCGCCAGTTGCTCACCATGACATCGGGCGTGCGCTGGAACGAGACCTACTCGGACCCCCATTCCGATGTCGCCCAGTTCAACAACCACAAGCCCGAGGAAGGCGTGGACGCACTGGTGAGCTACATGCGCAGGCTCCCGCGCGAAGCACCGGCGGGCACGCGCTGGCACTACAGCACCGGCGAGACCAATCTCGTAGGCATCTTGCTGAACCAGGCGACGAAAAAACCACTGGCCGACTACCTGTACGAGAAAGTCTGGAACCCCGTGGGCATGGAGCAGCAGGCCACCTGGCTGCTGAGCAAAACGGGTAAAGAGATCAGCGGCTGCTGCATCCAGGCCGCCACCCGGGACTTTGCGCGCTTCGGCCAGTTCATTCTTGATGGCGCCGTCGTCAACGGCCAGAGCATCGTGCCCGATGGCTGGCTGACCGATGCCACATCCCGCCAAACCCCCATTGGCCAGCCCGGTCGGGGTTATGGCTACCAGTGGTGGACCTATGACGACGACACCTTCGCTGCGCGCGGCATCTTCGGCCAGGGCATCTTCCTGGACGCCAAGCGCAAACTCGTGATTGCGTCGAACGCCAACTGGGCCGCGGGCGCCAGCGACCGCGAGACCAGCGAAGCGCGCGAAGCCTTCTACCATGCGGTGCAAAAAGCGGTAGACGACGAGGCCGCAGCATCGCCAGCGCGCTGAAGCGCATTGCCCACCAGCACCGCCGGTTGAGGGGGGGCGGCCCTGCAGCAGAGCCCGCCTCTGTGGGATGCGGTAATCTCGCCCCCTCGGGCGCATGCCTTCAGACCCTCCACCTTGGGAAACCACACCATGAAAAAATGGCTCGCGTTGTTGATCGGCGCAGCGTCCACGCTGGCTTTTGCGGGGACCGAATTCAAAAACGTGCCAGAAACCTTGCAAAAATCATTGCAAGGCAACAGCCTCAAGACGGCACAACTCGACCAAGGCGTGCTGCGCCTGCAAATGGACAAGCCCGTGGTCTCCGAGCTGGTGTATTCCACCCTGGTTTTCCACAACATCTGCGGCGTGCAGTGGCACTACCCCGAACAGTTCGCCCAGTTCGCCTTGAAGCGGGTCGAGCTGCTCGACGCCGCCGGTGCGCAAGGGTATGCGTTTGATACCCGCGGTGATGTCTGCGTACAGATGGGACAACTGGGCAAGAACTTCCGCACCTTCATTGCCCAGCACACCGTCAAATGTGACGCAGGGATCTGCCCGCAGCACCCCTGAATCCGCACGGTGCAGGCTGCTGCTGCGGGCCTGGCGGGTTCTGGCTGGCCAGGACGCACCGTTTGCAGCACCCCACCCCGCCTACAATCGCGCTATGCGCGCTCTTTACCCCCTTTTGCTGCTGGCTTTGACTACAGCCCCCTCCTTCGCCCAAAATACCAGTCAAAATGCCGCACAGGGCACAGCTATAGAGCGCAGTCAGCTACCAAAAACAGAGCAAAAAACCACCCGCCAGGACCAGCGCACCGAGCGCATCCGCGTGGAAGACGGCGGCAGCCGCGTAGACGAGTTACGCGTGGGCGGGCAAACCCAGACCATTACGGTGCAGCCCAAGACCGGCGACATGCCTGCCTACGAAGTGCTGCCGTCTGACGGCGTGCGCAACCTGCCCGGCAGCCGCAATGGCTCCGAGTCCACCACCGGTCCCCGTGTCTGGAACGTGATCAAGTTCTGACAAGCCCTGCCATACCGCGCGGCAACGCCCCACACCGCCCCTGACGATCGACCCCCTTTCCCGCTGTGCTCTGACCGATGGCCGTATTTACACAAGTCTCTGACAACGAGGCGCGCGACCTGCTGCGCCAACTGCAATTGGGCGAGCTGCATGCGCTGCGCGGCATCGAGGGCGGCATCGAGAACACCAACTACTTCGTCACCTGCGACCAGGGAGAGTTCGTGCTCACGCTGTTCGAGCGCCTGACCGCAGAGCAACTGCCGTTTTATCTGTACCTGATGAAACACCTGGCGCACGCAGGCATTCCCGTGCCCGACCCGCGCGCCAACAAGGCCGGCGACATCCTGCACACCGTGTGCGGCAAGCCTGCCGCCGTGGTGAACCGCCTGGTCGGCCGCAGCCAGCTGGCACCCGAGGCCGTGCACTGCGCTGCCGTGGGCGAGATGCTGGCGCGCATGCACCTGGCCGGGCGCGACTACGAGCGCCAGCAACCCAACCTGCGCGGCCTGCCCTGGTGGAACGAAACGGTGCCCGTGGTACTGCCGCACATCGACCCCGAACAGGCCGCGCTGCTGCGTGCCGAGCTGGCCTACCAGAACCACATTGCAGCCAGTTCCGCCTATGCCGCCCTGCCACGTGGCCCGGTGCACGCCGACCTGTTCCGCGACAACGTGATGTTCGAGGGCGAGCAGCTCACCGGTTTCTTTGATTTCTACTTTGCCGGGGTGGACAGCTTTCTGTTCGACCTGGCCGTGTGCATGAACGACTGGTGCATCGACCTGCCCAGCGGCGCGCACGATGCACCCCGCGCCAACGCCATGCTGGCCGCCTACCAGGCCGTGCGCCCGCTCACTGCGGCCGAGCGCAGCCTGCTGCCTGCCCTGCTGCGCGCGGGCGCACTGCGCTTCTGGGTCTCGCGGCTGTGGGACTACTACCTGCCGCGCGAAGCCTCCATGCTCACACCGCACGATCCCTCGCACTTCGAACGGGTACTGCGCCAGCGGGTACTGCATCCCGTCATGCTGCAAGAATAGGCACCCGCATGAAACTACACATCGTTCCCGCACGCACGGGCCTGGCCTGGGTCAAAAGCGGCATCTTCGTCTTCCGCCGCCAGCCCATGGCCATGGCGGCCCTGTTTTTTATGACCATGGCCGCCATGTCGTTGGCCTCGATGGTGCCGCTGGTCGGCCCAGCGCTGGCGCTCACGCTGCTGCCCTCGGCCACGCTGGCCATGATGGTCGCCTCGGCAGAGGCCATGCAGGGGCGCTTCCCCATGCCCACGGTGCTGCTGGTGGCTTTTCGCACGGGGCGCCAGCGCCTGCACCACATGCTGCAATTGGGCGCACTGTACGCCGCCGGTTTTCTGGGCATCATCGCCTTGTCTTCACTGCTCGACGGCGGCCTGTTTGCGCAGGTTTACCTGGGTGGCGCGCCACTCACGCAAGAGACTGCAGAGAACCCTGACTTCCAGGCCGCGATGTGGGTGTGCATGGCACTGTACCTGCCGCTTTCGCTGCTGTTCTGGCACGCGCCGGGCCTCGTGCACTGGCATGGCGTGCCGCCGGTCAAAAGCCTGTTCTTCAGCATCGTGGCCTGCGTGCGCAATATCGGCGCCTTCACCGTTTACGGGCTGGGCTGGATGGCGGTTTTTGCCATTGGCGGGGTGCTGGTCAGCCTGCTGTCGGGCCTGCTGGCCGTGGTGGGGATATTGCCGCCAGGCAATGTACCGGGCACCATGGGCGGCATCATGGTGGGCCTGGCGATGGTGATGGCTACCATGTTCTTCAGCTCCATCGTTTTTACCTTCCGCGACTGCTTCGATCCCCCTGAGAAGCCGGGCACACCCGAGGCCGACAATGCCCTTGCGCCCCCCACAGCCCCTGGCGCCGACTGACAGTCAGCACCCCCTGCTCGGGCGGCGCAGCCTGGTGCAGGCCGCTGGCGCATGGGCAGCCACCGCAGGCTGGCAGGCTGCGCAGGCACAGGCTCCAGAGACCTTGCACAGCCGCGTGGTGGAACTGCGCGGCGACGTGCTGCGCAATGGCACACCGCTCGACGCCCAGGACCGCATCGCCGCAGGCGACCAGCTGGAAACAGGCCCGGGTTCCCGCATGGTGCTGACCGTGGGCGACAGCGCCTTCCTGGTACGCGAAAACACCCGCCTGGCAATCGAAGGTGACAACCCCGTCACCGTGCGGCTGCTGCGCCTGCTCTCAGGTGCCGTGGCCAGCGTGTGGAGCCGGGGGGCAGACCGCCAGATCATCACGCCCACCATGACCGCGGGTATCCGGGGCACGGGCGTGTACGCCGAGGTACTGCCCGAGCAGGACTTCCGCAGTTATTTCTGCAACTGCTACGGCACCGTGGACATCGCCGCAGGCGGCGACCGCACCGTGAGCGAATCAACTTACCACCAGTCCTTCTGGGCCGAGGCCAGCCCACGCAAGGGGCAAAGCCTGTTCCCGGCTCCGGCCATCAACCACACCGACGAAGAGATGGAAATGCTGGCCGCCCTGGTGCGCCAGCGCACGGCCTGGCAGATCAGCGGCATGAAAGGCCCCAAGGACGGGCGTGGCTACCAATACAAAAAACGCCCGGGGGTGACGGCCTTCCCCGGATATGAATAGACGCTCCAGCGCATTGCACGCTGGTAACCTCCTTCATTAACTGCCGATGCGGCCGCCGTCGTTCTTGGTGATGACAATGGTGGCCGAGCGGGGGCGCTTGCCTGCACCGTAGCCCGCATTGGCGGGCCACTGGCTCTGGTATTTGGCGGGATCACCGATGTCGGACATCTTGGTGCTCTCGCCCGGGTGCTGGATGTTGACGAAGATGGCTTTGCCATCGGGTGTCTCGGCCAGGCCGGTGATCTCGCAGCCCTTGGGCCCGACCAGAAAGCGCTTGAGCGTGTCGGGCGTGGCCTGCTTGCCCACATAGGTGGTCACGTCGAGCTTGCTGCCGTCGGCCTGGGTGTAGCCCAGGGTCTTCTTGCCGCCGTCGCCCACGCTGCCGGGCAGGGCGGCCAGCATCATGCAGTTGGACACATCGGTGAACGCGCCATCGTCGGTCTGTATCCAGCAGATGCCGGTGGCCTTGCTGAACACCAGGCCGTCGGGGCTGGAGAAGTCCTGCTCGGCCGTCAGTGCAGAGATGTTCACCATGCCCTTGTCCGCCCCTGCCTCGGCGCCGAACAGGTACACGTCCCAGGTGAAGGCCTGGCCTGCGCCTTCCTTCATGCGCACGAGGTGGCCGTTGGGGTTGCCGTTTTGCTTGCTGGCGCCCTTCATGTCGGTGTAGGCGCGCGGGTTCGGGCCGTCGGGCAGGTACTGGCCGCTGGCGGGGTCGATGCTGCGGTTGCTGTTGTTGGTCAGCGTGAAGTAGATCTCGCCGTTGGCGGGGTTCACGGCGTTCCACTCGGGGCGGTCCATCTTGGTGGCACCCACGGCGTCGGCGGCCAGGCGGGTGTTGATGGCGATGTCGCCCGCGTCGGCGAATTTGTAGGCCGCATAGCCGGCGATGGCGGCGTGGGCCATGGACAACTCCACCCAGGCGCCCGTGCCGTCGGCATTGAACTTGGCGACGTAGAGCTTGCCGCTGTCGAGGTACTTGTCGCCCACCGCCAAGCGGTCGGCGGCATTGGCATCCGCCGCATCCCACAGCGCGGTGGAGACGAACTTGTAGATGTATTCGCCGCGCGAATCGTCGCCCATGTACACGGTGAGCGGCTGGCCCGCCACCACCTTGCCAAACGCCGCGCTCTCGTGCGCGAAGCGGCCCAGCGCGGTGCGCTTTTTAGCCGTGCGGGTTTTGTCGTAGGCGTCGATCTCGACGATGTAGCCCATGCCGTTCATCTCGTTGCGGTAGTCGTCGCTGCCATCCTGCGAGGCGCCGGTCTTGCTGTTGTTCCAGCGCTGGTACTGGTCGGCCGCGCCGCCGCTCTCCCAGCTATGGCGCGAGGCGGCACCCTGGTTGCGGCCGTAACGTTTGAGCGCGGTCACGCTCTTGTCGTTGCCGCGCGCGGCATCGTCGGCGGCGCCGCGCGTGAAATAGCCGAACCAGTTTTCCTCGCCGGTCAGGAAGCTGCCCCAGGGTGTCTTGCCGGTGCCGCAGTTGTTCAGCGTGCCGCGCGTCATGGTGCCGGTGGGCGAGTATTTGGTGGCCATTTGCGCATGGCCGCGCGCCGGGCCCGCGATCTCGATGGGGCTGAGCGGCGTGAGGCGGAAATTCAGCGCCGAGTTGGGTGTGTAGCCCCACTTGCCGGCCGTCTTGGTCACCTCGATCACGGCAATGCCGTGCAGGGCCACTTCCTTGTCTACCTCCGAGGCCGGGCGCGGCAGCGTGGAGGTGCCGCCGTTGGCGTGGATGAAGAAGGACGAAAGCTTTTCGTCGGTGGTGGCCTCATGGTTGATGGCCAGCAGGCCGCGCTCGGTGGCGCTGTCGCTGCGCTTGCCGTCGGCGCCCAGGCCGAACCACTCCATGCCGTCGTGGTGGTCGCCGCCGCGCTGGTCGTAATCGGTGTCGGTGCCATCGTTCTTGTAGGCGGCCGTACCCGCGATGATCGGGTCGCCCAGCGCGTACAGCACGCTGGCGGTGTAGCCCACGGGCACGCTCACCACGTCGGCCAGGCTCTTGGGCACGGCGGCAAAGCCCAGCAGCTTCTCGGCGGGCGCCACCGGGTCGTCGCTGCCGCCGCAGGCGCTCACGCCAAAACCGGCCAGCATGGCCGTGCCCACGGTGCCCACACCGCCGCGCAGCAAGCCCCGGCGCGACAACCGGGCGGTGAGGACAGCGCCAAACGTCGGATTGGCAGAAGTGTTGGAGTCTTCGTCGTTGAAATCAATGGCCGCTGCGGGCACATCCAAACGCTGGTTCATGGGTTCTTTCTGAAGGTCGTTGCAAACCCCTGCAGCGTAGAAACCCGCCATGACAATGGCATGAAGACTGCATGACGGCGCCATGACTCTGGCGCGGCCCATGCTCGAGGCACGGCGCCCCGTTGCTTCTTTGTGAATAGCGCATGCCGCTGGATGCCATTGCGTCGGCACGACTGGAAGGGGGCAGCTCAACCCGATCCGCCCCCTCTCAGCCGTTCCTCTGTCATGGGGAAATCAAGTTGAGCGATTGCCGTGTGGTACAGACCTTTGGGGACCGAGCGGAGCACGATCTGATCGTGCGCGTCGTGCAATACATCCGATTACCCAGGAGGGGGGGTCGCCTCGTTTTTCAGTGGTGTCGTGTGAGCAATGGTTGGTCATGCGTCCAGACGGCGGCTATTGAGCATCCAGGTGTCCAACGCCAACTCCAGCAATGCAGTCTGGCGTTGCTGGATAGCTTGCCCATCCCACCGGGCGGTGCGGAAGTTGGCGCCAGGCAGGGCCGCTAGCTGATTGACTTTGGTGTTCACACCAATGGCGAAGGTGTGGTCGAGGAGCTGGGTGCTGAGCAGGCCGGATTTAGCGTACTCCTCCTGCTTGTCAGTGAACCAGCTGCCGTGCAGGTCGTTGTGCTTGTTCACTGCCTGGTTGATAACACTCTCCAGCAAGGTAACGTTTCCCAGGCGGTACACGTGGCCTTCGTACTCGGCCCGGTTGGCCGCCAGGGCAGGAGGAATGGCGCCATCGCGGGGGGTCTGGGGCAGGATGTGTTCGATCTGCAGGCCATCGATGTAGCGCAACCCTTTCTGTGGGGTATTGCACAAGGCCAGCAGCTTGTTTTCCATGCGGCCCAGCACATAGCGCAGGCGGTACAGGGGGTGGTAGTCGTTGTCGCGCAGGGTCAAAAAGCGCTGGCGGAATTCACCCAGCTTGTCTTGCAGGTAGGGACGCAGGGTGGCATCCACGACCGAGGCAATCTCGGCTTCGCTTTTCAGGCCCCGCAGTTGGACCGCCCACTGCACAAACAACCGCTCGTTGTTCTTGGCCTGTATGCCCAGGGTGTTGCTGTAGAAGAAGAAACTCTCGATTTGCTGGGCAAGGTAGTTGATCGCGTCGGCCGTACTGGTGTGATCCAGCGCCAGCAGCAAGATGAGATGTTGGCGCGACTTGATCTTGTTCATGAAGCCGATGCGGGTCACGGCCGGATAATCGCCCCCGTCGTTTTGCAGTTCGGTGGCACACACCAAGTCGGCGTAGCGGCGCGCGCCTCTTTCCAGCTCCACAGCCAGCTCGTAGGGGGCTTCCTCGTACCTCAGACGCTTTTTGCCTTCGACCGAGATGATCCATTTGTAAAGCTCGTCCTCACGCAAGATGCCGTCGAAGTGGCGCGCCATGAGGAAATACCGCAAAAAACGCAGGGGGCTGTCACCCTCCCGCGCCCGTTGCAGATGCCCCGTGAGGTCTTTCCACTTGTCCTTGATACGCGCAAAATCGTTGCCTTTGGCTTTGCTGAACAGCAGGTTCTTGACGAGGTCCATCGCGTTGAGCCCGGCTCCGCGCTGGTTGATGGTTTCAAAAATCTTCAGGGCGCTGCTGAGGTTTTCCGACTCAATGACGACGAGGTCGATTTTGGTGAGGAAGTAATACGCATACTCCGCCAATACGCCCAAACCAGCATCAAGGTAGTTCTGCAAATGTTGCCTGATGCGGTCATAGGCAGCCCGCATACGCTCGATCGATAGCGTGCTGCTTGGCGGCAGCGCCTTGCCCAGAATCAGCTGCAACAGGAAGTCTTTGCTTTCTTCGTATTGCAGCTCCAGCCGAACCTGGACCTGTTTGGATTGCATATCAAAACTGGAAAGCCAGGACTGGATGGTCTTGAGATAGTGCTCTTGCACCTGATCCAGTATTTGATCCTTCAACAAGTCTCGCAAGGCGCACATGGTGATGACGGTGGTGGTCAGCCGTTGCTGTCCGTCAATCACGTCGTACTTGCTGCCATTTTTCACAATGATGATGGAGCCAATGAAGTAGCTGCTGGGATCTTTGGCACCGGGGTCAAACTCATTGGCGATATCGGCAAGGAACTGCTCCACCTGGTCGTCCACTTCCCACACGTATTCCCGCTGGTAATCGGGAACGAGAAAGTGGTAATCCTTGAGCTTTTCGATGGTGTGGACCTGGGCTTTGACTTCCATGGGGGAGAACTTGGGTGGGTAAAAACAATACAAAAACGATGCTGCAACAATCAAAGGGATGCAGGTGCACCGGGTTCAGGGTGGGTGGCGGAGGGATGGACAGCCACCTTCATACCCTGCCGGATGGCCGCCACGATGGAAGGCGGCGTCAGCACCTGCACCCAGGTGTCAACCGGCAACGCGGACACCGCACTGTAGCCGTGGAATGACCAAGCACGCAGCCCCTTGGGGCCAATGAGCAGCACGCGACCATCGTCCACCGCCATGGCACCCACGGGCAAGTCGCTCAAGCGGGCCGCGTGGGTGCGCTTTGCTTTGTCTGGGCCTACCCGCTCGGCATGCAGCACGGCATCAATCTGGGCGATGGGCAGGCACGCCTGGCCGTTCGCAACGACATGGTCGGCACGGTTCGCGGCTGTCCAGATGCGGTTGAAGTCGTCGTGTTTGTGGCGTTGGCACACGCGGCAGGGGCGGTGCCCCGCCGCATAGGCCGTGGCTTCGTCCAGAAAAAACAGCTCGGAATACGTACCCTGAGTGAACGGAGAACGCTTTTGAAAACTGGCGTCCAGGCAGCAGGACACCCAGCTTTTGGTCGTCCAGCGGCGCACGATCTGGTCGTGCTCGTTATGCAAGATGCCGCGATTGCCCATGAGTGTGCCGCGCGCACGCACAGCGTGCAGGTCGCCCCTGGGGTCTACCTTGTTTTGGAGGGGGGCGGTGCGGGTGGATGGAATTGTCATGGCGTTTGAACGGGAGTAAAAACATTCATTTCCAGAATACAGCCGCAAGAAGAGAAGTGAAACCCGTTCCGTCTCCACCTGCATCCAGGGTTCGTCCATTTCTGCATTCGAACACCGTCGAAAACCACATCAGGCGCCGGCCAATCCGCATTCACCCCCTCATGCACCCTGCCGACTGTGAAGACTGCGGGTCAGTTCCGTTCCATCGCACAGCCGTGCCAAGCCTATGCCGGGGCAACGAAGTCGTAAACAAAGAATGCGTCATTCCGCTTCCAACCGGCGGATTGATAGAGCGCTTGTGCTGTTGTGTTGGTCACTGCCGTTGATAACGAAACGCGGACGGCGCCCTCGGCGATGGCAAATGCAACAGCCGCAGACAGGAGCTTCAAAGCCCCACCTTTGCGGCGTGCGAGCGCATCCACAAAGAGATCGTTGAGCACGAAGATGGAGCCATCGACACCGATGAAAAAACTCGGATAGCGGCCATTGATGCTCCCAACATGACGAAATCCCAGTAACGGCACGCCTTCACTCGCCCCGATAATACGCATACAGCTCGTAACAATGGAGGGAGGGATGGTCAAAGTACAAAATCTGATGTTGTTGCTCGCGATTCTGATAGGGGGCTCTGCGGCATATGCAGGCGTGATAGACCAGATCGATTGCAGCAACGGCAGGCAACGCCCCGTGATGGAGCAATCGTTCTGCCGAAGCGCACAGCTGCGGGGCGTATACCAGTCCATGGACGTTGCGCTCAACCGCGTGAAGAATGCGCTTCCTGCCCAAACAGTGGCCCTCACAGACAACCAAGCCCAGTGGGAAAGACTCTTGCTCGACTCCTGTGCCAGTGAATTTTGTCTTCACGGCAAGATGAAGGAACGCAAAGACGCACTGGACAAGTTGTATGCCGAAAGCACCGCTGCTGCTGCACCTGCGAGCAGACAAGCGACTGAAACGCGAACAGAAAATGACCGTTCGGCGCGGTACGGCCGGAGCAACCCTCGCCACGGAATACCGCAGCAGGTGGACTCTACAAATGTTTCACCGGCCCGCTTGGCAGGTGGAGCGCCGGGGAAGGCCATTTCGGCTGCCGAGCAACATCTGAGCATGGAAGAACGCGTGGCGCAAGCCTACGCTCAACGAGATACTGAAGCTGCGGCCCTGCGTGAAGCGCAGGAGCGAGCCGCGCAGGAATACGCAAAAGAGCAAGAAGTCCTTCGGATTACCAACGAAGAGCGCGAACGTCAAGCCCGTGAAAACAAAGCGAAAACCGACAAGCGCGCGGCAGAAGAACAAGCGCGCAAGGAGGCGCAGCGAATCGAGAGGGAAGAGGCGCAAAAGCGAAGCGCCTTCATCACCACGTGGGTGTCCCGCATCGCCCTGGCCCTGTTGGCGATCAACCTGGTGTATGCCTACATGGCGCGAAAGCAGAATCGCCTGGTGCTTTTTTCGAGCTACACAGACATTGCCCTGTGGATGGGCTCACCCATTGCCGCTTTCGTTATTTCGATTTTTCTGGCGGTATTTGGATTGCCGGACACCGCTGCCAAGGTCGTCGGAGGGCTTCTTGTCGCGGGCGCTGTCGGCATTGTTCTGCTGCATACCGCCCGGACGAACCCTTCGTTTTGGATGACCGCAAGCTCCTTTGCCGCCAAGTGCACGTTGCTGGCCATAGGTGGTCTCATTGCAATCGTGGTCTACGTGCTGTTGGCGCCGGGCGGCCGCAAAAAATACGAGCGACATGCATCCTACGAGCGCCGCTCCTCGGCTCAAACAGCCGTGGCGATGGCCGCCGGCGTAGGAGCAGCCGCTTATCTGGGTCATTTGCTGTGCGAGCGGCAGGAATTTGTCTCACTTGAAGATTACTTTGCAGGGACAGCGGCAGAAGCCGTGGCTACCGACGAAGCTCCGGCCGAGTCCCCGGCATAGCCCCCGTCACTCAAACGCCTCCGAGATGACCTCACAGGTCGCCCCGCCCTGAAACCACCACGTGCCCACTTTGTGAAGGCTTTGGTTGGTTCGTTAGGGGCAGTGACGCAGGCCAAGGCCCTTCACTCCACCACCGTCAGCTTGGCCACCGACAGCGCCAGCCACTTGGTGCCGTGGCGCGGGAAGCTGACCTGCGCGCGTGCGTCGTCGCCCGTGCCCTCGATGGCCAGCACTTTGCCTTCGCCAAATTTGTTGTGAAACACGGCCATGCCAGCGCGCAGGCCGTGCGCAGGCGCTGCCTTTTGCACTGGAACGGGTGGGCTGGCAAAGGTTTCAGATTTAAAGCCAAATGGGCCTCTGGCGCTTGATGGATAAGCGCTACCAGCTCCCGAATGAGGAGCAAAAGAGCCAAACCCCTGTTGCTTGGGCGTGATCCACTTGAGGGCGGACTCGGGCAGTTCTTCAAAAAAGCGGCTTCGCGGGTTGTAGCGCGTCTGGCCGTGCAGCATGCGCGTTTGCGAGTGGCTCAGGTACAGGCGCTTGCGGGCACGGGTGATGGCCACGTACATCAGGCGACGCTCTTCCTCCAGGCCGCCCTTGTCGCTGATAGCGTTTTCGTGAGGGAACAAGCCCTCTTCCATGCCGCCAATGAAAACGGCGTCGAACTCCAGCCCCTTGCTGGCATGCACGGTCATCAGTTGCACGGCTTCCTGCCCAGCCTGGGCCTGGTTGTCGCCCGCCTCCAGCGCAGCGTGGGTCAGGAAGGCGGCGAGCGGCGAGAGAGTTTCTCCCGTGTCGATGTCGACCATGTCCGGCACCGCGCCTGGCAAAGGCACATCCAGCAAAGGCGCATCGGGGTCCAGGCCCTGGCTGGCGGGGCTTTGGGTGAGTGGCAGTCCGTGTTCGTCCAGCGGCAGCGCCACGGCGTCGCGGCCAAAGCCTTCCTGGGTGACAAAGCTCTCGGCTGCGTTGACCAGTTCTTCCAGGTTTTCGACGCGGTCCGCACCTTCCTTCTCGGCGCGGTAGTGCTCTACCAACCCGGTGGATTTGAGCATTTGCTCGAGGATGCTGCGCAGGTTCAACCCCTGGGTCTGCTCACGCAGCACATCGACCATGGCGACAAACGCACCCAGGTTGGCCCCCGTCTTGCCGGGCACGGCGCTCACGGCGTCGTGCAGCGAGCAACCGGCGCTGCGCGCCGCATCCTGCAATACCTCAACGCTGCGCGCACCGATGCCGCGCGGCGGAAAGTTGACCACCCGCATAAAACTGGTGTCGTCCTGCGGGTTCTCCAGCAAGCGCAGGTAGGCCAGTGCGCTCTTGACTTCGGCGCGCTCGAAAAAGCGCAGACCGCCATACACACGGTACGGCACGGCGGCGTTGAACAGGGTCGATTCGATGATGCGGCTTTGCGCGTTGCTGCGGTACAGCACGGCAATTTCCTGGCGGCTAAAGCCGTCGCTTTTGACCAGGTTACGGATCTCTTCCACCATCCAGCGCGCTTCCATCAGGTCGCTGGGCGCCTCATACACGCGCACCGGCTCGCCCGGGCCTTGTTCAGTGCGCAGGTTCTTGCCCAGGCGCCCGGTGTTGTGGCTGATGAGCTGGTTGGCGGCATCCAGAATGTTGCTGTAGCTGCGGTAGTTTTGTTCGAGCTTGATTTGCCGCTGCACGTCAAATTCGCGGACAAAGTCGGCCATGTTGCCCACGCGCGCGCCGCGAAAGGCATAGATGCTCTGGTCATCGTCGCCCACGGCAATCACGCTGCCGCGCGCCTCAAAGCGGCCATTGACCTCGTCGCCCGCCAACTGCTTGAGCCAGGCGTATTGCAGTTTGTTGGTGTCCTGGAATTCGTCCACCAGGATGTGCGCAAAGCGCCGCTGGTAGTGCACGCGGATGGGATCGTTGTCACGCAGCAGCTCGTAACTGCGCAGCATCAGCTCGCCAAAATCGACCACGCCTTCGCGCTGGCATTGCTCTTCGTAGAGCTGATAGAACTCGACCTTCTTGCGTCCGTCCACGTCGTGCGCAGCCACCGGCACGTCGCCGGGGCGCATGCCCTCTTCCTTGCAGCCCGCAATGAAGTACTGCAACTGCTTGGGCGGAAAGCGTTCATCGTCCATGTTGAACTGCTTGCACAGGCGCTTGACGGCCGAGAGCTGGTCTTGCGTGTCCAGAATCTGGAACGACTGCGGCAAACCGGCTGCTTGGTGGTGTGCGCGCAGCAGGCGGTTGCACAGGCCGTGGAAGGTGCCTATCCACATGCCGCGCACGTTGATCGGCAGCATGGCCGACAGGCGTGCCACCATTTCCTTGGCAGCCTTGTTGGTAAAGGTCACGGCCAGGATGCCGCCCGGCGTGGCATAGCCGTTGTTCAGCAGCCAGGCAATGCGGGTGGTGAGCACGCGGGTTTTGCCCGAACCCGCGCCCGCCAGAATGAGCGCATGGCCCGCTGGCAGCGTCACCGCAGCCAACTGCTCGGGATTCAGGTGGGCCAAAAGGGGAGATGCGGCCGAAGGCGCACCAGAAATCGGGTCTTGTGGGAACATGGCCTGATTGTAGAAAGCGCCAGGCCATGAAACATACAGCCCTCACCCTGACTGCCCTGTTGGCACTGCACAGCCTGCCTCTGGCCGCGCAGCCCCTCTGCGCCAACGCAGGCCCAGCCCAGCCTGTGGCGCTGTTCGAGCGCTTTACCAGCGCCGACTGCGCCAGCTGCTGGCAAGACAGCGCCACGCCCGCCCCCGGCTCCGACGCTCTGGTACTCGACTGGATTGTTCCCAGCGCACAGGGAGACGATGCCCCGCTGGCGCCCGCCGCAACACGTGACGCCCTGCAGCGCCTGCAGGCGCTGGGCCGAGCCGTTCCCACCGCTACCGACGTGCACACGGCGCCCGTTGAGCCGGTGCGCGGCCTGCACCTGCGCGTGGGGCAAGGCCCTGCCGTGAACGACTACCTGGGTGCCACGGCGGAGTTCAGCGCGCGCCAGTCCGGCGCGGCATGGACTTTTCACCTCTTGGTGGTCGAGCGCCTACCCGCAGGCACCGAAGGCTCTCCCGTCGCCCGAAATATCGTTCGAAACATGCTCCAGGGCACGTGGGATAAGCGCAACAAGCTATCAAAATCAAAGTTAAACCGATGGACTGAGCTGCGTCCCATGTCTTTCCCCGAGGGCGCACAGCCCGAGCGCCTGCGCACCGTCGGCTGGGTGCAGGATGCCCAGGGCCGCATGGTGGCAGCAGCCCAGTCTGTATGCGGGGAATAGCGTCGGCGTTATGCCGCCCTCCAAGCAGACGGGTAGAATCAATCACCAGGCCCAAGTTTCTTGCAGCCCGGTTTTTTTGTGCCCCCTACCGGGGTTCGGCATGGCCTCAGACGGTCTTGCCCACACAACCGGTCTCCAGGCCAAGCGCCCACCGCCGCAAAAATTGTTTTGCGGCGTCCTTTGATGGAGCTTGGAATCTCATGGAAATCTTCGACTACGACAACATCCTGCTGCTGCCGCGCAAGTGCCGCGTCGAAAGCCGCTCGGAGTGCGACGCCAGCGTGGAGCTGGGAGCGCGCCGTTTTCGCCTGCCGGTGGTGCCCGCCAACATGAAAACCGTGGTGGACGAAAAAATCTGCATCTGGATGGCGCAGAACGGCTATTTTTACGTCATGCACCGCTTTGACCTGGACAACCTCCAGTTCGTCAAGGATATGCACGCCCGCGGCTGCTATGCCTCCATTTCGCTGGGCGTGAAAAAACCCGACTACGACACGGTGGACCAACTGGTGGCGGCAGGCCTGTCACCCGAATACATCACCATCGACATCGCCCACGGCCATGCCGACGGGGTGAAGAACATGATTGCCTACCTGAAGCAGCACCTGCCCGCCAGCTTCGTGATTGCCGGCAATGTGGCCACGCCCGAGGCCATCATCGACCTGGAAAACTGGGGCGCCGACGCGACCAAGGTGGGCGTGGGGCCGGGCAAGGTCTGCATCACCAAGCTCAAAACAGGTTTTGGCACGGGCGGTTGGCAACTGAGTGCGCTCAAATGGTGCGCGCGCGTGGCCACCAAGCCCATCATTGCCGACGGCGGCATCCGCAGCCACGGCGACATTGCCAAAAGCATCCGTTTTGGTGCCAGCATGGTGATGATCGGTTCGCTCTTCGCGGGCCACGAGGAATCGCCCGGCAAGACCGTGGAAGTCGATGGCGCGCTCTACAAAGAGTATTACGGCTCGGCCAGCGACTTCAACAAGGGCGAATACAGGCACGTGGAAGGCAAGCGCATCCTCGAACCCATCAAGGGGCCGCTGGCGGATACGCTGATCGAGATGGAACAGGACGTGCAAAGCTCCATCAGCTATTCAGGCGGCAAAAAGCTGATGGACATCCGCAAGGTCAACTACGTGATCCTCGGCGGCGACAACGCAGGCGAGCATCTGCTGATGTAGCACGCTGCAGCACAAAACACCTTGAACTTTTAGGTGCGACTGCTGCAAGCCAGTTGACAGCCAGCAGCCCGCCTGGGGCCTGATGATGGGGACTTCACACCGTTTTCGGAACACGCCATGCACCCACCGTCGCAAACACGCATCGCCCTCCTGGGCATTGGCATGATGGGCCTGCCCGTGGCCCAGCGCCTGTGCGAGGCCGGCCACGAGGTTCACGTATGGAACCGCACGCGCGCCAAGGCAGAACCGCTGGCCGCGTACGGCGCCACGGTGCACGACCAGCCTGCCAGCGCCGTTCGCCAAGCCGACATCACCATCAGCCTGCTGGAAAACGGCACTGTGGTGGGCGATGTACTCTTCCAGCAGGGTACCGCCACCGCTCTGCGCAAGGGCAGCCTGTTCATCGATATGGCTTCCATCCAGCCGCGCGAGGCCCGCGACCATGCCGCGCGCCTGGGCGAAATGGGCGTCGCGCACCTGGACGCTCCTGTCTCGGGCGGCACCGTGGGCGCGCAGGCCGGCACCCTGGCCATCATGGTGGGCGGCAAGGCCGCAGACTTTCAGCGTGCACAAGGCGTTTTCTCGGTGCTGGGGCGCGCAACGCACGTCGGCCCCCACGGCGCGGGCCAACTGGCCAAGCTGGCCAACCAGATGATTGTCGGCATCACCATTGGCGCTGTGGCCGAAGCCCTTCTGCTGGCTGCCAAGGGCGGCGCCGACATGGCCAAAGTGCGCGAGGCCATCAGCGGCGGTTTCGCCGACAGCCGCATCCTGCAACTGCACGGCCAGCGCATGGTCGAGCGCGACTTTGCCCCGCGCGGACGCATGGGCGTGCAGCTCAAAGACATGCGCAATGCGTTGGCCACAGCCCAGGAAATCGGCTTCGACGCCCCCATCACCACCCTGTTCGAAACCCTCTACGCCGACGGCGTGCAACACGGCCTGGGCGAACTCGACCACAGTGGCCTGTTCGTAGAACTGGCCAGCCGCAATGCCATGCAATGAGCGGCCCACAGACAAAAAATGGCTGCAATGCTTGCAGAGCCCTAAAAAAATAAGGCATAATTCGTCTCTCTGCTGCGACGCAGAAACGGTTTCAAAAGTGGGTTCTTAGCTCAGTTGGTAGAGCAGCGGACTCTTAATCCGTAGGTCGAGTGTTCGAGTCACTCAGGACCCACCACTTACAAGCCTCATAGGCACAAAAAAGCCCGCTACACAATGGTTAGCGGGCTTTTTTATATTTGGCGTTGATGATCGTGGCGTTCGATACCCTGCACAGGAGTTAGCTCCGTACCGAGGTCGGCTTGCCCCATAGCGGATGTTGCCGAAACACTTAAATTCCCAACGATGACGCTGTCGAGGTTGTAGGGCTCGCCGCGACCTCATCGCGCAATTGACGGCGCAGGATCTTGCCGATGTTGCTCTTGGGCAAGGGGTCGGTGCGAAATTCCACGATGCGCGGGATCTTGTAAGCCGTCAGATGGCGCCTGCAGTGCGCCAGCACATCGGCTTCTGTCAGCGACGGATTGCTGGGCACGATCACCACCTTGACCGCCTCCCCCGAGCGCTCATCTTTCACCCCGATCGCCGCCGCTTCCAGTACGTCAGGATGCAGCGTCAGCACGTCTTCGATCTCGTTGGGGAAAACCTTGAAGCCGGAGACCACAATCATGTCCTTCTTGCGATCGGTAATGCGAATGCTGCCGTGCTCATCCATCATGCCCATGTCACCGGTGCGCAACCAGCCGTTGGGGGTGAACACCTTGGCGCTCTCCTGCGGCTGGTTCCAGTAACCCTTCATCACCTGCGGGCCGCGCAGGCAAATCTCACCCACTTCGCCCAGAGGAATCGGGTCGCCGTCGTCGTCCAGAATGGCCGCTTCAGTGCTGGGCAAGGGCACACCGATCTGTCCACTCCACTCCTGGATCGTGACCGGATTGGCGATCGCTACCGG
Source organism: Simplicispira piscis (assembly GCF_054783455.1). Taxonomy (NCBI): domain Bacteria; kingdom Pseudomonadati; phylum Pseudomonadota; class Betaproteobacteria; order Burkholderiales; family Comamonadaceae; genus Simplicispira; species Simplicispira piscis. The sequence goes on from NZ_BAAGQN010000015.1 coordinate 343,556, forward strand.
CGAGGTTTCGGTCAGGCCATAGCCCTCGACCAGCGGTATGCCAGCGCGCTCCTTCCACCGGTGTGCCACCACCTGCTGCACCGCCATGCCGCCAGCCACCGCCAGCTTGAGCCGACTCAGGTCAATGGCTGCAAAACCGGGCGCATCCAGCATGGCCCGAAACAGGGTGTTGACACCGATGATGGCGGTGAACGGCGTACTGGCCAGCACCTTGAGAAAATCGGGCATGTCGCGCGGATTGGCGACCAGCACCGCCTGCGCACCCTGGCTGAAGAAGGAAAGCGCGCCGGTGAGTGCAAACACGTGGTACATGGGCAGCGGCAGGATCAGGGTCTCCTGGCCCTCGTGTAGGTTGGGCGACATCCATGCGCTCACCTGCAACACGTTGGCCACCATGTTGCCGTGGCTGAGCTGTGCACCCTTTGCCACGCCCGTAGTTCCGCCGGTGTACTGCAAGAAGGCGTGATCGTCGTGTCCAAGAGACACCGCGTCCAGTTGCTGAGCGCGCCCGGCTGCGAGCGCGTCGCGCCAGCACACCGAACCGGGCAGCCGCCATGTCGGCACCATCTTCTTCACATGCTTGACCACAGCGTTCGTCACCAGCCGCTTCAGCGTGGGCAACAGGTCGCCCACCTCGGTTGTTACCACCGTGCGCACCGAGGTTTCGCCAATCACTTCCTGCAGCGTATGCGCGAAGTTCTCCAGCACCACGATGGCGCGCACATCGGCATCGTTCAGTTGATGCTTGAGCTCGCGCGGTGTGTAGAGCGGATTCACGTTCACCACCACCATGCCGGCGCGCAACACGCCAAACAGCGCCACCGGATACTGCAGCAGGTTGGGCATCATCAGCGCAACGCGGTCACCACGCTGCAGCCCGGCCGATTTTTGCAGCCAGGCGGCAAACGCACTGCTGGCCTCGTCCAGCTCACGAAAACTCATCGTCACGCCCATTGACCGGTACGCAGGCAAAGGGGCAAAGCGCTTGCAGCTGTCGGCAAGCATATCGACAAGCGACGCGAATCGCTGCATGTCGATTTCGGCGGGCACACCCGTCGGGTACTGCGTGAGCCAGGGCCTGTTCATCGAACTTTCTCCCATCGAGCCATCGTTTTCCGGCGAATAGCGAACCAGTTTCTGACATGGCATCATATTCCGCCCGGTCGCATGCTCCAAGCGTCCCCACATCCTGCAATCAAGGCAGTCCCACCGGGTTGACTTGAGGCGGGTGTTTGAACGAAAAGACAAGCGCAAAAGAAAAAAGCCCAAGTGAATCAATCACTTGGGCTTTATCTTGGCGGAAACGGAGGCATCCAAAATAGCATCCAGTATCGCCCAATGCCATCCAAAGAAAGCTCTCAAGTCATTGATAAATAAGCACTCTTAGTCCAAGCTGATCCAAAGAGTTCCGACGTCATCCATTTCAAATGGCATACTGGATGGCATACCGTACGTGGAACTCCCAATGGCAACGATTACCGACACAAGAGCCAAAAACATCAAACCAACGGAGTCGGCGATCCCGCATGGCGGCATCACCGGTTTGGCTTTGCACCCTTCCAGCACAAAGGGGCGAGGCAAATGGGTTCTGCGATACGTCAGCCCAGTCACCGGTAAGCGCAGGAATGCAGGCCTGGGTACCTATCCTGAAGTGGGCATTGCAGAAGTCGGCAAGCAAGCAGCCTCAATGCGCACTGCACTCGCCGAGGGCAAAGATCCCCTAGAAGAGAAAGCCAAGGTCGAAGAAGCCCCCAAGGTTCCAACATTCAAGGATGCTGCTGAAACACTTCACAAGGATCTGCTGCCGGGGTGGAAGAACCCCAAACATGGTCAACAGTGGCTCAACACGCTGGAGCAGTACGTCTTCCCCAAGATGGGTCACAAGCTGTTGCCGGATATCCAGCCAGGGGATGTCGCAGAAGTGCTTAAACCGATATGGCTCACCAAGGCAGAGACCGCCAGCCGCGTAAAACAGCGCATCCACGCAGTCATGGCATGGGGATGGGCACATAGGCACTGCCAATCCAACCCCGTGGATGTCGTCACTCACCTGCTGGCCCACCAACCCGGCAAAGCCCTGCGCACCCAGCACCACCCCGCCATGCCCTGGCGAGACATTACGACATTCGTGCAGCAGCACCTCAGGACGGGCAACCGTCCTGAGGTGTCACGCACACTGCTTGAGTTTGTGATCCTGACGGCATGCCGATCCGGCGAGGCAAGAGGTATGACCTGGGACGAAGTGGACTTCACGACTGCCATATGGACGATCCCCGCCGAGCGCATGAAGGCCAAGATGCCCCACCGCGTTCCGCTGTCGCCCCGGGCACTGGCCATTTTGGAGGAGCAAAAGGATCAACACGACACTCTCGTGTTTCCATCGGTGCGAGACCAGGTGGAACTCTCGGATATGGCCCTCACCTCTTTGCTGCGCAGACTCAAGGCGCGCAGTGATACTCCGGGACGCATCGCCACCGCCCATGGATTCCGATCCAGTTTTCGGGATTGGTGCAGCGAGAAGGGCTACTCGCGTGACTTGGCTGAGCGATCGCTGGCACACACCATCAAGGACAAGGTCGAGGCGGCATATCACCGCACCGATCTGCTAGAGCAGCGACGGGATCTCATGAATTCCTGGGCTACCTTCGTATCAGGCCATGACAGGTACGCAGGCATCAGTGACTTGATTAAAAAACCAGCTGATAAGAGGCGCACTCCAGATGCAGGCTGAGTCAACCAAAGGTTGTCATCACGACTGACCTGCGGGCTATGAAAACCGTCCCTACGGGCAGTTACCTTGAAAGACAGAATGCAAGCGGTTGATGAAGCCAACAAGACATAGCCAGGTTGCTGCTCAACATTCGGCTTGTGCATGCGATCGTCTGGGCTATATCCAGATTCCTCACCATTCTTTATTAATCAGCTTCTTTTCAATTGCAATAACACTAATAACCTATATTCGTGCTATTTCCGCATTACGAATGCTTCCCATCATGGCGGCCACTAATTTAATTGAATCCTTGATACTGACTTGGTATGCAAAGTAAATGCTGATATACGAAGTTATGCCATCAATAGATGATGTGTCAATTCCGGCATGTGGGGTGCTATCTTTGTATATATTATGAGAAAAGATAAAGTTTTCTCATGAAACTATCAAGGAGGTAATTATGGAAAAAGGCAGTCGCACAGTCACCAAAACTGAAAAAAGTGTTCGACAGTATATAAATCAATTACACGATCAGAACTCCAAACTTTTGGCGCTCAGATTAGATTTTGGGTACCCCAAAGAGCACTGCGAGAACAAGCAACTGTCCGACATAAAGCGTGACATAAAGCATATGCTCGACAATCGAAGAGGCAATCCTAATTTATTTAAGCACCTAGAGGGTTATGTCACGAAATTCGAATATACACCCCGGAAAGGTCCGCATGCGCATATGCTGCTCCTCTATGACGGTCAAAAAGTTAAAAAAGACGAACATCTGGCAGAGGAAGTTGGACTATATTGGAAGGAAAAAATAACAGAAGGGAAAGGCTTATATCACAACTGCAATTTTAATAAATCCGACTACGAACAGTGTGGGATTGGTATGATAGATCACACCGATGCAGATAGGCGGGCGGTATTACTCGATAAAGTCGTTCCCTACATGCTCAAGAAAGAACAGAGCATCGACAGCATCAAGGATTCTGTCAATGAACGCTCAGTCACGAAGGGAATTATTACTTCGGCCAAGAGTAACGCTGGGCGTCCAAGAATTCAGAATTCGCAGCACAGATGAAGATGCCACTCCCGTAGCATCAGAAGCGCGATGCGAGTGATCAGGTAAGAACCATCATATTTTTCACAACGGGAGAAATTCTATCGCTAATTTCGGCTAATTTAGCAAAATTAGCAGCCTTAGGGATGTCCTGCATAACTCTACGCGAGCGGGTGTAGTGCGGATCGGGATGGGATGCTAGGCGCGTTTCACAGGCAATAGCCATAGCTATTGCCTGTGAAACGCAACGACGCAGACCGCCCGAGTCCACGCTATCACACGCCGTGAGGAGTTATGCAGGACGTCGAGTGCCTGGGGGATGGGTTTGATCGCGTGGATTGAGCGTTCCCTGGGTTGTATGTATGATGGTGAAAGACGGTTTTGCGTTCGCAATATAAGTGATGATCTATTTGTTGATTTTTCTTTCATGGATGTTAATGGCGGGACAGTCGTCATTGGTTAACTTGAGCATCGCACCAGCTAGCTGGTGCGATGCTGTTACTCTTCAAATGTTTATCAAAATTTACCAGCATTGAAATGTTGGCCGTGGCAATTGGATAAATTTTCTTTTTCCATCATAAAAAATGAGGATACGCCCAGATTGCGCTAGTGAGTCGAGGAGCTCATGCATGACCGCCTTTTTGCGCGCGAAGTTAGGGCCATATTGCATCAAATAGCTACACAAAAGGTGGTTCCAATTCCTGCTCATCATGGTTGATGCGATCCAGTTGTAGAGCTCGTCGATTCTTCGCTGTTTCTCCTCTAAGAGGTTTGTGCTAGTTAAAACGGATCGATACTGCTCTCCATGCCAAGCGACCAAGTTATTGGCGGCGATCAGGACCTCGTCTGAGATTTCATCGCTGTCATCGGTCTCAAAAGCATGCAGCACAGCCGCCACACGGGCGATGTTTTCAGCTGCCTTGGATGCGAAATCCTTCATGTCATTGAAGATTCCATTGGGTTGCATCTGCAGTTCATAGGAGGCAGAAATGTCATGCCATCGGACTTGGGCAACCGGGGAGAACCTCAGCACTCTCTGCTCGGTCCTGCTGAGCAATGCCTTGCAGCGCTCATAGAACCATTCCAGCTTTGGGCAAGCCACTTCAGCGGTTTCAGCCCGCCATCCCTGGGTCGATAGAGGGAAACCTAGGAGCGTCCTGGACAAGAAACCATTGCCACGAGCCTGCTGTCCTTGTTTGAGCATAAAGCGCTTAAAGACTTCGGGTTGCGCTTGGAACAGACAGGTGAGTCGAGCGTTCGTCAGCACGAAACTGTCGCTGGTCTTGCGATCCACTGTGGCATTCATGCCGCTCCACAGTGAGTTCAACAGCGGCAATTTGCTTGCCATGGGACCATCGATGAACTGCCCAAACTCATCATGCACCAGGCCAGCGGAATTGCCGCATTCGTGCAGGCCCAAGAGCAGCGCTTCCGGGGTGGAATCAACATAGATGATTCGCCTTGCCTTCGTGGGTTTTGGCTCAGCGATGAGGATGTCGCGTAATCGGTTTTCCGCCTCATCCAGTGCGCCGTGCTTTCGAGCTGTACGTTTTAGAGCGGCACGCGCAAGTTTTACTTTCTCAGTCCATATGGTGTGCTCAACCTTGATGCGCTCGGCCTCTTCAGACGCATCATGCTGCCAAACGCTCTGCAGGTCATTGATTTCCTTAAATATCAGGCTTTGCACTGCACTCTTGCGCTCGCCTGAATCGCAAATGACTAGGATAAAGAGAGAAGTCGGCCCGTCTAAACCGGGCTTTCTTTGCACTGTACAGTTATGCCCAACAGCGACGGCAGCTGCGGCCAATGCGACTGAGGTCACCAATTCAATGGGGGCCTGCAGTGCCATGGCGACTTCGCTCACAGTCGTATCAAATTTTCTTGGAAGCAGTTCGTTGGGTAACGGATAGATTATCATTTTCTATCTCCAGGTTGCGCTACTTCCTTTCGGCTAGATAACCAAGCAAGGACGTCCTCGCGAAAATGGCCGACTGCTCTCGGACCCAATGAAACCTTAATCGGAAACGTGGGATCGAAACGTGGTGATTTTCGATTCTGTTTATCTGCCAGCGTTGATTTTGACAGCCCTGTCATGTGCGTTAGCTCTGACAGTCTGATGATTACTTTGTCTAACATCATCTACTCCAAAAACAAATCCTCTGTGTGCCACCTCGCGATCTCTTTGCGAGATGGCGGCTGGTGTCGCGTTGGCCTATAACGACAAGCAAGGCGCGACCCTTGTCGTGGCGATCGATCAATTCGTAGTAGTCGCGCTAGGCGCGTTTGGACGCTGAGCATCGCGAAATGAATCGCGTACGTCAGTATTGATGCGCTGCACAGGGCAGGCTTTTAGATGGCTTGCTCAGCAGTCTTAACGACTGCTGAGCTGCCAATTGGAGAGGGCCTTACATCACACCGGGATGTGACTGGACCAATTTACGCGCAGAAGCAGATGCTTCTAGTTTTGAGTATTTAGTGCTACGTACCATCTGAACACGCAAAGGCGTAACCAAAGCGCTACAGAAAGAATAGTAGTAGTAGAGGTGAACTGCAGGTACAGCTGGGATGCTGTAGCACAACAGTTGTTAGTCAGGCACACGCTGACCCTTTGGCGTTATGGGCGCATTGCACGCATGTAAACATACTCGGCGGCTTATGCAGCACCAACCACCGAATCCACAGGCGCAATATTATAGCACTATAAGTTTTTTTGCAAGCGCCGGGTGGCCATTTTTTTGACAGCGATGAGTACAGGCACGCCGACACAGTTCAAGCGAGCAGGAGCCACGTGGGTTCTTACCGAAGAAGTGCCGACCCAGGCCCCTCATCTGAACTCCCCTCAGTTACACATATACCCATTGCCATCCAGGTAACCCCACCCTGACCAGCCCTCCGTTGGTCTGATTTCACCCCACCCACAAGCCCGGTGCACCTTCGCGTGCCCCGGGCTTTTTTGCGTCCATCGCAAGGAGCTCTCCATGACTGTTTGTCCCATCTGCAAATCCACCCACGTGACCACCCGCCAAGTCGGTCGCGATACCGGAAGAACCCTCGGCGGTGTCGCCGGAGCAGCCAGCGGCGCTGCCAGCACCTGGTCCGGTGCCCAGGCCGGCGCTTCTTTCGGGGCTGTTGGTGGCCCCGTTGGTATCGCCCTCGGAGGCATCGCTGGTGCCCTGCTGGGTGGCCTGCTCGGCGCCACTGCGGGCTCAGTTGCTGGTAGCCGCTTGGGCGATGTCGTTGACGCGCACTACCTCGGCAACTGCGAGTGCCAGGACTGCGGCGCTGTGTTCACCAGCCCTTCCCGTTCTTGACCTTGCGCCCAGATCCGCAACCTCCTCTGGACACCGTTGCTCTCTCCTCCCTTTCCCGTTCTATCTTCATTTCGAAAGACCCCCCATGTCACACCTCGTTGAAACCATGGCCCATGTCGGCCAGACACCCTGGCACCAACTGGGCAATGCCCTGCCCAAGAAACAACCTATCGACGTCTGGGCACAGGCCGCTGGCATGCAATGGCATATCCGGGAGACGCCAGTGCGCTACCTGGCCACCGATGACAGCTCCAACCTCTACGGCGAAGCCATGGAGTTTCCCGACCAGAAGGTGCTGTACCGCAGCGATACCAAGGCCCCCTTGTCCGTGGTGTCAGGCCGCTACCAGGTAGTCCAGCCCAAGGAAGTGCTGGAGTTCTACCGGGATCTTACGGAGGTCTCCGGCTATGAATTGGAAACAGCCGGTGTCCTTAAGGCCGGACGCAAGTTCTGGGCACTGGCTCGCACCGGCAAGACCTCAGCCCTCAAGGGCAACGATGTGGTCAACGGCTATCTGCTGCTGGCTACCTCCTGCGACGGCAGTCTCGCCACCACAGCCACGCCCACCACGATCCGGGTGGTCTGCAACAACACCTTGTCCATCGCCCTCAGTGGTGCCACCAGCGCCATCAAGGTGCCCCACAGCACAACCTTTGATGCCCAGGCGGTCAAGAAGCAATTGGGCATTGCGGTCTCCCAGTGGGACAGCTTCATGTACCGCATGAAGACACTCTCGGAACGCAAGGTCAAGAGCCATGAGTCCATGAACTACTTCCTCAAGGTGCTGTGCCAGACGGATGCCCATGCCGACCAGGCCATGGGTCTCACGAACGAGCGTGCCCTCAAGAAGGTGCAGGCGATGTATGAGGGCCAGGGCCGTGGTGCAGAACTGCAGGCCGCCAAGGGCACGGCCTGGGGTCTGCTGTGCGCCGTCACCGAGTTCGTGGACCACGAGCGGCGCGCTCGCAGCCAGGAATACCGGCTCGACAGTGCCTGGTTCGGGCAAGGCGCAGCCCTCAAGCAACGCGCGTTGGAGCAGGCACTGCAGTTGGCGTCGTGAGTGCCAGATCGATCGGACGCGGCACAAGAGTCTTCGCTTCTTTCCACTTTTCCCGCAACAAAGCCCCGGCCCTTGAATGGGACCGGGGCTTTTTGTTGTGTGGGAGTCTCTACACCCAAGGAGTCACCATGTCTCTACCCTCTGTTGATGCGGTTTCCGTTCCTGTTCCGTCTTCGTCAGCAACACTCCAGGCTCGGCCCGCTTTGAAGCTGGTCAAGACCACCCACCTGAAGCGAGAGGATTGGCTGGCAGTCCGCAAGGGCGGTATTGGCAGTTCCGATGCTGCCGCTGCGGTGGGCCTGCATCCCTACAAGTCCCAGCTGCAGCTGTGGATGGAAAAGACCGGGCGCGATGCCGGTCTGCCTGTCGTCGATCCCAATGACGACCAAAGCCCGCTGTACTGGGGCACGCTGCTCGAACCCATCGTGGCAGCGCACTACACCCGGCGCACGGGCAACCGCGTACGGCGCGTCAACGCGGTACTGCAGCACCCTGAACATTCCTGGATGCTGGCGAACCTTGACCGGGAGGTCATGGGTACTCCGGAGGTCCAGATCCTGGAGTGCAAGACGGCGGGCATCCACGGCTCTCGGCTGTGGCGCGATGGCGTGCCTGAGTACGTGCAACTGCAGGTGATGCACCAGCTGGCTGTGACCGGCAAACAGGCGGCGGATGTGGCGGTGCTCATGGGCGGGCAGGAACTGCAGGTGTTCCGCATCGAACGGGACGCCGAGATGATGACCCAGCTGATCCAGCTGGAGCAGCAGTTCTGGGGCTACGTGGAGCGGGACCAGGAGCCGCCAGCCGACGGTTCGGACTCTGCGGATTTGGCATTGCGTTGTCTCTATCCGCGCGACAGCGGCACCACGCTAGATTTCTCGACCGACCTGGAGATGTCCGGTGTGTTTTCCGACCTGCTGGCGGTGCGGGAGGTCATCACCACCCAGACCGCACTGGAGGCCCAACTCAAGCAACGCATTCAGCAGCACATGGGCGAGGCGACACGGGCTCTGTTCGAGACCGGGGAAGTGTCCTGGAAGCGCAGCAAGGATGGAACAACCTTGGACACCGTGCAATTGCTCAAGGACCGGCCCGACCTGGCGCAGGCCTATTCACTCACCAAGCCAGGCAGTCGGCGGTTTTTGGTGCAGCAGAAGCCGGGCGAGGCAAGCGCCAGAGCCCCACACCCCGTACCCATCAACCATTCAACAGCGGACCTCCACCACATCGGTGCAGGTCCGTTCTCTTTGTCTTGAAAGGAATCATCATGCTCAAAGGTTTGGCATTGACACCCCCGGTCATTGGCCGGATATCGATTGGCAAAGTCGTGGAGAAGAACGGCAAGCGCTTGCCGGAGAAAGATGACGAATTCACCATCACCAGCCAGGTGCAGAACCGCGATGGCTGGGTAAACCACCCGCTCGATGAACAGTTGCGCAAGGACAAGGGAGCCAAGCTGCGCAGCATTCCGGTGCGCCTGCTGTTTGACGATCCGGACCTGATCTTGCGGGCGAACTACACGATGTTTGACCGCGCCACAGGACGGCCCCTGTGTGTGGGCAACGGGGAGACCTGCAAGCGGGCCACCCTGTCCGGGATGCAGAGCTTTGCATGCCCGTCACCTCAGGCATGCCCCTTGGCCGAAGGCGGCAACTGCAAGCCCTACGGGCGCCTGAATGTGCGTATCGACGTGGAGGGAACCGGGTGTGATGAACTGGGCAGCTTTGTGCTGCGCACCACCGGGTTCAACAGCATCAGGACTCTCTCGGCCCGGCTGCGCTACTTCCATGCGCTGTCGGGGGGCTTGCTGTCCACCTTGCCACTGGAGCTGCGCTTGCGCGGGAAGTCCACCATGCTGTCGCACCGCACGCCGATCTACTACGTGGACCTCACGCTCCGGTCGGACAGCACGATGGAGCAGGCCATTGCTGCTGCACGCAAGGAGTGGGAAGCGCGCAAGGCTGTGGGCATCGATCAGGGGGCACTGGATGAAGCGGCCAGGGCTGGTTTTGCACTCGGGGATTTTGAGGAGTCCGAGGAAGAAGGGGCTGCTGTGGTGGAGGAGTTCTACCCGGTCGATGGTGATGCTCAGGATGTCAGCAGTGAACTGCATATTTCCGGGGGAAAGCCGTTACTCGCGGACAAGCTCAGACAGAAGGCTGGTAGACATTCGTCACCCGTCGGGGAGAGCATTGCTTGATGCTGTGCACCACACCGACCCTCACATGGGCGGTGTGGTGGACAGTATTTTTTTTGGATTCGCAATAGACACATCCCCCACCTCCAGCATGTCTTCCCAACGTGTCGTATAGGCCGGTGACCTGCGTTCCTGCCGCATCGCCCAACTAGCACGCTCTCCCTGCGTCTGCACTCCGGCGCTGGCTAGCTTCAGAGTCCCGCGTCCATAGCGCTGGTTGAGTTCATCGAGCACCCCCATAAGCCGCTCCCGAGAGCCTTCGTGGCTCTCCAGGGGCTCCAGCTCAAGCTCTCCTTGTTTGAGGCGTGCGCTGTGCAAGTCCAGCAGCATGACGCCCGCCTTGATGAAGGCATAACCCGGCCGGTAGATTCGGCGCAGGCCGATCAGCGCTGCCTTGGCAATCGGCACGGTGTCACTGGTGGCGCTTTGCAGCGGTACGGTGATCGAGCGTGCGTACTGCGGCCCCTTGCGGTAGGGGCTCGTGTGGATGAACACCAGCACATGGGCGGTGTGGCTGCCCTGCCTGCGCAGCTTCTGCGCAGCCATGCTGGCAAACGTGCTCACAGCCTGTTCCAGCGCAGGGAGATCACTGATGGGCTGCCCGAAGGAACGCGTACAGGCAATTTCCCTCTTGGGTGGCGGTTGATCATCCAGTCCAATGCAGGGCATGCCTTGCAGTTCTCGCACCGTGCGCTCCAGCACGACGGACCATCGCCTGCGCACGGTGGCCGGGTCCAGGCGTGCCAGGTCCAGCACGGTCTCGATCCCTGCGCCCTTGAGCTGTGCGGCGATCTTGCGCCCCACGCCCCAGACTTCGGCCACATCGGTGGCGTGCAGTACCGCATCGCGCTCTGTGGGGGGCAACTGGGCCAGGTTGCAGACCTGGGCCAGTTCTGCAGGGTAGGAACCTGGTTTGCGTTCGGCCGTCTTGGCCACATGGTTGGCCAGCTTGGCCAGGGTCTTGGTCGGTGCAATGCCGATCCCGCAAGGTATGCCCGCCCACTGCAGCACCCGGGCACGGATGGAATGGGCTCGCTCTGTCAGGTCGCCCCGGATGCCACTGAGGTCCACAAAGCTCTCATCGATGGAGTACACCTCCTGCCGGTGGCCCAGCCCTGCCACCAGGCTGGCCATACGGTCGCTCATGTCCCCGTACAACGCAAAGTTGGCCGATAGGGCCACCAGGCCCGCCTCGTGTTCCAGGTGCCGAATCTCGTGCCAGGGGTGTCCCATGCGCACCCCCAGGGCCTTGGCTTCGTTGGAGCGTGCGATGGCGCAGCCATCGTTGTTGCTCAGAACGATGACCGGTCGGAGCTCCAGGTCTGGCCGGAACACCCGCTCGCAGCTGACGTAGAAGTTGTTGCCATCGACTAGCGCAAACATGGCCTTGTTCTGCCGGGGTCACAGCACTCAACGGTACGCATGGCAGTGCTCCGCTTCAAGTCTTGAACTGCTTGACGCTGGCAAGTACGACACCCCACACCTCAATGGTCTGCCCGTCCTGGGGGACGATGTCTTCGTAGGCGGGGTTCGCGGCCTGGAGCTTGAGCTTGCCAGCGCGCAGCCACAGCTTCTTGCAGGTGAAGGCCCCATCGACCACGGCCACGACGATGAGGCCATGGCGTGGCTTGATGGCCCGGTCCACCAGGATCACATCCCCGTCGAAGACGCCTTCATCGCGCATGGAGTCACCTCGCACTCGCAGGGTGTAGGTGGCCTGGGGATGCCGGACGATATGCTTAAGCACATCAATCCGTTCCGCCTGGAAATCCTCGGCCGGTGACGGAAAACCCGCATGCACACAGGCATCGATCTCCTGTGCGATGAGGCTGGGGCGATAGGGCTCAGGGGACGAGCAAAGAGGGTCGAGAACCGAGAGCATGGGGCGGGGAGCCGAATAGAGGTGGCGAGCACAAACACTGTTATTAAGTACAGTATATTCCTGCCTGCCGATCCGGGGCAATTCCCGGGCATGGCGCTCTGGCTATGCTCTGCCTAATGCTTGAGCGCAGTGCTGCAAGCCAGGATTGATGCGGCCAGCAGGGCTTATCCAGAGAACTATCCACAGCGTTGACCCCAGCGATTGGGGACAAGAACACACCACACAAGGACAGAACAGGCCATGTGCAGCCACTACCAGGGCCTCCAGCGACCTGAAGCCTACCGAGAGGTCTTCCAGGCCGAGCCTCCGGCCATGGAAGGCAAGGAGGACATGTGGCCCTGCTACCAGGGCAGCTTCATCCGCAGGCACCCGCATGCCGATGTGGGCGACGAGGCCGTGTCTCCCCATGAAGCCTTGATCGGGCAGTACGGTCTGGTGCCGCACTGGGCCAGCGACCTCAAGCTGGGGCGCCACACCTACAACGCCCGTTCCGAGACGGTGGCCATCAAGCCGAGCTTCCGGGACGCCTGGCGCCATACACGCCACTGCATCATCCCGGCCATGGCCATCTACGAACCGGACTGGCGCACAGGCAAGGCCGTCCCCACCCGAATCAACCGGGCTGACGGCCAGCCCATGGGGATCGCGGGGCTCTGGGATCAGTGGAAGTCTCCCCGGGGTGAGGTCGTGCATAGCTTCACCATGCTGACCATCAATGCCGACCAGCATCCGCTGATGAACCTGTTCCACAAGCCAGCCGACGAGAAACGCATGGTCGTGATCCTGGAGCCGGAGCAGTTCGACGACTGGCTGCAGGCCCCCGTGAGCCGCAGCATGGAGTTCCTGCGGCCGTTCCCGGCCGAGGGCTTGCGCGTGGGGTAGAAACCCAGCCGACGAATCCATGTGCTGCAATCCCGCCGCACATTCTCATCAGCAGTGAACCAAGCGTTTGAAGTGAAACTGTCCTCCCCCTGGTCGCACCTGCTGCGCGTGACCGCGATCCTTGCCCTGGCCACTGCCAATGAGTCCCAAGCCCGTGTGTCTGCGCTGGAAGCCATCGACAGCGCTGCAGGACACCCGACGAGCTTTGCGCAGTGCCCGCAGTTTTTTGCCAACGGCAAACCACCCGCCATAACACCCCGACCCAAGCAACGGGAGCTTTGCTACGAAGCCTTTGCCCTCCTGCACAGCGGCCAGACCAAGACCCCGGTCTATGTGGCGCAGCGCCTGAACCGGCGCAGCATCGAGGATGCCGATGAGAGGCGCGCGACCAAGTTCTTCGCCGATGCCAGGTTGCCCAGGGGCGAGCGAGCGGAACTGGAAGACTACAAACGCTCGGGTTTCTCTAGAGGGCACATGGCACCTGCGGGGGACATGCCCACGCCGACAGCCATGGCCCAGAGCTTCAGCCTGGCCAATATGGTGCCGCAGGACATCCAGCACAACGGGGGTGCCTGGGCCAAGATTGAGCAGGACACGCGCCACTATGTGCGAAGAGCCAAGGGGGATGTGTTCGTGATCACCGGGCCGGTGTTCACGCCGGAGAGTCCACGAATCGGAGACAACGGGGTCAGGGTGCCGACCTATCTGTTCAAGCTGGTGTACGACCAGCATGACAAGCGGGCCTGGGCGCACTGGCAGGAGAACCGGGAGGGGGAGCGTGTCGGGCGACCGATCAGCTACCAGGAGCTGGTGAAGCGGACAGGGGTGGAGTTCTTGCCGAGCTTGGGGTTTTGAAGTACCAGTACGTGGTGCGTCAACCATTGCCTCATCTGTGGAAAGTTGGGCTACCAGCTGGTAACCCGCTCCTACCGCTGCAGGCTGAAAAGAGTCTTTCGCGGTGGGTGGTCCGAACAACAGCGAGCACCATCACCAGACATTCGACAGGCAGCAGCTTGTATGACCGATGTACAACCGAGACCGGTCACTTGATGTGCAGCGCCGACGATCCGGTGATTAATTGGATGCTAGCAAGTCAGCGCGCTATCCCCAACGCTTTGATCAGGTGGCAGGTCATTTTGGTTCCATGCACAGGATCATCTCATCAGCACTCAGCCGCGCGAGCCGTGGTCCATGCGTTTTAGACGCCGGGCCGCCTAACGTGCTGAACACGCTGGACACACGGTGAGTCTCGACCTTGAAGATTTTGGACGCGGCGCTCTTGATCATGCTGGCATCAATGCCATTTGAGCATTCGTGATCTGGAAAAGTGACTATTGCGGAAACGTCACGTTCCGCCAGCGTTGTCAGTAGCTCTTGGATCGCCGCTAGAGATGTCGTCTTTTGACTGTACTGCGAACTAGGCCTCTCGCTGAGCGGTGGATAGCGGCCAACGCCGAAGACGGGACTCGTGACGCCTACAGCAATGGCTTCAAGCACGTGATAGAAGCGGCTGTATTGAACGGCAGAGTATGGTGGGTCGATGAAAACGAGATCGCCGTGCCTCAGTTGCGATGCAACTTTGTTGGCATCCCCGACGTGGGCTTCCCCGACTACCTGGGCGTGAAGTGGGGCAACCTGAGCGAGCGCTGCCTGTATGTCAGCACACAAATTGCGTTGCCAGCTTATCTGCAGGTACTTAAGCGCCGTGTCAGTTGGCTGGAATGGCTGTGCTGTATGGCCAGGGGCCGCGGCGCATTTGCTGGCGGCCGTCACAAGCGCGGCAAGGCAGATTTCCCTATTTGGAGACTTGGTGGGAACGGTGTCTCTCAGCGCCTGAATCCAAGCCGCTTGAACCGGGCTGTAGTAGTGTCCTGCGTAGGCGTTGACAAGGCTGGTCTTGTCAAACTGGTTCGACCAGCTCCGAGCCTTCATGACGAAAGCTTCGCTGATGTCCCTGGACGTCGGGGCATCAAATGCACTGAATCGCGGGGCAGCCCGGCGCGACCAGTCGTTCCAGAGTTTGACGGGATCGGCCGGACTGTTTCGCTGAACTACGGCCGCAGCAAGCACCGCGCTGTAACGTTGGAGATCAAACGCCCAAGTTTCTATCGGATAGCGTCCCGCTACATGCCAGGCGACTGAAGCAGAACCGGCGAAGAGATCAACAAATCGCTTGTGCCTGCCTACCATCCCTCCTAACACTTCGCCCAGACCATTGCCAAGCATCGCTCGCTTGGAGCCCATGTATTTCAAAGACTGGTGCTCCATGCAAGTAGCGCGTCAGCTCTCGATAGCAGGTGGGTATCCATGCTGCGCGAGGACGTCGAATGCAGCTGAGCAGGCAATGGCATTGGTGGAACAGCGAGCTGACTCAGGTGCTCGAAGTCCAACCATTTTTCTTCCGGCTGCGTCCCGGCTGAGGGGTCAAAAAGTCCTGCATGCTCCAGCCAGTCCTTGAGCCACTCCTTAGCTGGTGTTGCTGGGTGGCTAGCCAGTGCGCTGTTTGGCATCAGGGTTGCCAAACGGAGCAAAAAAAATGCGCGAGCAATCATGTTCGCCGGTTTCACATCAGTATCGAACGCAAGCTGGAAAACTGGTGATGGAGATGCGCCGCCGTGGAAGAAGGCTTCAAGTGTTGCGCGGGGCGTGCCGGTGGTTCGCTCCAGGTCGGCGACGAGGCGTTGTCGCCAAGCAACTCGTGCAGCCTCGTCGATCGCAACGGCATCATCATTTAGCTCGGCGTTGACAAGATATCTGACCAGCTCCTGTTCGAACCTCAGGCCAAAGCCGGTGGGCTCGGCCAGCGCCCATAGATCGCGCACAAACTCGAAGTCCGAGACCTGCATCGTCTGAAGCGGGGCTCTAGCCGCCGACGTTTCGTAGCTTGCTTGGTTTCTCGCTGTGTGTTCGTTCCCCATGGCGAGATCAAGCGCCCAGCGGGTCAATGTGGGGTTAACCGCGACTCGACCGACTGAAGCCTTGAGATCTCCAATCGTGACAGATGGGAGAATTTTCAGTTGGTCGAGCAAAAGCGCTTCGGCTGCCGGGGTCGTGGCCCAGGCTTCCCAAAGCTTCCAGACAACCGTGTGCGTTCCCATCGTTCGCCAGGAAGGCACTTTCGATGTTCCGCCACGCTCCAAATAGCTGTTGTCTCGGTTGCTGACTCGCATCCCGTGGGATGACAGTAGCGATATGACTGCCCTCAGCTCGGCGTAGTAGGCGAAGTGAACTGCTTGTGCTGGAGCATTGCCGAGCATTGATGACAGCGCGGCCGACAGAAATCGCCAGCCCTCGGTCAAGTGCAAGAGAGCATCAACGGCAAGAGCTGCTGGAGTTGTCTTCGGCTCTGTTGCTGGTAGCAGAGGAGCGCCGAAGGGCTGCGCTGCTCTGATAAGGCTGGCATAGCTGTTTTGTATCAAGCTCGGGGCGCACAGATCGATAGGTATCAGGCTTGCTGGCGCGGCTTGCGCAGGCGGGGGCGCGTTACGGTGCTGGCGATTCTGAGGCTGACTCCGTTGTGCTTGGCTGCGGCGATGGCGACTATTCATTGCCCCAGCCCAGAATAGCCAGGGCGCGCGTAGCGGCGTCGCTGACGTTGTCGTTCTTAGACTTTGAGGCTGCCGTCAAAGCTGCTTTATTTAGCGCTTTGTAGCCGCTGCTGCCGCGATACTGGCCTTGCACGACCTTGTCTTTCTCGGCAATGCCAGGGGCGGCGCTTGTTCGCCAATCGACCTCGTCGACAAGCGCTGTTGCCACCGCCTGTACAAAAGTTGTCAGGTTTCGGTTTGATTCCAACTGCTTTAGAGCTTTGGCAACGAGTTCATCGTTGGGCTCGGACTGGTCCTCAGACCCTTCAATCTCAAGTAACCCGATCTTGTCGTAGACCAGTTGCGCTAGGGTGTTGTACGCGAAGCTGATTGCGCGGAAGCCCTGGTCAGTGGCCAGGAGGGTGTAGGGACCAGCAAACGCGTAAGCTGCAGCAGCGTCTTCGGACTTCCCGGCGTTCTCGGCCAACGCAAGCTTCCACGATGCCCTTGAGGCAGCAGTGGCTGACTGAATTGCGTTCCAGCAAAGTATCAGGAATGCAGCTTGTTCGGGTCTCCGCCAGCGGATGATGTAGCGTGTGCCGTTCCTGTCGATCGAACCGAACAGGCCACCCAATTTTGTGATGTCTTCCAGGTCGGCCCCGGCGTCATTACCCTTCGCCCAGGTCCGCACGAATGTGGCCATCAGCGATCGAATCGCCGCAGCGTTCGAAACGTGCCCATCAACGCGCTTGCCAAACAGCTCGATGCGATCTTTCCACGGGCTGGACGGGTTGCGCCAAAGGACTTCGGCCAGTTCTTGAGATCGATGCTCTTGGTAGATCTTGATGGACTCGCCTCGCTTGAGCCATTCTTGATCGCGCAGCTCTGGATACAAATCGAACGCTAGGCTGGTGTTGATGCGTTTCGGCTCAACGTTGATGACCCAGAACAGATACGCCTGCCAGGTAAGGGGCAAGTTGTCGAACATGACGACCGGTACCTCGTAGTCGTCTGGCAAATCAATCAGATCCGTGGCTAGCAATCGATGTTGCCCGTCGACAATTTCTAACGGCGGCAGCGCTTGCGCGGGATCAACATCGGTGACCGGGAAGTTCAGCTGATAAAACTGGCCGTTGGCGGCGATGTTGACCAGATCGGCCGGTACAACGGTTCGCTCCTTGCCTTTTCGAGTGCGTGTTTCATTAGGGCCAAGCACATTAACCAAGATGCTGGTCGGTAGCCATCCGGGATTGACCAGCTCTGTGTGGGCCTGCGGGTCCAGGCCTCCTTCAGTAGACAAGGGAAAACCGTACTCCAGGTAGCGGCCAATCTTTGAGAGCCTGTCCTCGTCATGCGTGCGCTGATATCCCGCGGTCTTGCTGGCTCGACGATCTTCAATGGTTCTGGGCTGGACACCGCTCAGGGCTCGTAGTGTTTTGAGCGAGAGCGAGCCAACGTAAAAATGCGTCGGCGGCTTTGGGCGATTGCCGCCCCAGCTCGCTATGTCCCACGTCCCCAGCCATTGGTTCACCCGAAGCAATGGCTTACTGTCTCTAGTCATCGGCACTCCCCCCACTTATTTTCTTGCACCAGCTTCACTTCCGAAGGTCTCCCGGAATAGCGTCGCTAGTGTAGCTGGCGCATTCCGAGGCGCGCGCTCCCACTTAATAAGGTGGCTACTTCCGCAATACCTTCGAGACCGGCCTTTCGAGCCGAAGTAGCTCGGTTCACTCGATGGCTGGTGTTGTGCACAGTCCGTGAGCCGGGCCGATCCCGACGAGTGACCGGGAGCGCTGCGAAGCGGACAGGTGTGAGCTGGATATCCAAAGTCAACCGATGTCATCCAGTAACAGCCAGCCAGTTATGGCATACCAGATGGCATACCTGCCAAAGCACAAAATAAAAAAGCCCAAGTGAATCAATCACTTAGGCTTTTTATCTGGCGGAAACGGAGGGATTCGAACCCTCGATGAGGCTCTACACCCCATACTCCCTTAGCAGGGGAGCACCTTCGGCCACTCGGTCACGTTTCCAATCCCACTATTATGCCTCAGTTTAGAGGCGCTTTTACTCTGCGGGCTTGTCCAGATCGAAGGCGGTGTGCAGTGCACGCACTGCCAATTCAAGGTATTTTTCGTCGATGACCACCGAGGTCTTGATCTCGGATGTGGAGATCATCTGGATGTTGATGCCCTCTTCACTCAACACGCGGAACATCTTGCTGGCCACGCCGACGTGGCTGCGCATGCCGATGCCGACGATGCTGACCTTGCAGATATTGGGGTCACCTACAACCTCTTGTGCGCCCATTGCGGGGGCTACGGATTCGCGCAGCAAGTCCATCGTGCGGGCGTAGTCCGCCTGGCTGATGGTGAAGCTGAAGTCCGCCTTGCCGTCTTTGCTGATGTTCTGGATGATCACATCAACCTCGATGTTGGCATCAGCGACGGGGCCCAGGATGCGGTGGGCGATACCGGGGGTGTCGGGCACGCCGAGCACCGAGACTTTGGCTTCACCGCGGTTGAATGCGATGCCGGATACGACGGCTTGTTCCATTTTTTCGTCTTCCTCAAAAGTGATCAGCGTGCCGGATTTGGCTTCTTCGTTGATGTCAATGTCCCAGGGCGTAAAGCTCGACAGCACGCGCATGGGCACCTTGTACTTGCCTGCGAATTCGACCGAGCGGATCTGCAGCACCTTGCTGCCCAGGCTGGCCATTTCGAGCATTTCCTCGAAACTCACGGTGTGCAGGCGGCGCGCTGCCGGAACCACGCGCGGGTCGGTCGTGTACACACCATCAACATCCGTGAAGATCAGGCACTCGGCCGCCTTCATGGCCGCTGCCACGGCAACGGCCGACGTGTCTGAGCCGCCGCGGCCCAGGGTGGTGATGTTGCCCAGGTCGTCGATACCCTGAAAGCCTGTGACGATAACCACTCGGCCAGCGTCCAGGTCGGCACGCACGCGCTTGTCGTCAATGGATTCAATGCGGGCTTTGGTATGGCTGCTGTCGGTGCGAATAGGCACTTGCCAGCCGGCGTAGCTGACGGCCTCCATGCCCTCTGCCTGCAAGGCAATGGCCAGCAGGGCCGACGAGGCCTGCTCACCCGTGGCGGCCAGCATGTCGAGTTCGCGGTGGTAGGCCTGCATGGCACGCTCGGGCGCAAGTTCTTTGGCCAGGGCCAGCAGGCGATTGGTTTCGCCGCTCATGGCGCTGGGCACCACAACGACCTGGTGGCCAGCACGTGCCCACTTGGCCACACGCTTGGCAACATTGCGGATACGCTCGGGCGAGCCCATCGAGGTGCCGCCGTATTTCTGAACGATCAATGGCATGGAATAGCTTGGTGACGAAACCGGATCTCGCGGCGCGGGGTGGACAGTGTTTTGGGGCGCCGCCGGTTATCGTGCTGATGTGGGCCAAAACCTAGGGATTGTACCAACGGAGCAACACTCCTTCACGCACCACCAATCCCCGGCCCACCTTGATGTGGATACGGTGCCCGCGTGTGGTGCAGGCAGCAATCTGTGACAGCAACTCGCCGAGTTGCGCCGCAGTCGGAGTGGTCTGGTGTGCCTGGCGCAACCAGTGGCGCAACACGTTGGCTTGGCGCACGCGGCTCAATGCCTGCAATGCGGAAAGGCGCGGCGGCAGGCCCACCGTTTCCAGGTCTTGCTGCGCGACTTCCAGCAACAGTTCGCTCGCCTGCGCGGCATGCCCTGCACTGCGGGGAAAAGTGTCGCGGAACGCCGGAAAAGCAGCTTCCAGCACCGGCAGCAGGCGCGCACGGATGCGGTTGCGGGTGTAGCGCTCGTCCTGGTTGCTGGGGTCTTCCACCCAACGCTCGCCGCGTGCCTGCAGCCAGGCCCGCAGTTCGGCCCCGGCCACGCGCAGCAGGGGGCGGTGCCAATCCAGGCCATGGCGCTGCCAGTGGTCGGGCATGGCGGCCAACCCGGCCACCCCTGCGCCACGGGAGAGCGCCAGTAGCAGCGTTTCCACCTGGTCGTCTGCATGCTGCGCTAGCGCTATTGATTGAATAGCTGGTTGCGCTTGACTGACGTGCGTTGCAGCCCAAAAAGCCTTGTAACGTGCCGCACGTGCTGCGTCTTCAGGACTTTGGCCTGGCACGGGACGAGCGTCCACACGCTGCACCACCAGCGGCACCTGCAGGCGCGCGCACAGGGCTTCGCAATGGCGTTCAAAATCATCGGCGGCGCTTTGTAGCCCATGGTGCACATGGATGGCGCGCACCTGCCCCGGCCAGCGCTCGGCGCAGGCCCACAGCAAGGCAGTCGAGTCGGCACCCCCGCTCAACCCCACGGCCAATGGCAGCGCCGGGGTAAAGCGGGCCATGGCCTCGGTGAACCGCAGGGTCACGGGGCCACTCCCGGGGTGGGCAAAATCTCGTGCAGTACAGACATGGGGGCGCATTGTGCGCCAGACCCATCCCAGTTGCGCTAGGAGGCGAGGCGAAAGCTCCCCACCACCTCGGTCAGTCGCACGGACTGGTCCTTGAGGCTTTGGGCCGCAGCGGCGCTTTCTTCGACCAGGGCCGCGTTCTGCTGGGTCATCTGGTCGAGCTGGTTCACGGCCTGGCCCACCTCGGCAATGCTGGTGCTTTGCTCGCTGGTGGATGCGCTGATCTCGGCCATGATGTCGGTCACCCGCTGCACCGAGGTGACGATATCGGTCATGGTGGTGCCGGCGTCGTTCACGAGCCGCGAGCCGTTGGCCACCTCTTGCACCGAAGCGCTGATCAAGCCCTTGATCTCTTTGGCGGCTTCTGCACTGCGGCTGGCCAGGCTGCGCACCTCGCTGGCCACCACGGCAAAACCCCGGCCCTGCTCACCCGCCCGCGCCGCCTCGACGGCGGCATTGAGCGCCAGGATGTTGGTCTGGAACGCAATGCCGTCAATGACACCAATGATGTCGGAGATTTTGCGCGAGGCGGAATTGATCTGCTCCATGGTGCTCACCACATCGCCCACCACCTTGCCACCATGCTGCGCCACGCTGGACGCCTGGGCCACGAGTTGATTGGCCTGGCGCGCGGCATCGGCGTTCTGGCGCACGGTTTCGGTCAACTGCTCCATGGAGGCGGTGGTCTCCTGCAGGTTGGACGCAGTCAGTTCGGTGCGGCTGCTCAGGTCCTGGTTGCCCGAGGCGATTTCCTCGGCGGCGACGCGCACCGATCCGCTGGCATCGCGGATTTGCAGCAGCACGCCCGAGAGCTTGGAGGCAAAGCTGTTGAAGTCGGTGGCAATTTGCGCCAGTTCGTCCTCGCCTTGCGCATCAATCCGGCGCGCGAGGTCACCCTCACCCGAGCCAATGTCGTGCATGGCATCGCGCACCTGCGTCAGGCGGCGCAGGCGGCGCGCCAAAATGGCCGCCAGCGCCAATCCCGCCGCCAACACCACCACCATGCCCGTGGCGATGGACACCTGCAGCATGGTGGTGATGGCCGCCAACGCCTCGGCTTTGTCGAGCGCGATCGCCAGCATCCAAGGGGTACCCTCCACCGGGGCCACGGCCAGCAGCATGGCACGGCCCTGCAGATCCATGGCGCTCAACCCGGTGTTGCGCGCCATTTGCGTCAGCGCCGACGCCGACAGCTGCGCAGACAGCTCGGTCGCTGGTTTGAGGGCGAATTTGACATCCGGGTGGGCGATGATGTTGCCATCACTCCCCACCAAAAACGCATAGCTGGACGGCGTGGGTTTGATCGAAGCCACATTGGCCACCACGGCCGACAGCGACACATCGCCCGCCAGCACCGCCTTGACATCACTGCCTTGGCGGGCCGCCGCAGCAAACGTGACCACCAGCCCGGCACCACCGGCATCCGGGTAGGGCGCCGTCAGGATGGGTGCCTGCGCACTGGTCGCCTGCTTGTACCAGGGGCGGGATGTGGGGTCGTAATCGGGCGGCAGGTTCTGCGGCTCGGAGAACACGGTGCGCTTGTCGGCATAGCCAAAGTACGTGGTGAGAAAGCTGCCAGCCTTTTGCAGCATGTTCAAGGCGCGCGCAGCCTCCGGGTCATCCAGCGCCGCGGCCGACGCCTGGACGATCAGGGCCTTGCTGCGGGCCCAGTCACGCAAGGCTTCGGTATGGCTCAGGGCCAATGCGCGGGACTGCGCTTCCAGCGAGGCATAGGCTTGGCTGCGTACCGCCAGGTAGTTGGCCGCAGCCAGGGCGGCAAGCCCGGCGACCAGAAAGGCCACACAAATCAGAAGAATTTGGCCCCGCAGGGTTTTCATCCATGCCATCGCGTCCTCCCGTACCGCCATACTGCGGCAGCCTGCTGACGATGGTACATCTTGATGCACTTTCGTGCGCCAAGGGTTTTACCGCCTCAGGATTGCCGCGAGATTGCCGGGGGTTAGCGGCTGTCGGCCTTGGTGTCGGTAAAGCGGCCGTAACTTTGCAGGCGTGCGTAACGGCGCTCAAGCAGGTCTTTCACCTTGAGGTCCGACACCTGGCGGAAAGCATCGCCCAGGGCGCGCTTGAGCAGCGAGGACATGTGCTTGGGGTCACGGTGCGCGCCACCCACGGGCTCGCTGACGATTTTGTCGACCAGACCGAGGGCCTTGAGCCGGTGCGCGGTAATGCCCAGGGCCTCGGCGGCCTCCTGCGCCTTGTCGCTCGTTTTCCAGAGAATGGACGCACAGCCCTCGGGGCTGATGACCGAGTAAATGGAGTACTGCAGCATCAGCAACTGGTCGCCCACGCTGAGCGCCAGCGCGCCGCCCGAGCCGCCTTCGCCGATGATGGTGGTGATGATGGGCACTTCGAGCTGCGCCATCTCGTAAATATTGCGGCCGATGGCTTCGGACTGGCCGCGCTCCTCGGCGTCAATACCGGGGAACGCGCCCGGCGTATCAACAAAAGTGAACACGGGCAGACCGAATTTTTCGGCGGTTTTCATCAGGCGCAGCGCCTTGCGGTAGCCCTCGGGGCGCGTCATGCCAAAGTTGCGCAGCGCACGCTCCTTGGTGTCGCGCCCTTTTTGGTGGCCGAGCACCATGCAGGCGTGGCCGTTGAAACGGGCCAGACCGCCGACGATGGATTTGTCGTCCGAAAAATGCCGATCGCCGTGCATCTCGACAAAATCGGTGAACAGGTCACGCACGTAGTCGAGTGTGTAGGGGCGCTCAGGATGGCGCGCAATTTTCGTGATCTGCCAGGGCGTCAGGTCGGAATAGATGTCCTTGGTGAGCTGCTGGCTTTTCTTGCTGAGCTGGTCGATCTCATCAGAGATATCCACCGCGCTTTCGGTCTGCACATAGCGCAGTTCCTCGATTTTGCCTTCGAGTTCGGCAATCGGGTTTTCGAAATCCAGGAATGTTTTTTTCGCCAAGATGGTTCTCCTCTTGTCTTTCAGATATCCATTGCGCTAGGCACTCGCAGCCCATGAAGCTGGCGCGCCCCAGGCGAGGGCCGCCCCGCCGCACTGGCGGCGGCGTTCTGCCTGCATTGCACTGCAATGCGAGAGCGGGGGAAAGGCCCGCAGGGCCTCAGGGGGGTGTTCCATTTCAATACGTCACCGGCAGCGGGTCCAGTGACCGCCAAATATACCAAGTGGCCACGGTGCACCAGGGCTTCCAGGCCTCGGCCACTTCGCGGGCATCGCTGCGGCTGACCGGGTCGCCCGAAAAATAGTTTTTGCTAATGCCATTGATGAGCCCCACGTCATCCAGGGGCAGTACGTTGGGCCGCATGAGGTGGAAGATGAGGAACATTTCCGCTGTCCAGCGGCCAATGCCGCGGATCGCCACCAGCTCAGCAATGATGGCCTCGTCGTCCATCCCATGCCAGCCGTCCACATGCAGCTTGCCCGCATCGAAATGCAGGGCCAAGTCCACAAGATACTCCACCTTGCGCACGGACAGGCCGGCGGCACGCATGTCGTCGATCTTGAGCTTGAGCACATCGCCCGGCGTGATGGCCCGGGGCAGCGCCGCAAAGCGGTCCCACACGGTCTGTGCCGCCTTGACCGAAATCTGCTGGCCCACGATGGAGCGCGCCAGGGTGCTGAAGGCATCCCCGCGCG
The DNA here is from genome assembly GCF_054783455.1 of Simplicispira piscis. NCBI lineage: Bacteria > Pseudomonadati > Pseudomonadota > Betaproteobacteria > Burkholderiales > Comamonadaceae > Simplicispira > Simplicispira piscis. Next base: position 368,230 of record NZ_BAAGQN010000015.1, read on the forward strand.
ACTGCAGCGTGCCATCGCCCAACTGCGGGATCAGGCGCTTCATCACCCGGTCTTTCTTCATCAGGTGCTTGCGCGCATCCACCCAGTAACCGGGCGAGGCCAGGCCAGAAGCCTCAATAGCTATCTTTTTAGTAGCTGACACCGCTTATCCCGTCTGCCATGGAGGTCATTTTTAATTGAAATGGCATCACGTTGCCACCTCCCAGGTAGTGCCCGTGGGTGCGTCCTTAAGGACGATCCCCGCGGCCAGCAATTCGTTGCGGATGCGGTCGGCTTCAGCAAAATTCTTGGCCGCTTTAGCGGCTGCGCGTTCGGCAATTCGTGCAGCAATGGCTGCCTCGTCAAAACCGGCGCCGGCCTGCAAAAACGCTTGCGGGTCCCCTTGCAACAAGCCCAGGCAGCTCCCCAGGGCCTTGAGCAGGCCCGCAGCGGCGGCAGATTTGCTGCGGTTGACCTCGCCCGCCAGGTCAAACAGCACGGCCACGGCTTCGGGCGTGCCGAAGTCGTCGTCCATGGCGGCGCGAAAGCGCGAGGCCCAGGGGTCGGTCCAGTCGATCGCGGTGACATCGGCAGGCGTCACCAGGCTGAGCGCCGTGTACAGGCGCTTGAGAGCCTGGCGCGCGTCGTCCAGGTGGGCGTCGCTGTAGTTCAAGGCGCTGCGGTAGTGCGCACGCACCATGAAGAAACGCAGGGTCTCGGCGTCGTATTCCTTGAGCACGTCACGAATGGTGAAGAAGTTGCCCAGCGACTTGCTCATCTTCTCGTTATCGACGCGCACAAAACCGTTGTGTACCCAGAAGCGCGCCAGCGGCCGACCGTGGGCGCCTTCGCTTTGCGCGATTTCATTCTCGTGGTGCGGAAACTGCAGGTCCGCGCCGCCGCCGTGGATATCGAAGGTCTCGCCCAGCGTGGCACAGCTCATGGCCGAGCATTCGATGTGCCAGCCGGGGCGCCCGGCGCCAAAAGCGCTGTCCCATTTCGCCTCGGGCGGCTCGTCCTGCTTGGCGGCCTTCCAGAGCACGAAGTCGAGCGGGTCATGCTTGCCATCATCGACCGCCACACGCTCGCCCGCACGCAGCTCATCGAGCGACTTGCCCGAGAGCTTGCCGTAGCCGGGGAACTTGCGCACCGCGTAGTTCACATCGCCGTTACCGGCGCGGTAGGCTAGGCCCCTGCCCTCCAGCGTATCGATCAGCGACAGCATTTGCGGCACGTATTCGGTGGCGCGCGGCTCAACGCTGGGAGGCTCAATGCCCAGCTTGGCAATGTCAGTGTGCATGGCGGCAATCATCTCGTCGGTGAGCTGGCGGATGGTGATTCCGCGCTCGAGTGCGCGCCGGATGATCTTGTCGTCGATGTCGGTGATGTTGCGCACGTAGGTCACGCGGTAGCCGCTGGCGCGCAGCCAGCGCTGCACCACGTCAAACGCCATCATCATGCGGGCGTGGCCGATGTGGCACAGGTCGTAGATCGTCATGCCGCAGACGTACATGCGCACATGGCCGGGCTCGAGCGGGGAAAACTCCTCCAGTGCACGCGAAAGCGTGTTGTAGATGCGCAAACTCATGGAATCTTGGTCAGGGAAACGTGGTGGGGGTGGAAGGGCCCGTTCATCTGGCGGCGCCAGGGCAAACGACCCTCCCGCTGGGCGCCCGCCGGAGGGGACGCCATGGGAAATCACCAGTGGCAACAGCGTACCGTCATGACAACCCCCTCAGCTACAATCCGCCGCAGTATAAGCCCGGCCCGGGTTCGGGCATTGCCCACCCCCACACTACTGCATGCCCATGACACGCACCCTTCCCCGCCTCCTTCGTCTGCTGGCCCTGACGGCACTCGTGGGCGTGGGCCAGGCCTATGCCAACGACTATGCAGAAATCGCCCAGCTGCTGAAAACCGGCAAGGCCGCCGAAGCTCTGGCCAAGGCCGACCAGCGCCTGGCCGAATCTCCCCGCGACCCGCAGCTGCGCTTTCTGCGCGGCGTGGCCCAGGCCGATTCAGGCAAGCAGAACGACGCCATTGCCACCTTCACCAAGCTGACGGAAGAATACCCGGAGCTGCCCGAGCCCTACAACAACCTGGCCGTGCTCTATGCCAACCAGAACCAGCTCGACAAGTCCCGTGCCGCGCTGGAAATGGCGATCCGCACCAACCCGAGCTATGCCACGGCCCACGAGAACCTGGGCGACATCTATGCCAAGCTGGCCAGCCAGGCTTATAGCAAGGCACTGCAGCTCGACGGCAGCAACGCCAGTTCCGTGCGCCCCAAGCTGGCCCTGATCCGCAACCTGTTCACCGCCGAGACACGCAGCACTGCGCGCCCTGTGGCCACCGCACCCACCCCTGCAGCAGCGCCAGCAACAGCGCCTGCAGCCGTCGTGGCCACGGCCAAACCTGCGGCGCCCGCCGTGGCACCCGCCTCCAGCGCGCCACCTGCCCCGGCGCCCGTTCCAGCGGCCACACCCGCCCCTGAGGCGACGGCGCCCGCTGTGGCACCCGCACCCGCCAAGCCCGCCCCTGCGGATACCACCGTGCAGGACGTCACCGCTGCAGTCCAGAACTGGGCGGCCGCCTGGGCGGCCAAAGACATGAAGGCCTACCTTGCCTCCTACGGCAAGGAGTTCAATCCTCCTGGCCGCCAGACGCGCGCCGCCTGGGAAAAAGAGCGCGAATCGCGCATCGTGGGCAAATCCCGCATCAGCGTGAAACTGTCGGACATCCAGGTCACCGTCCAAGGCAACAAGGCGACGGCCCGCTTCCAGCAGGCTTACAGTGCCGATACCCTGAACGTGTCCAGCCGTAAAACGCTGGACCTGGTGCAGCACCAGGGCCGCTGGGTCATCGTGCGCGAATCGACCGGCGGCTGATGACACCTTTCCTCGCCTTGACCCGCCTGGCCGCGCCCGCCACACGGACGGCCCTGCACCCATCTTGAGACTGCGTATGTTTGTGGCTTCGTCCACGGGCAGCCGGATGGCTGCAGTGGCCTGGCTGGCAGCGTCCTTGCTGCTGGCCACCCCCGCCCTGTCCCAGGGCCCCGACCGGGGAAAAGGCCGACGGACTGCCCGGCCAGCACCCACGGCACCGCCCCCCGCCCCCCTGCGCGACGGGCAGGCCGAGGCGCGGCTACTGCAGGTTTTCCGGCTCACCAGCGAAGGGCACCACCGCGAAGCGCTGAAACAGGCCGAACGCCTGGTACGCGATTACCCCCACTTCCAGCTGGCCCAACTGGCCCTGGGCGACCTGTTGCTGGCGCGCAGCCGCCCCTTGCAGCGCCTGGGCAATGTTTCCACCGAACTGGCCGTGGCCAGCACACCGGGCAGCGCGGCCGCGCTGGAAGAACTACGCACCGAATCGCGCCAGCGCATGGTGGCGCAGCGCATACGGCCGCCCGAGCACAGCATTCCCTCGCAGTTTTTGCAGTTGGCGCCCAGTTACCGGCATGCCATCGCGGTCGATGCAGCGCTCTCGCGCCTCTACCTGTTTGAGAACACCTCCAAGGGCCTGCGGCTGGTGGCCGACTACTACGCCTCGGTGGGCAAGCTGGGCATTGAGAAAGCCGTCGAAGGCGACCAGCGCACGCCGCTGGGCGTGTACTTCATTACCAGCCGCCTGGACCCCAAAGCCCTGCGCGATTTCTACGGCGCGGGCGCCCTGCCCCTGAACTACCCCAACCCGCTGGACCAGTTGCGCGGCAAGACCGGCAGCGGCATCTGGCTGCATGGCACGCCGCCCGACCAGTTCTCGCGCGCACCGCAGGCGACCGATGGCTGCGTGGCGCTGGCCAACCCTGACCTGGAGCGCTTGCTGCGCACCGTGGAGCCGCGTTCAACCCCGGTGGTGATTGCGCGCCAGCTTCAGTGGGTGCAGCCGCACAGCATCCAGGCCGAGCGCAAGTCGTTCGAGGCGGTGCTGGACGCCTGGCGCAACGCCAAGACCGAAGGCGACATGCCGCGCCTGCTGGATTTTTACGCCCCCGACTTCCAGACCTACAAAAGAAAGCCACTGAGCGAGTGGACCCCCGTGCTGCATGCCGAAACGCAGGCGCTGCGCGGGCGGGAACTCCAGCTCAAAGACAAGTCTTACCTGCGCTGGACCGACAGCACAGACACCATGGTGGTAACGTTCGGCGAAGTGGCCGCCGGTGCACGCACCGGCCCCGTCAAGCGCCAGTTCTGGGCCCGCAGGGGCAACCGTTGGCAAATATTTTTCGAAGGAGTAATTGGATGATTTCCAGAAGAAATTCGACCCTGGCGCTTGCTGGTATTACGCTAGCAGCTACATTTTCAGTAGCACCCGCAATGGCGCAAGAGGCCCCCAAGGTCAAGCTGGCGACCTCGATGGGCGACATCGTGGTGCAACTCGACCCCGCCAAGGCCCCCAAGTCTGTCGAGAACTTCCTCGCCTACGTGAACGCCAAGCACTACGACGGCACCATCTTCCACCGCGTGATCAATGGCTTCATGATCCAGGGCGGCGGCTTTACCGCCGACATGGTGCAAAAACCCACCAAATCGCCTATTCCTCTGGAAGCCAGCAACGGCCTCAAGAACGACACCTACACCATCGCCATGGCACGCACCGGCGCGCCCGATTCGGCCACCGCGCAGTTCTTCATCAACGTCAAGGACAACGCCATGCTCAACGCCCCCCAGCCCGACGGCCATGGCTATGCCGTGTTCGGCAAGGTCATCCAGGGCACTGAAGTGGTCGACAAGATCAAGGCCGTCGCCACCACCAACAAGGGGCCGTACCAGAACGTGCCCAGCACACCCGTCACCATCACCTCCGCCACGCTGCTGAAGTAAACCCCACCAAGGAACCCGCCATGAGCAACCCCCAAGTCGAACTGCACATCACCGGTTACGGTGTCATCACCCTCGAACTCGACGCCGACAAGGCCCCCAAGTCGACCGAGAATTTTCTGGCTTACGTGAACAAGGGCCACTACAACAACACCGTGTTCCACCGCGTGATCCCTGGCTTCATGGTGCAGGGCGGCGGCTTTGAGCCCGGCATGAAGCAAAAGGACTCGGACGCACCGATCGCGAACGAAGCCCAGAACGGTCTGAAAAACGCCAACTACACCGTGGCCATGGCCCGCACCAGCGACCCGCACTCGGCCACCGCGCAGTTCTTCATCAACGTGGCCGACAACGGCTTCCTGAACCACACCGCCCCCAACGCCCAGGGCTGGGGCTACGCCGTGTTCGGCAAAGTCGTCGGTGGCACCGACGTGGTGGACAAGATCAAGGCCGTGAAAACGGGCCGCTCGGGTTTCCATGACGACGTGCCCAAGGAAGACGTAGTGATCGAGAAGGCCGTGGCACTCTGATCTGAAACGATCACCGTGACCCCGACCGTGCCCCGGTTCGAAGAGCTTGCTGCTCCCCCGCACTGGCGTACGGTCGATTTCATTTCGGACCTGCACCTGCAGGCCAGCGAGCCTGCCACCGTGGTGGCATGGCGGGACTACTTGCAGACCACCCCCGCAGACGCTCTTTTCATCCTGGGGGACCTGTTCGAGGTCTGGGTGGGTGACGATGCCCTCCTTGAGCCTGGCAGCTTCGAAACGCAATGCTGCGCCGCGCTGCAGGCCGCCACTCGGCGCCTGCCTGTGTATTTCATGCACGGCAACCGCGATTTCCTCGCTGGCCCGGCCTTTTTGCAGCACTGTGGCATCACTGGCCTGACCGATCCCACCGTGCTGGCGTTTGGCGGGCAGCGCATCGTGCTCAGCCACGGCGACCTGTTGTGCCTGGACGATGTGGACTACCAGCGTTTTCGCCTGCAGGCACGCAGTGCGGCATGGCAGCAGGAATTCTTATCCCTGCCCCTGGCCCGTCGCCGCGCCCTGGCGCGCGGCATACGCCAGCAAAGCGAAGCGCGCAAGCAGTCGGGCGCCTCCTATGCCGACGTGGATGACCCCGCCGCGATCGCTTGGCTGCAATCCGCACGGGCCAGCACGCTGATCCACGGCCATACCCACCGCCCCGCAGAGCACACCCTGGCCCTCGACCTGCACCGCGTAGTGCTGAGCGACTGGGATGCCGCCGCTCATCCACCACGCACCGAGGTACTGCGTGCCACCGACCAGGGGCTGGAACGCGTTCACATCGGCCCCATGTAGTGCGGATGCCCGCCTTCTTGAACCGCCTGCGCCGCAGCCTGCGCGCCACCCTGGCCCCAGTCCCTGATATTTCAGCCGCGCTGTGGCTGCACACGCTGCATCGTTACCCTTTTCTGGCGGCATTGCCGCTGCACGACCAGGCCAAACTGCGGGCCCTGAGCGCCCTGTTCCTGCACCACAAGCAGTTTCACGGCGCACACGGCCTGGAGGTCACCGACGCCATGGCCATCGACATCGCCGCCCAGGCCTGCCTGCCGCTGTTGCACTGGGGCGACGCTGCACAGGCCCTGGGCTGGTACGACGACTTCGTGACCATCGTCGTCCACCCCGGCGAAGCCGTGGCCCGGCGCGAGAGCCGCGACGAGGCCGGCGTGGTGCACCACTACACCGAGGTGCTGGCGGGCGAGGCCATGGAACGCGGCCCCATCATGCTGAGCTGGCAACATGTGGAGGACGCCGCCCACACCGCGCACCACGGCAGCAACGTGGTGGTGCATGAATTTGTCCACAAGCTGGACATGCGCAGCGGCCACGCCAACGGCTGCCCCCCGCTGCCTGCGGGTTTCATGGGCACGCGCGGTGGCCGCGCAGCCTACGAGGCCTGGTGGGCAGCTTGGGAACCGGCCTACGCCCAGTTCCGCGAGGCAGTGATCAAGGCTGAGCGCTTTGGCGCTGAATGGCCCTGGCTGGATGCTTATGGAGCCACCGCTCCTGCGGAGTTCTTTGCGGTGGCTTGCGAGGCGTATTTTGTGAACCGCGAGCGCTTTGCGCTGGAGTTTCCGGGGCTGGTGCCGGTGCTCGATGCCTTCTTTCGGTCTGCAATCTAATGTTTGGGTCGAATGTGGCTATGGCGCTTGCCGGTATTGCGGTGGTAGCTATCTTTTTTGAAAATTTTCTATTGCTGAGGGCGGAGGCCGGGAGTCGCCCGGCATGCGAGTAACTTTCTTTCGCGTCGCCTCGCCGAAAGAAAGTCACCAAAGAAAGGGCGCCCCTGCAGGCTGCGTCCCTGCGCTACGCTGCGGGCAACCTGCGGTGCGTCCAGCGGGGTCTCGCTCGAACTCGCGCCTGCGGCGCTCAAACAATCGCGAGCCCTGATCCGCCATCCCCTGCGCTCCTCGGCGCATCCTGAAGGGAACCCTGGGATCGGGCATCCACCCGGGCCATTGCTGCGCTCGGCCCCGAGAGGGTAGCGGCGCTACGCGCCGCGCAAGTCAGGCCGAGCGCAGCAATGGCCCGTATCGGACTTCCAACCCCCTTCTGGCTGCGCCTGCGGCGGGGTGCTTGCGGGGTGGCGGGTGTGTCGCAGGACACACCCGCTTCGTGATCTGACTCGCCGCATTTGTCTGAACGCAGCTGCGCAGCAGCGTAGTGAGTTATGCGGCGCACCCCGCAAGCACCCCGGCGCAGGTGTGCCCCGCAGGGGCCGCAGGCTGTGGGGCGCGTTTCTTTGCCTCCTTTCTTGTCGCGCACAAGAAAGGAGGTCGCCCGCCGGGGCGAGTCCCGGCCTCCGACCTCACCCAAAGCGCAGAGACAGCAAACGGCGCATCTTCACAATAGCAGCCCCGCCGACCTCAAGGCTTAGCCTTGGCAACCGCCCCCGTCGCCACCAACGCACGCAGCGCCTTCAGCCGTACCTTCAAACGGCGCTCGTTCTCCAACCCCACGCGCACCATAATTTTTTGCCCGCTCGAAAGGCTTTGCAGCTGCGGGTCGGCAAACTCGTAGCGCACCCAGGGGCGGGTGGATGGCACGTCGCCTTTCACCTCGGTCAGCTTCACCGCCACGGGGCTGGCGGGCTCGGGGGCCTGGAGCAGGTGGTCAATCACGGCCACCAGACGGTCATTGAAATAACGGCCCGGGTAACCGAGTTCTTCGTAGGCCTGCTGGAACAAGGGATAGAGCCGCGCATACAGCGCCACGGCCCGCTGCATGTCTACCGACTCAATCCAGCGCACCAGCGCGCCATAGCGAGCGGCGTTGTCAAGGCCAATGGTTTGCACCGGGCCGCTGCCAACCACGGCAAAGCGTTCGGGCGTGGGGTGGACCGGCCACAGGCGCGCAGGGGTATGCTCGCGCCCCAGGTTGTCCACCGTGGCCACCACGCGGCGTACCAGGCCATCCATCTGCAGGAAGACCGCAATATCGCGTGCACCCAGCAGTTCGCCCAGCGCGCGGGCCACATGATCGTCTGATCCTGCCAGGGCGGGCAGGGCCGCATCGGGTGGCGCCAAAGCCTCGACCGGGTTCTGCGGGCCTGAAGCCGGTTCCGATGCAGGTAGCGCAGGAGGCGCTGCTGCGACCGGTAGAGCGCTGGCCGCAGCGGGCGGCGGTGCGGGTGTCGCCACGGACACCTGGGCTTGCTGCCACCACCACCAGGCGCCCCCGGCCCCCACCAGCAAGACCAGCACCACCACTACAAGCCCCCAGCGGGACGGCTCATGCGGCGGGTTCAGTGTGGATCGTTCTCGTTCGGACATGGGCGCCTCCCTGTGCTGGTTTTTGCCAAAAGCCTATTGGAAACCCCAAAGCCGCAAAAGTTCGTAACACCCTGTGCCGATGGACCGGTCAGCCCTCCAGCGCAAACTTTGCCGCCTTCGCGATGGCCTGGGCGTCCACACCAAAAAAGGCGCGCAGTGCTGCGGCCAAAGCCGTCGGTGCCCAGCATTGGCTTGATGCCGCAGACCGCCCAAGATCGCGGATGCACGCCACGGGGTGGTTCGTGAAGAGCATTCTGGGGATCGAAGCGGCTTCAAACGTCTGCAGTTTGCGACACAGACGGGCGACCACCGCTGTGGCGCTGACGAGCCCATCTTCCGAATCTGTTCCCAATCGAAACATGTGGTGACGGGTCGAAATTTTGCGCTATCGTTGAAGAGGTCAATCCACCATGCCTCCTTCCCGTCCGCAGATGACGCAAAGGTGGCGCTATCCAACCTTCTTTATTAGAGATCGCTTCATGACAGGTATTGCCTCCAGGATTCCGTTCCAACGTGTGGGCATTCTTGCCGCATTGGTTGTCCCGCTGCTCAGCGCATGCGGGGGTGGCGGCTCCTCTGCCCCGGTGCCCCCTCCTGCTCCCGCGACGGCCCTGTCGCTGCTTGCCGGCAACACCGACGGTGCGGGCAACCAGGATGGCACAGCGCCCTCCACCGCACGCCTCAGCGCGTACCTAGGTGGGATGGCCGTGACCAGCGCGGGCGAAGTCATCATCGTGGACAGTGGCAACAATCAGATTCGCAAACTCAGCGCCGACCACGGGCAGGTCAGCACCTTGGCGGGCGGTGGAGGCTGGGTGGCGAACGTCCCATCCAACCACGCCGATGGCAATGGGTCTGCAGCGCGGTTTTACCGCCCCATGGGAGCGGCTGTCGATGCGGCGGGGAACACCTACGTGGCTGACACCGATAACCATCTGGTGCGCAAGATCAGCACTGCGGGTACGGTGACCACCCTTGCTGGCAAGGCCGGGGTATGCGGCAACCAGGACGGCATAGGCAACTCCGCAACCTTGTGCAGCCCCACCAGTATTGCCGTAGACAAAGCGGGCAACGTGTACGTTTCCGAAATAAAGCAGTCAGCAACACAGATCATCGCCAACCCCATCCGAAAAATTGCTCCGACGGGTGAAGTGACCACGCTCACCAGCAAGGCCAGCCAGTTTCCCACGTTGGTATTCATTTCAGGCCCGGCCATCGAAACCTACCGACCAGTGCACTTGGCCACCGACTCGGGCGGCGTGCTCCACGCGGCAGACCCCAATGACCACGTGATCCGCAGGTATGCAGCGAACGGCCAGGCCTCCGTGGTGTCCGGCGTTCCGGCTGCAGACAACGCTGGCAATACCGATGGCTCCGCGTCCGCTGCAAAGTTCAGCGATCTCAAGGCCATTGCATTCGACGCGGCGAATCGCTTGTTCGTCCTGGACTGGTACGCCCACCCGGCCATCCGCCAGATAGGCAGCGATGGAAGCGTGAGGACCATCGTTCGCGCCACGACCTGCGCCTTTGGTGGGGACGGCAGTGGGGCCAGTCCAGGCACTTTATGCACTGCGGACCAGATGACTATCACGCCCGACGGCCGACTCCTTGTTGCCGAGTACGGGATTCGCAACTCGGCAACTCAGTACGCCCAGTTGCGCAGCTACACGCAGCAAGGCGCTTCCACCGCGATCGTCGGCATACCCTCTGCGGAAGGCGCGAACGACGGCCAGGGCAGCAACGCGCGCTTCAACGCGCCTGACTCGATCGCTTTGAATCCGTCTGGCACGATGTACGTGCGCGACAGCGGCAACCGCACCATTCGCACCGTGCAGACCGACGGGCTGGTGCGCACCCTGGGCAAGCCGGATGGGCATTGCGCCGCAATCACCGGCCTGGGCGAGGACGTGTTGTCCAACTCCACGGCCCCCTTGGCCACCGATGGCGCGGGCAACCTCTACACCATCAACAGTGCGCGCGTCCTGAAAACCGCAAACTGCCAGGCCGTGCTTCTGGCCGACCTGGCACCGTGGCTGGACAAGGTGCCCACGGCTTTCCTCGGCGTGGCATCGGGGATCGCGGCCGACACCACCGGCAACGTGTATGTCGCCAGCCTCAAAGGCGCCATCTTCAAGATCGACACCAAGGGCGAAATCACGCAGTTTGCGGGCAGCCTGGGCACCGTGGGACACGTGGATGGCCAAGGCGCGGCAGCACAGTTTTCTGCGCTGGGCCACATGACCACCGATGCAGCGGGCAACCTGTATGTGATCGACGGCCTGTTTTACGACATCAACAAGGTGGGGCCGACCGTTCGCAAGATCACGCCGTCCGGATTGGTCAGCACCCTGGCGGGCAGCCCCAACGCGGCCCCTGGCTACGCGGATGGCCCTGCCGCTGCCGCCCGCTTCACCGTGCAGCAGTACGCAGGCTGGCCCGCGCAGACGGCCAGCCTCGCCGTGGACAACAGAGGCCACGTCTATGTCACCGATCCCTTCACCAGCGTGGTCCGCAAGATCGGCACCGATGGCCAGGTCAGTACTCCGGTGGGCCAGGCATGGAAATACGGTTTTGCTGCTGGCGACCTGCCGGGCATCATCAACCGCCCGACAGGTATCGCCGTGCGCGGCAGCATGATGTACATCTCGGTGCCGAACGCCGTGGTGCAGGTGCAGTTACCGTGAACGCACCGCGTGTCCGATGAGGGGTTCGCGTTCGCAGTGACTGCGCAATCAGCGAGCATTCGAAGCCCCATCACGTTTCTATCCATGGCACCGCTCTGGCGATCTCGACACACGTTTTCAGCGAGCTGATGGCCAGCCTTGCCAACCTGCGATCCAGGCTCAGATTTTTAGAGAAGCTATATGCAAAGCAAACCATGCCCCCCACACCGAGCCCGCTGGAGGCTTCTGGCCTCGCTGGCAATCCCTGTGCTGGCATCCTGCGGCGGGGGTTCCAGCGATACACCAGCCCCGCCACCGCCGCCCGCCACAGCCCTGTCCTTGTTGGCAGGCAGCACCGATGGCCCGGGCAACCAGGATGGCACCGGGACTTCTGCAAAGATCAGCGTCGAAACGGGCGGTATGGCGCTCACCCCCACGGGCGACGTGCTGATGGCGGACCCCGGCAACAACACCATTCGCAAACTGTCTCCCTCGGGGCAGCTCACCACCGTGGCAGGCGGCGGCCCCACACGGAGTGACGCGAGCAGCACCGAGACGCGCTACCTGGACGCCGCAGGCACCGCATCCCGTTTCAACGCGCCGCTGGCCGTGGCGGTGGATGCGGCGGGCAACGCCTACGTGGCCGACGCCGGGAACCACCTTGTGCGCAAGATCGATGCATCCGGCAACGTCACCACGCTGGCCGGCCAGGTGGGCGTGTGTGGCAATGCCGACGGCACCGGCACGGCGGCCACGCTGTGTAGCCCCACCAGCATTGCCGTGGACAAGGATGGCAATGTCTATGTCTCTGAATGGGCACCTTTGACGCAGACCCTGCCTGCCGAGCCCACGGGCAACCCCATCCGCAAAATCACACCAACCGGCGTGGTCAGCACCGTGGTGTTCAAGGTCAGCCAGATTCCGACGCCAGGACAAGGGCGCAACAACCCCGCTCGCTTCTACCCGGTGCAATTGGCGGCCGACTCCGCCGGGGCCTTGTACGCTGCCGATCCCAACGACCATGTGGTGCGCAAATTTGCGCCCGGTGGACAGGCCACGGTGCTCTCAGGCACCGTGGCCCAGGGCAACGCTGGCCATGTGGACGGTTCGGCATCAGCGGCCAAGTTTGGCGAACTGCAAGCCATTGCCATAGACCGCTCCAACCGGATATTTGTGCTGGACAGGCACCTGGGCACGCCGCTGCGCGAGATCGCAGCCGATGGCTCCGTCACCACCGTGCGGCGCGCAGCGGACTGCGCCTTCGGCGCCGATAGCCTGCCGCCTGCCTTTTGCGCCGCCAAACGCCTCGCGGTGGATGCCCAAGGGCGCTTCCTCGTCACCGAAAACAGCGCGTCAAGCAGCTTCCAAAGCTACGCGCTGATCCACCGCTACCCCCGCGATAGCGCTGCCGACTTGAAAGTGGGAACTGCACCCAGCCCTGGCTGGGCCGACGGCAGCGGGAGCGCAGCCCGGTTCGACGGCACTGGGGCGCTGGCCGTGGGCAAATCAGGCACCCTGTATGTGCGCGACCGCAACAATGCAGCCATTCGAACCATTCAGCCGGATGGCATGGTGGGCACCCTGGGCAGGGTTAAAAACCCGTGCTCGCAAATCACGGGGCCAATCAACGAAGTCGCCTTTTGCGGCCCTGAAGCACTCACCGTGGATGGTGCCGGAAACATCTACTCCTACTCTCTCAAGCGCATCCTGAAGGCCACGCCCGCAGGCAACGTCGCAGTTTTTGCGGACCTGTCCGCCCAGTTAAATGCCATCCCAGCATTTCTGGATCTTGGGATCACGGGCCTGGTCGCCGACGATGCGGGCACCTTGTACGCATCGTCGCTGCAAGGCGTGATCTTCAAGATCAGCCCGACCGGTGCCGTCAGCCTGTTTGCAGGCAATCCCAACGCACGGGGGCATGCAGACGGCCCTGCCGGTTCGGCGCTGTTCTCAGCGCTGGGCCATATGGCGCTGGACCCTGCGGGCAACCTGTATGTGGTCGATGGGCGCTACCACAACATCACGGGCGTGGGCCCCACCATCCGCAAGATCACCCCCGCAGGCAGCGTGAGCACCGTTGCAGGCCGCGCGGACATACCCCCCGGGCTGGTGAATGGCCCCGTATCGTCGGCGCAACTGGCCGTGGACACAGGCGCGGCACTCTCCGACTCCCAGGCCCACTTGGCAGCCGACGCAAAGGGCAACGTCTATGTGACCGATCCGCGCCACCATGTGGTGCGCAAGATTGGCGTCGATGGCCAGGTCAGCACGCTGGTGGGCCAACCCTGGGGCCAGGGATTTGCGGCAGGCGATCTGCCCGGCCTCATCGACGAGCCCTGGGGCATTGCCGTGCACGACACCACGCTCTTCATCTCCACGTCCAACGCGGTGGCGGCCGTCAAACTGCCCTGACCATGTGGCTGCGGCCCCTAGGGCACCGAAGGGGCCAAGGTGCAAGGCCCTTTGGTGCCTTGCAGTCGGCATGGCGGGTGGGCGCTGCAAAAAAGCAGTTCCACGAATCAGTGTCGGCCCTGGCGCCTGTTGGCATTGCGTTGGCCGCTATAAAAAACAAAGCACTTCAACACCTGATGGAATCCAGCCAGCTGCTGGATGCCTGACGGATTCAGGCCCGACAAGGGTTCACGCCGACAGCGCCTGCTCGACCGCCAGTTTGGCTTCTTCCAGACTGCTGAAAAACCGTGTGGGCTGGGGCATGGCCTTGGGCAGATGGGGTGGCGCCGGCCACAGGCGCTCATCCATCCAGACCGCCGTCCAGCCGCCAATGTCCTTGCGCTTGACGGAGCAAAGTGCTTGCCCATCCATCATCGCTGTCCAGGTGGTCGGCGGGTTGTGGTCCCAGGTGACGTGTGTCATGGCGCCCTCTCGAGGTTGCTGGGCCATTGTAGGAAGCCTGTACCGAATTGGGCAACGGCATTCACCCACCCCACCCCGGCGGCGGAACTGCGGAGTCGCGGAACGACAGCAGGCGCCCACACGGCGCCCGTGTTCGTCAGCCAGCGGCCATCGCGCGTCGTGCAGCTTGGGCCACACTGGAAGCATCTACGCCAAAAAATTGGCGCAGTGCAGCGCGCGTGTCGCTGCGTCCAAATCCGTCCGTGCCCAGGGTCACATACTTGCGGCCCTCGGGGACAAGTGCCCGCACCGTCTCGGGCACGGCGCGCACGTAGTCGGTGGCTGCAATCACAGGCCCGCGTGTTGGGGCCAGCTGCTGCGTCAGCCATGCGGATGCAGGCGCAGATTCGCCCGCGAGCCAACGCTGCTCGCACGCCACACCATCGCGCGCGAGCTCGCTCCAGCTGGTCACGCTGAGCACGGTCACATCCACGCCTTCTGCGGCCAGCAGTGCGGCGGCCTTGACCACCTCGGTCAGGATGGCGCCAGAGCCCATCAGGGTGACGGATTTGGATGAAATCGTGCTCTCGCGCTTATCTATCAAGCGCGAGTAGCTCTTAAAAACATAGCAACCACGCAACACACCTTCTGCCGCACCTTCGGGCAGGTCGGGCTGGGCGTAGTTCTCGTTCATCAGCGTGACATAGTAGAAAACGTCGCGCTGCTCGGTCACCATTTCGCGCATGCCAGCATCCACAATGACCGCCATTTCGCCCGCATAGGCCGGGTCGTAGGCCTTGCAGTTGGGGATGGTGGCGGCCACCAGGTGGCTGGTGCCGTCCTGGTGCTGCAGGCCCTCGCCGCCCAGCGTGGTGCGGCCCGAGGTGGCGCCCAGCAAGAAGCCCCGCGCACGCTGGTCGGCCGCGGCCCAGATGGCGTCGCCCACGCGCTGGAAGCCGAACATGGAGTAGTAGATGTAGAACGGCAGCATGGCCAGGCCGTGCACGCTGTAGCTCGTCGCCGCCGCCGTCCAGCTCGCAATGGCGCCGGCCTCGCTGATGCCTTCTTCCAGGATCTGGCCATCGAGCGCCTCGCGGTAGGCAAGCACCGAGCCAATGTCCTCGGGCGCGTAGCGCTGGCCCACGCTGCTGTAGATGCCGACCTGCTTGAACAAATTGGCCATGCCGAAAGTGCGCGCCTCGTCCGCGACGATGGGCACGATGCGCGGGCCCAGCGCGGGGTCTTTCATCAAAGTGCCGAGCATGCGCACAAAGGCCATGGTGGTGCTCATCTCCTTGCCCGCAGCCTGCAGCGCAAACTGCGCGTAGCTGGCGATGGGCGGTACGGGCAAGGGCTCGCAGATCGCTTCGCGGTGCGGCAGGTAGCCGCCCAGCTGCTGGCGGTGGCTGCGCAGGTAGCGCATTTCGGGACTGTCCTCAAAGGGCTTGTAGAAGGCCAGGCTGGTGGCCTGCTCATCGGTGAGCGGCAGGTTGAAGCGGTTGCGGAACTCGATGAGGTCGGCACCGTCCAGCTTTTTCTGGCTGTGCGTGGTCATCTTGCCCTGGCCCGCCGTGCCCATGCCATAACCCTTCTTGGTGTGGGCCAGGATGACGGTGGGCTGGCCCCGGTGGGCGGCGGCCGCGGCGTAGGCCGCGTGGATTTTCACCAGGTCGTGCCCGCCGCGCTTCAAGCGGTCGATCTGCTCGTCCGTCATGCCCTGGGCCAGCGCCGCCAGTTCGGGGCTCTGGCCGAAAAAATTGTCGCGGTTGAAGCGCCCGTCCTTGGCGGCAAAGGTCTGCATCTGGCCATCCACCGTAGCCTCCAGCGTGCGCACCAGCGCGCCGGTCAGGTCGCGCGCGAACAGGCCGTCCCAGTCGCTGCCCCACACGAGCTTGACCACGTTCCAGCCCGCGCCAGCGAACAGGCGCTCGAGCTCGTCGATGATGCGGCCGTTGCCACGCACGGGGCCGTCCAGGCGCTGTAGGTTGCAGTTAACCACCCAGACCAGGTTATCCAGCCCCTCGCGCGAGGCGAGGGTGAGCGCGCTGGTGCTTTCGGGCTCGTCCATCTCGCCATCGCCGAACACGCCCCAGACCTTGCGGCCCGTGCAGTCGAGCAGGTTGCGGTGCGTGAGGTAGCGCATGAAGCGCGCGTGGTAGATGCTGCTGATGGGGCCGATGCCCATCGACCCGGTGGGGAACTGCCAGAAATCGGGCATCAACCACGGGTGCGGGTAACTCGACAAGCCTTGCGCACCGACGGTGGGCGCCGTCAGCTCCTGGCGGTAGTGCATCAAATCCTGCTCGGAGAGGTGCCCTTCGAGAAACGCCCGCGCATACACGCCCGGCGCGCTGTGCGGCTGGAAGAACACCAGGTCGCCCCGGTGCTGCCCCTCGCCCAGCCCTTCGCGGGCGTGGAAGAAATGGTTGAAGCCGCTCTCGAACAGGTCTGCCGCACTGGCGTAGCTGGCGATGTGGCCACCCAGCTCGCCGTAGGCCTGGTTGGCGCGCACCACCATGGCCAGCGCGTTCCAGCGGATGATGGAACCGAGCCGCTCCTCAATGGCCAAATCACCGGGGAACACGCCCTGCTCTTGCACCGCCACGGTGTTCACGTACGGCGTGTTCAGGTCGGGCTGCCAGCCCACACGCTGTGCCCGCGCCACACCCACAATTTCTTGCAGCAGGTGGCGCGCCCGCTCTGGCCCCTGCGTGGCGACCAGGGCCAGAAAGGCATCGCGCCACTCTGCCGTTTCTTCGGGGTCGATATCTTGGGATTGCGGCACTTGCAGCATGGCGTGGGGCGTGAGGGCGTTCATGGCGAGGACTGTAGGCGTTTGGCGGAAAAATGTGGTGCTGATTGCGCTGTGATTCCGAACATGAACGGCACAATGCGCTGTCAAAATTTAATTTTCAAGCATATGAAGCTGGATGCTGTCGATTTACGCATTCTGGGCGAGTTGCAGGCCGATGGCTCGCTCTCCAATGTGGAGCTGGCGCGGCGCGTGCACCTCTCGCCTTCTCCGTGCCTGGCGCGCGTCAAGGCACTTGAAGCGGCGGGGGTCATCAGCCGCTATGTGGCGCTGGCCAATGCGGCGGCGCTGGGCCTGGGGCTCAACGTGTTCATCAGCATCAGCCTCAAGGCGCAAAACAAGGAGGCGCTGGCCGATTTTGAACGCCGCATTGCCGAGCAGGACGAAGTCATGGAGTGCTACCTGATGACGGGCGACAGCGACTACCTGATCCGCGTCGCCGTGGCCGACATGGGGGCGTTGGAGCGATTCATCCTGGAACAGCTCTCGCCGATTCCGGGGATCGAAAAGATCCGCTCCAGCTTTGCCCTCAAGCAGGTGCGCTACAAGACCGCCCTGCCTCTGCCTGCACTGACGGCGCGCTCTTGAGCGCCATTGCATGGGCCAGGTCCAGCGCCTGGCCGATGTCGGCCAGCAGGTCCTGCACATCCTCCAGGCCAATCGACAGGCGCACCAGGCCTTCCGCAATACCGTGCGCGGCGCGCTCCTCGGGTGTGTAGACCGAATGCGTCATGCTGGCCGGGTGCTGGGCCAAGGTTTCGGCATCGCCCAGGCTCACGGCACGGGTAACGAGCTGCAGCGCGTCCATAAAGCACACCCCCTCCTGTAAACCGCCCTTGAGTTCAAACGCGATCATGCCGCCCATCTGGCGCATCTGCTGCTTGGCCAGGGCGTGCTGCGGGAAACTGGGCAGGCCAGGGTAATACACCACGGCCGTGGCAGGGTGCGCCGCAATGAATTCAGCCACCATTTGTGCACTCTGGCAGTGGCGGTCCATGCGCAGTGCCAGGGTTTTAAGGCCACGCATCACCAGGTGTGCGTCCTGCGCCGACATCACGGCGCCCGTCATGTCTTTCAGGCCATACAGGCGCACACGCTGGGCCAGCTCGGCATCGGCAAAGATGGCGGCACCGGCCGTCAAGTCGCCGTGGCCACCCAGGTATTTGGTCATGGAGTGCACGCTCACATCGGCGCCCAGCAGCAGGGGCTGCTGCAGGTAGGGCGTGCAGTAGGTGTTGTCCACCACCACCTTGGCGCCGCGTGCGTGGGCCAGGGCGGACACCGCCGCAATGTCCACCAGGCGCATGTTGGGATTGGCAGGCGACTCAAGGTAGACCACGCGCGTCTGGTCGGTCAGCGCGGCGGCCACATTGGCGGGGTCGGTCATGTCCACATGGCGCACGCTGACGCCAAAACGTGCGAGGCCGTGGTTCAAGAACGAAAAGGTGCAGCCGTAGAGCGTGAGGTCGGCCAGTATCTCGTCGCCCGGCTCCAGCATGGACCACAGCGTGGCCGTGATCGCGCCCATGCCCGAGCCAAACACCACCGCGCCCACACCCTGCTCCAGGCTGGCCAGGCGGCCTTCCAGCAGCGCCAGCGTGGGGTTGGCAATGCGGGTGTAGAAGTAGCCGTTTTCCTCGCCGCTAAAACAGCGCGCGCCATAGCCCACATCGGGGAAGGCAAACGTGGCCGAGGTGTAGATGGGCGGCACCAGCGCGCCCTGGTGGTCGGCCGGTTCGTAGCCGAAATGGATGGCGCGGGTGCTAAAGCCCCCGGTGCTGTCGTGTGCCTTGGCCATGCTGGTCTCCTGAAGCTATTGGAATACCCAAATTCTTTGCCAAATCCACAGGTAAAAAATCGCTATTCAGGATAAAAAGCAGTATATTTTTAGAATAATCAACCCCAAAAATCCACTCAAAAAGGAAATAATGCCACCGACCATTGCCGCGCTGGATGCCGTAGACCGCGCACTGCTCGACGCTCTGCAAAAAGACGGGCGTGCCACCGTGGGCGAACTGGCCGAGCGCGTTTCACTCTCCACCTCGCCTTGCTGGCGACGGGTGCGGCAACTGGAGGAATCGGGTGTCATCAGTGGCTACCACGCCCACCTCGATCGGTACCGCGTGGGCTATGGCGTGCTGGGTTTTGTGCAACTGGGCCTGCACAGCCACACAGCCGAGGTCACAGCAGCGTTTGAGCGCGAAGTGCTGGCATTGCCGCAGGTGCTGTCGTGCCACAACCTGTCGGGCCGCTACGACTACCAGGTGGAACTGGTGGCGCCCGACCTGGAAACCTTTGCCGACTATGTGCGCACCCGCATCCGCAGCCTGCCGGGCGTGCGCGAGATATCGACCAGTTTTTCGCTCAAGGAGGTCAAGCGCACGGTGGCGCTGCCGGTCGATCGCTAATACGCAGCAGGTCGGGTCGACAAGCCTTCCAGCCAGGCCACAGTGGCGGCCAGCTCCGATGGGCGGATTTCATGGTCGCCCGGAAACTCGCGGTACGTCACCGTAACGGGCAGCGTGTCCATGTGGTGGCGCACGGCCAGCGCGTTGGCCAGCGGAATCACGTTGTCGTTGGTGCCATGGCTGAGCCACAGCTTGCGACCCACCAGCGCATCGTGCGGGGCTGTCAGCGGCAGCAGCTCTGCCATCAGGCGGCTGTGCCAAACCACCGCCCCGTGCATCAGCTCGGGCCGGGTCAGCAGCAGCGAAAGCGCCATGATGCCGCCTTGGCTGAACCCCCCCACCACTATGCGCTCTGGCGGAATGCCCAGTTGCGTTGAGGCCGCCTCGATGCACTGGGCCACCAGCGCACGGCTGGCGGCTTCCTGCTCGGTGTTGTAGCTGCGCGCACCCCCTGGCTCAATGGAAAAATCAAACCATGCATGCGAGCCCGGCCCCATGCGGTACGGCGCACGCAGGCTGATGACATGGAACCGCTCGGGAATCTGCGGCGCCAGCGAAAACAAATCCTGCTCGTTGCTGCCCACCCCATGCATCAGCACCAGCAACCAGGGCCGGGGGGTAGCGGCGGCAGCAGGGCGCTGCAAAAAAGTGAGCGGCAGTTCAAGCATGGCAATCCCCATTCGGAGTGATGGGGTCGATTCTGCCACCCCAGCAGCACTTCATGCAGCAGGCAACAGGGCAAAGGCATCCATGGCAAGCATGCCGTACATCACCTCACGGCTCAGGTAATGGGCATGCAGATCATCGCCCGCTGCCCCCAGCGCAAAGAACAGCGGCAAGAAATGCTCTTCGGTCGGGT
>NZ_BAAGQN010000015.1:388503-479601 GCF_054783455.1 Simplicispira piscis
CGATCCAGCGGCTGAACTCCAGCACGTAGGGCGCGGGCTCACGTGCGCCGCCAAAAAACTCGGCCAGGTTATGCGTCATGCTGCCCGACCCCACCACCAGTACACCTTGGCTGCGCAGCCCGCGCAGGGCCGCGCCCAGCGCGTACACCTCGGCCGGCCCTGCGTCCGCGGGCAAGGCCACCTGCACCACGGGCACGTCGGCGGTCGGAAACAGGTGCATCAGGGGCACCCAGGCACCGTGGTCGAACGGGCGCAGGGCATCACCCCGCGCCGCCACGCCTGCGGCCTGCAGCAGCGCCAGTACCTCCTGCGCCAGCGCCGGAGCGCCCGGTGCGGGGTATTGCAGTGCATACAGCTCGGGCGGAAAACCACCAAAGTCGTGCAAGGTAGCGGGCTGTGCGCCGGTTGTTACCAAAGCCTCACGTTCCATCCAGTGCGGCGACAGGATGACCACGCCACGCAGTGCCGGAAACTGGGCGCGCAAACCCCGGCCCCATTGGGTCAGGGCCGGGCCGGTTTCACCCACATCGAGGGCGAACAAAGGTGCGCCGTGCGACACAAACAGCGCGGGAATCGTATGGCCAGGGAAGGCGTTGGCAAGGGTATTCATGGTGTTCATCCTTTACCGACCACTTTAAAAGCAATGGCACCGCGCATAAACCCCTGACGATGCGACGCTTTGTTTCAAAATCAGTACCAATCCTGGCCGCACCACGGCACAACATGGGATGTTGTCAGTCAATCACCCGGCTGCGCAAAGCTTTGGTCTGACCGCGCTGGCTTTTGGACTCCAGGCGCCGCTGCTTCGACCCATAGGTGGGTTTGGTGGGCCGGCGCACCAGGGGTGCCCGGGCCACGCTTGCCACCAATGCGTTAAGCCGGGCCAGGGCGTCGGCGCGGTTTTGATCCTGGCTGCGGTACTGCTGGGCTTTGATGACGACCACGCCTTCTTGCGTGATGCGGCTGTCGCGCAGCGCCAGCAGCCGCGCCTTGACGTCGAGCGGCAGCGACGAAGCACCAATGTCAAAGCGCAAGTGCACAGCGCTCGACACCTTGTTCACGTTCTGCCCGCCCGCCCCTTGCGCGCGCATGGCGGTGAACTCGACCTCGGACTCGTCGATCAGAAACACTGCATCAACTGCCACCGCGTTGCCCCCGCGCCTCGCATCAAGGCTGCATCTGCGCCAGCGCGTCGATGGCCAGCCCATAGCCCTGCACGCCAAAGCCGCACATCACAGCACGAGCCACGGCCGACAGGTACGAATGGTGGCGAAACGGCTCGCGCGCATGCACGTTGCTGATGTGCAGTTCAATCAGCGTCACCCCCGTGCCCTTGACGGCGTCGGGCAGCGCCACGCTGGTGTGGGTGTAGGCACCGGCGTTCAGTACCAGGCCCGCCAGATTGCCCGCTGCATGCAGGCGCCCGGCCTCATGAATCCAGTCCAGCAGGGCCCCCTCGTGGTTGCTTTGATGAAAACGCAGCGCAAAGCCATGGCGAGTGCATGCGGCGGCGCAGATCTGCTCTACATCGGCCAGCGTGTGGGCGCCATACACCGCGGGCTCGCGCGTACCCAGCAGGTTCAGATTGGGGCCATTGAGGACAAAAACGGTTTTCACGGGGAGCACTCCAGGCATTGCACCTGCCGGTCAGCACCGCCAGCAGGCCAGAACGCAAGATTATGCGGCGCACAAAGCACAAAGCACAAAGCACAAGGCAGCCCAAAGGCTGCCTTGCAGATCAAAAGACCACCGGGGTTGCGCCTAACGAGCCTCCCGCAGCAGCCAGTACCTCACTCAGTCGCGGTCGTGGCCACGGTAGTGGCGGTGGTGGCGATGGCGGTCGCCCCGGTAGCCTTCGCCATAGTAATAAGGGCGCGGCGGAGGTGCGTAATACACCGGTGGTGGAGGCGCGTAGTACACCGGGGGCGGGGGTGCGTAATACACCGGGCGCGGAGCCACGTATACCGGCGCCGGGGCGTAATAGCCACCATTGCTGGCTCCCACCACGACACCGGGCACACCAATGCCCACCGACCAATTAACGTCGCTGCGGGCATGGGCAGCGCCCGCACCAGTCAGCAGAGCCAGCGCCACCCCTGCGGCTGCCGCCATGGCTTGGAAAGAACGGGTGATGGTCATAAAAGCCTCCTGTTGAGTGAAACGGCCCGCCTCGTGCGTTGGCCCTGTCCGTGCTTAACGCGCCAGACAGCCGAAAGGATGGCATAAAAAGCACCTTATATTGTTTCTGGAGGTACACACCCCATCTTGGAACGCGCAAAACATCACGGGTGCGCCGCCTAAAATGGCCGCATGAGCACCCCCACCCCCGCCCACACTGCCCCCGCAGCCCCTGCTGCCACCCCGGAAGCCGCCCGCCCCAGCAACTTCCTGCGCCAGATTATCGAAAGCGACCTGGCACAAGGCACCTACGCCCAGCGCCGCTGGGCCGGCAGCCCCGGCGACGCCGCCCACCAAGCCGCAGGCGAGCCCGACCCAGCGAAGATTCGCACCCGCTTCCCGCCCGAGCCCAACGGCTACCTGCACATCGGCCACGCCAAAAGCATTTGCATCAACTTTGGCCTGGCGCGCGACTACCAAGGTGTGTGCCACTTGCGCTTTGACGACACCAACCCCGAAAAAGAAGACACCGAATACGTCAACAGCATCATCGACGCGGTCAAATGGCTCGGCTTTGACTGGAGCCAGAGCGGCAACGACAAGCCCTACCAGGCCAGCGACTACTTCGACTTCATGTACCGCGCGGCCGAGTATTTGATCGAAGCAGGCCACGCCTACGTGGACGAACAAACCGCCGAACAAATGCGTGCCAACCGGGGCGACTTTGGCAAGCCCGGCGTAGACAGCCCTTTCCGCACCCGCTCCCCGGCCGAGAACCTGCGCATCTTCCGCGAGATGAAGGGCGGCGAGCATGAAGACGGATCGATGGTGCTGCGCGCCAAGATCGACATGGCCAGTCCCAACATCAACATGCGCGACCCGGCCATCTACCGCATACGCCGCGCCACGCACCACAACACGGGCGACACCTGGTGCATCTACCCCATGTACACCTACGCGCACCCGATTGAAGACGCGCTGGAGCAGATCACCCACAGCTTTTGCACGCTGGAATTTGAAGACCAGCGCCCGTTTTACGACTGGCTGCTGGAGCGCCTCATCGAAGGAAAACTGCTCAGCGCTCCGCCCCCGCGCCAGTACGAGTTTGCGCGCCTGAACCTCACCTACGTCATCACCAGCAAACGCAAACTCGCCCAATTGGTGTACGACCACAAGGTGAGCGGCTGGGACGACCCCCGCATGCCCACCATCGTGGGCCTGCGCCGCCGTGGCTACACGCCCGCCAGCCTGCAGCTGTTTGCCGAACGCATTGGCGTCACCAAAAGCGACAGCTGGATCGACTACGGCACGCTCGAAGGCTGCCTGCGCGAAGACCTTGAATTGAAAGCCCACCGCGGCATGGCCGTGCTCAACCCCGTCAAGCTGGTGCTGACCAACTGGGACGAAGTTTTTGCAGCAGGCCACCTGGAACCCTGCACATTACCCGCCCTGCCCAACGTGCCCGAAGGCACCGAGCCCCCCGCCCCGCGCCAATTCACCATTGGCAAAGAGGTGTGGATTGAGCGCGAAGACTACGAAGAAGTGCCGCCCAAGGGCTACAAGCGCTTGTTCCCCGGCAACAAGGTGCGGCTCAAGGGCGGCTACGTCATCGAATGCACCGGCGCCAACAAAGACGCCAACGGGGTCATCACCGAAGTGCTGGCTACCGTGGTGCCCGACACCAAGAGCGGCACGCCCGGCAGCGAAACCGTCAAGGTCAAAGCCGCCATCACCTGGGTGGGCGTGCAGGATGGCGTGACCGCCGAAGTGCGCATGTACGACCGCTTGTTTCTGGATGCCCACCCCGACGCGGGCGGCAAAGACTTCATTGAGAGTTTGAACCCGAAAAGCCTGAAGGTGGTCACCGCGATTGTTGAGCCTTCATTGGCGAATGCGTTGCCGGACCAGAAGTTTCAGTTTGAGCGGCACGGGTACTTTGTGGCGGATAGGGGGGATCACGTGCAAGGCACGAAGCCGGTGTTTAACTTGGCGGTGGGGTTGAAGGATAGTTGGGGGAAGTAGTTCCAAAAACCATGTCCCGCCCCCAAACCATCCAAATCTACCTCCCCACCGGTGACCCGCGCGGCATGCGGGTGGCCGAGATCACGACGCGCATCGTTCGGGTCATTGAAGTGCCGCGCAGCCAGTTGGCGGACTTCCTCAAGATGCCCGAGGCGCAGCAGGTGGGCGTGTACTTTTTGATGGGCGAATTGTCCGAGGCGGGGTTACCGCGCGCATACATCGGCCAGTCTGGCAACGTGGGCAGCCGACTGGTGCAACAGAACAAAGACAAAGACTTCTGGAACCGTGCGCTGGTAGTTATCTCGCTGACCAACAGCATGACGCAAACGCACGCGCTGTTTTTGGAATGGTTTGCCATTGCTGAGGCCACCAAGGCCGGGCGCTACAGCTTGGAGAACGGCAACACCGGCTCGCAGCCCTACACGCCCGCCCCGCTACAAGCCGACTGCCACGAGATTCACGAAACCGCAGCCACCCTGCTGGCCACGCTGGGCCAACCGATTTTTGAACCTTTGGTCAACGCCCCACCCGCCAAGGGCGCGCCAGAGCTGTTCTATTGCAAAGGCTCAGGCGCGAATGGCGTGGGCGAGTACACCGCCGAGGGGTTTGTGGTGCTCAAGGGCTCACGCGGGCGACTGGAGAACGTGGCATCGATCCAAGGCACCTCCAGCGAGCGCTTTCGCGAAAAACTGCTGAAGGAAGGCATCTTGAACATCGACAACGGCGGCGTGGTGTTCACCCGCGACACTCTGTTCACCAGCCCCAGCATGGCCGCCACCGCTTTACAGGGGCGTTCTGCCAACGGCTGGGTGGAGTGGAAAGACGCCAAAGGCAGAACGCTGGATGAAGTCAAGCGGCAAGCGATTGCCTCCACAGCCTGACGCAGTGCGACAAGAAACAGCACCCTATGGTTCAAACGTCTCCTCGCGCCATCATCATCGCAGGCCCCAACGGGGCTGGTAAGACGACATTTGCACGCGAGTTTTTGCCGTTTGAAGCCCAGTGCCCGATATTCGTCAATGCAGATCTGATTGCCGCAGGCTTGTCACCCTTTGCACCCGAGGTAGCGGCCATCAAAGCCGCGCGCATCATGCTGGCGGAAATCGATGACCACGTCGCCCATGGTCGCAGTTTTGCCCTGGAAACCACCCTGTCGGGTCGAGCCTATGCAGCAAAACTACTGTATTGGCGTTCACTCGGCTACCACGTCAGCTTGTATTTTTTGAAGCTACCAACCGCTGAAATGGCCATTGACCGGGTGCGGTTGAGAGTGAGTCAGGGCGGGCACAACATCCCAGAAGATGTCGTTCGGCGGCGGTTTAAGGCAGGGCTGAACCAGTTCGAAAACACCTACAAACCCATCGTCAATGCCTGGTTTCTCTATGACAACCAGCGTCGTCAGCCGATACTGCTGGCACAAGGAGGCAACCCATGAGTGCAATATTGACCCCCACGCCCCCCATCGCTGACCCAGCGCAGGCTGCATTGGCCGCTTTGGCACGCGCTGGGCTGCGTGCGGCCGAAGACGCACGGCGTGCCAACACCTACATGGTGGTGGCCGAAGATGGGGAAGTGCAGCACATCAGCCCGCACGACTATTTGCTGATGCGCCAAGAGCAGGCCACGCTGCCAGAAGCTCAAAACGGCACCACGAGCCACTGAAATTTCTCGGAGTATCCGGGGCATATTTCCAAAAAACATTCGGTGTCTCATTCCAGTTTTGGAGGCCTCCTGCGCGCAGGCGATCAAAAAATGCGGGCCTTGCGGCGCATCGTGCCTACTACCTAAAACTTATTTGCTATTTTTAATAGCTTCTACCGCTTACTGCACAAGCGTTAGAGGCGATTTTTAGTGCGGCCATTTGAAAATTCAGCCGACCTGCCTGACACACTCAAGCCCATGCAGCCCAACGGGTACGTGCGGCAGCCTGGGCCGACGGCACGTGCAGTGGTGATGAGTGCCGCACGTTTTGAGATACAAACACCGCCATGCCTCACCCCCAGCCCCTACCGCCCAGTTTCGCCCCCACCTATTCCCACGTACCGCTCGGCCCGCTGGCGGGCCCCTTGCAGCTTTTGCCGGTCAATGCCGGGGTGGTGGCAGTGCACACGGCCGATGGCGCACATGTGGGCTCGCTCAAACATGTGGGCGGGGTCTGGAAGTTCAAAGCCATGGGCTACGACGCGGGCGGCGGCATGGAACCAGGCCACGGCCCGCTGACGGGGCAGCACAACATGCAGTTCGCCACGCTGGATGCCGCCGAGGTGAGCGCCCGGTTGCTTGGGGCTCTACTGAACCCGCCGTAAGAGGTAACCACCCTCAAGCCCCCGTGGGCGTCAAATATTCAACGGCAGATTTGCTCCGTTTATAGTAGCTACTAACGCTTACCTATCAAGCGCTAGAGGCCTATTTGGCACTGAAACGGTCAGCAAACAGCGCTACTTCGTTTCCCCACTCACAAACTCCACCGCAGCACACACCGCCGCCACCTGCGCCTCGATGCACTGCTCTGGCGTGGCACGGAGACTGTCGGGGTAGACCTCCGTCGTCGTGGTGTAGCGCGCGCCGCTGATGCTGGCGCACAGGCCCAGCTGCTTCATGGCGTACCGGATCACGCCTGGCGCCACCACGGGCGAGCCGATGATTTCGTTCTTCTCGTCCGCAGGCGCGATGTGCGTCACACGGCCCACGGCCTCGATGATGGCTTGCTGGAATGCGGGCTGCGGGTTGTCGGTGTCGTCCACCAGGTAGAAGCCGTCGGGGATGCTGCCGGGCTCGAACACCTTGCCGTCGCGCGCGGCCACGGCGGGGCGGTATTCGGATTCGTCGGTGTTAGTCGTTTCATGCAGGTCGATGTGGGCGGCGAATTGGCCATATTGGCTCTGGTGCTGCGCCACCAGCCGCATGAGGGCGAGGGATTCCTGCGCGGGTGAGCCTTCTTTGAACGCGCGGTTGGGGTCGATGGCGTCGAAGTTCCAGCGCTGAAAACGCTCGTACGCCCAGGGGCTCACACACGGCACCACCAGCAGGTTGGCGCGGCCTGCAAAGCGGTCGGCCTGCGTGTCTGCAAACCGCAGCGCGCCGTGCACCCCGCTGGTTTCGTAGCCGTGCACCCCGCCGGTCACCAGCACGCTGGGCAGGCCGGGCTGCCAGTGGCGGCTGCGGATGGCGCGCAGGGGAAAGCGCTCTGCCGGGTGCTGGGTGTCGGCATAGACCACATCGCCATACAGTTCCACATCCAACCGGCCGCGCAGTGCCTCGATGGCCGTGAGCACGTCGTCGGCGTAGCTGCGCTGGCGCACCTGGCGCGTGCGCCACTGGTCGCGTTCTGCGGCGCCCCAGGGTTGGCCGGGTGTGCCGACGGGGTAGAAAAAGGTTTCAGTCATGGTGCGGGAGTGCGGGGCGATGCGTCTGATGTCGGTAGGGGTTGGCGCGGTACAGCGCATTCATAGAATACCGGGCATTGGTCCGTGCCCTATGCCCTACCGCCGCAAGCCCCACCACCACGTCTACGTGGTCGAACTCTCCAAAGACGTACTGCGGGAGCCGCGCTTTCGCCGGTGCAACCCGGGCTATATAGAAGGCAAGCCCTGCGTGTACGTGGGCATGACAGGGCTGGACCCGGATGTTCGGTTTGACAAGCACAAGGCGGGCATCCAGGCCAACCGCTTTGTGGCGCAATACGGCCTGCACCTGCTGCCCGATTTGTACGAGGGCTTTAACCCCATGCGCTACGAAGACGCGGTGGACCGGGAGATCGAGATCGGCATCGACCTGCGCTCGGCAGGTTTTGGGGTGTGGCAGGCCTGAGCCCAAGGCAGCAGAAGAATGGGGGCCAAGCCACAAGGCTGGGTAACGGCCTGCTGAGCGGGCGCCATTGCGCGGCAGCAGGCGTGCAATAAATCAGCACCCGCGCATTTTGCTGCGCCATCGCATTCATACAATGCCGCAATGCCTTTTCCCACGTTGCGGCCGCGCCCGCTTGTCAGCTTGCTCCTTGTGCTGGCCTGCAGTTTGGCCACCGCCCAAACGGCACCCCACCCGGCGCCCGTGGGCACACCGGCCGCTCACACGCCGGTCGTGGCGCCCCCAGGGGCACCCTCCCCGGCGCTTGCACCGCCTGCACCGGCCGCCGCCGCAGAGCCCACCGCGGCGCTGTCCCGCGATGCGCGGCGCATTTACGAACTCTCGCGCGACAAGCTGGTGCAGATCCGCACGCTGCTGCGCAACGCCAACACGCAGGCGTCGATTGGCTCGGGCTTTTTTGTGTCAAACGACGGCCTGATCGTCACCAACTTCCATGTGGCGAGCCAGCTGGCGCTGGAGCCCGAGCGTTACCGCGCCGTGTACGTCACGATGGAGGGGCAGGAGGGCGAAGTCGAACTGCTGGCGTTTGACGTGCAGCGCGACCTGGCTGTGCTGCGCGCCAAAGCCCGCACGGCCCCCGCGCCAGTGCTTCACTTTCGGCCCGCCGCCGCAGCTTTGGCGCAGGGCGAGCGCATTTACTCGCTCGGCAACCCGCTGGACATTGGTTTTGCCGTGACCGAGGGCACCTACAACGGTCTGGTGCGGCGCAGCTTTTATCCGCGCATCTTTTTTGGCGGCACACTCAACCCCGGCATGAGCGGCGGCCCGGCAGTGGACGATGCCGGGCGGGTGCTGGGCGTGAATGTGGCCAAGCGGCTCGATGGCGAGGAGGTGAGCTTTTTGGTGCCCGCCGAATTCGCCCAGGCGCTGGTACAGCGCGCAGCCAACGCCCAGCCCATCACCCAACCGGCCTATGGCGAAGTGACCAAGCAATTGTTGGTGCACCAGCAGTTGCTGACCGAGCGTTTCTTGAAAACACCATTTCAGGAGCAGCGCCACGGCAACTACCGCGTGCCGGTGCCTGACGACGCGCTGGCACGTTGCTGGGGCTCGGGGCGCGACCCCAACTTTCCCAGCCTGAACCTGCAGCGCACCAAGTGCCAGGCCGACAGCCATGTGGTGGCCGGTGACTTCAACACCGGCACAGTGCACATGGGCTACGAGGCTTACGACGCGCCCACCCTGGGCGCAGCGCGGTTTGCCCGGGTGTTTTCCCAGAGTTTTGGCAACGAGCCCTTTCTGAAGCGCGGCAACCGCCACCAGACGGCCGTGGAATGCACCGAAAGCTACGTGGACGCAGGCAGCCTGCCCATGCGGGCGGTGGTCTGCATGTCGGCCTACCGCAAGCTGCCCGGCCTGTACGACATGACCGTGCTGGCCCTGTCCATCAACCAGCCGACGCAGGGCGTGCTGGGCCGCATGGACGTGCAAGGTGTCGCTTTCGACAACGGCATGAAACTGGCGAGCCACTACCTGCAAGCCTTTCGCTGGGAGGCCGCGCCATGATGCCGACCCTGGGACTGCTGGAAGCCTTTGACCGCCACAGCGCCTTGCTGGCGCGCACGCCGATTACGCGCTGGCCTGTGACTGTGGGCCGAAGGCTCGATTGCGATCTGGTGCTGGACGACCCGTTTGTGGCCCCCACCCACCTGCGCATTGACCGGCCGGTGGACGCGCCCCGCACGGTGCATGTGGCGGTGCTGGAAACCCGCAACGGCGCAGGCCTGCAAGGCAAACACTACGGCAAAGGCGAAGGCTTCGACTGGCCCGACGGTACGCCGCTGGACATTGGCCGCACCCGCATCACGCTGCGCCTGGCCGACACGGCCATCGCCGACGAGCAGGCGCTGCCGCAGTTCCCATGGCGCAGGGTTGCCATTACAGCCGTACTGGTGGCATTGGTGGCGGCTGTGGTGCTGGGCTCGTCGTGGCTGGAGGCAAACGATGCATCCAAATTCCTGAAATCGTTGCCCGGCTTGCTGCTGAGCATGCTGTTGGTGCTGGGTATCTGGTCGGGGCTGTGGGCGGTCGCCAACAAGGTATTTGACGGCCACTTGCAGTTCTGGCGCCATGCGCGCATTGCCTGCGCTGCATACCTTGTAGCCGAGGCGGTGCAGCTGGCCACCAGCCTGGCTGCATTCGCTTTCTCCTGGGAGGCTTTGTCGCACTTCGCCTACCTGCTCATGGTGCTGGTGCTCGCCGGGGGCCTGTATGCCCACCTGGCGGCGGTGCTGCCGCGCCGCCGCGCTGGTCTGGCCTGGACGGTGGCTGCGGTCGTGGCCTTGGGTATACCGGCCTGGCTGGGTACGCAGTGGCTCGACCGCATGCGCCTATCGAACACGCTTTACATGAGCAGCCTGTTCCCGCCAAGCCTGCGCATGGCCCCGGCCGTGCCTGTTCCGCAGTTTCTGCAGAAAGCCCAGTCGCTGCGCGGCAAGCTCGATCGCCGCCTGCGCGATGACGGCCAAGCGGACGATGACGAATAATTCCTTTTTTCAATCAATCGCGTACGCAAAGGCGGCAAAGTCATCGTTTGATTGAGAAATGGAACAGGCGCCAAGGTCGTCGCCGCAGCAGTGCATGGGCTAACGCCCGGTAAGCCGCCCTGTCGGATGCCAGGTTTTGCCACATGCCCTGGGCCTGGAATGCGCGGTTTGGCGTATCTTGGACAGGTACTCCCCTGCTATCCATCGACAAGCCCGCACCACACGATTCTCCAGGCACCATGAAAAACCACCGCCCCGTCAGCCCCGAAACCATTCTTCAGTTCTGGTTTGAAGAACTGACTGCCCCACAGCACTTTGCCAAAGACGCCGCGCTGGACGCCGCCATTGCCACCCGCTTTGGCGCCACGCTGGAGGCCGCCACACGGTGCGAGCTGTATGCGTGGCGCGCCACCGCACCGGGGCGGCTGGCAGAAATACTGGTGCTGGACCAGTTCTCGCGCAATGTGTACCGCGACACACCGCGTGCCTTTGCGCACGACGCCATGGCCCTGGTGCTGGCACAAGAGCTGGTGGCCAGTGGGCAAGACCGCGGCCTGCCGCCCGCGCAGCGCGCCTTTGCCTATCTGCCGTACATGCACAGCGAATCTGGCGTGGTGCATGTGCAGGCAGTGCAACTCTTCTCGCAGCCGGGGCTGGAGGACAACCTGCGCTTTGAACTGCAGCACAAAGCCATCATCGACCGCTTTGGCCGCTACCCGCACCGCAACGCCGTGCTGGGTCGCGCTTCCAGCGATGAAGAACTGGCGTTTCTGCGCGAGCCGGGGTCTGCTTTCTAGGAGCCTGTCGGGCTTGGAGCGTCGAAAGCGAGAATCGGCCCCAGCGAGGACAGTTTTTGCCGGATTTGCAGCCCCATAGTCCGGCTATGGGGCAAAAAGACGGTAGAAAATGGACCGCTGCGGTCGATTCGCAGCCGACGATTGCCAAGTCCGACAGGCTCCTAGCCATCATGGTCGCCGCCCCCTATCGACCGCCTGCGGGCCTGGGCGCAGGGCAGCGCAAGCGACCGCACACAAACCATCGCGGCCTGACAGGCGCCAAGCCACGCGCTGCGCCCTCGCGCAGCCCTGCTATTCAACCCTTCGGCTTTTGCACCGGGTTGGCCAGCAGCCAGTTGGCCGGGTAGGCGCGCAAAAATTCGCGGGCCTTTTGGGGGTGGGCGGTGAGCCAGGCGTCGTAAGAGCCTTCGTTCAGCACAGCGGGCATGCGCTTTTCGGTGCCGCCATGCTGGTAGCGGCCCATCAGCGCATGGCTGTTGGCGTTGACGGTGAGCAGCGTAAAGCTGGTGATGGTGTCGCCCTCGGCACCGGTCCAGCATTCCCACAGGCCGGCCACGCCCATGGGCTTGCCGTCAACCCGGGCAATGCGCGTGGGCACGGGCTTGCCGCTGCGCAGGTCGTCCACAAAGAACGCCATCATGGGCACGATGCAGCGCTGCGCGTTCAGCCAGGTGGCGCGGAAGTGGTTGGAGGTGCTGACCGTTTCCTGCCGCGCATTGACGAGTTTGGTCGAGCGCAACTTGGCATCCGACACCGACTTGACCCACGGCGGCACCAGGCCGAATTGCCCGGTCACGAGTTCGCGCACGGGCTTTTCGCGGGCGGGGGGCTCGGTAGGCTCTGATGCGGGTTCTGATTCGAGCACTGGCGTGGGCTCCAGCACGGGCGCAGGATCGGTGCTTTGCATCTTGCGGATAAACACGCCCGGCCTGCGCGGAAAGAGGTCATGCGCCACGGGGGTGTCGGGCGCCGCCACGTGGAAGGCGTCGGGGTACAGCGTGACGGGGTGCACGCTTTCGTAATGGGTGGTCATGCGGCCATGCTATCTGATTCGCAAAACTATGGTCTTGATAGCTGCTAACGCTTACCCATCAAGCGCTAGAGGCACTTTTACCAATAATTCAGTCACCCGGCGCTTATTCCGTTTCTCAATCAATCGAGTACGCGAAGGCGAAGCGCAGACAGTGCTCTAGCACGGCAAGCGAAGCCGACAAAGTAATCGTTTGATTTAGAAATGGAATTACAGCCAGCGCCGCACCTGTGCACAGTAGTCGGTGTAGGGCGCTCCAAAGCGGGCCGCCAGCACACGCTCTTCGGGCTTGATCTGGTAGCGCGTGATATAGGCCACAAACACCAGTGGCCCCAGCACCGCCCACGGCGAGGCCAGGTACAGCGCCAGACCCAACAAGATGAGCACCATCCCCAGGTACATGGGATTGCGCGTAACGCGGTAGACACCCGTGGTCACCACCGCGGCAGCCCGGTTGGGCCGCAACGGGCTGATGGTGGTCTTGGCCTTGAAGAAAGCCCGCAGACCCGCCAAGTCAAGGCACCCACCCACGCCCGCCAACACCAGGGCACCACCCAGGCGAACGCCGTAGGGCACATCCAGCACAGGCGGCAACCACACCGCTGCAGCCACCATGGCCCCGGCGACGGTGGCGGCAACCAGGGGCGGCGGAATTTTCAGTTCAAGCGAAGGCATGGCAATGGTGCGGGCATGGGCAGGACGGCATCATCACACAGCAGAGCGCCCCGGGGCGGCCGCTTTGCCCGGCTGAGGCTGAATACTCTGTTTTCAATAGCAACTGGCCCTGGCGCATGCGACAGGCAGAGCACTTTGTGCGGCAACATGGGTTACCCTCGTCCGATTTACCAAGGAACACAGCATGAAGAAACTCAAAGTCACCATTGAACTGGAAATGGCCGTGCCGGACGACTGGGAGCTGGTGGGCACCTCAGAAGGTACGCCGGTGCTCAAGCTGCCCAATGGCGTGTTCATGGATATTGCCATCGAGCCGCTGTTTGCCAGCGACCCGGAAGATGTCTGGAGCAGCACCGAGGAAGAAGATGTGCTCAACGACATCCTGGACATGGTGGAGAGCGAAGCTGTCACCTACGAATTTGTCACACACTGAGCGCAAAGACAGGCCCGCCGGCGCTCCCCGCTGTCAATCGTCCGCAAGATCGCTGGCGGAGAGGTAGCGGCGCACCAGGTCGAAAAAATTATCGTAAAAACCATCGGCAGCAATCGTCTCGCTGCCGATTCTGACCATGGCCTCGCTGCCGGCCATAAAGGGCAGCGACACCGAACCCAACGCGCCCACACCCAGACTGGCCGAGTTATTGGCCTTTTTGAGGGTGTAGCGGTCTTGCACGGCAGTGACAAAGCCCAGGCTGACCTGCCCGTTGGCCGCATCGGGCACGCACACCACACGGATCAGAATTTGCAGGTGCGATTCGGCGTCGGGCTGGAAGTTTTTCTTGCCCTCCACCTGCTCTGCCGAGGCGGAATTGATGAGGTACCCCTGGCTCAGCAGCGCGCGGCGCGCAGCCTCGCAGGTGTGGGCGGGGCTGGCATCAAACAGGCGCGAGTAGGTCGCCACCGAGCCAAAGCGCTCTTGCGGCCCGTAGTGCTGCACCGGAGGCACGGTGTTGCAGCCCGCCAGCAGCAGGGCCACCATGGCCACGGCCTGCCGGGCGCAGCGGTGCATACGGGCCAGCGGAGGGGCGGTGAGGGTGCCACCAAAAACAATCACGGGGTTTGGGTTCAAGGACAGATTTCTCAAAGAATCGGGGTAGACGCGCACGGGGCCACGCAGTTCCCGGCATTCTATGATTTGCATAGCTGATGGCGCCCGCACAATGGGTGCCCGGCCGTGTTTTGATGCACACCCAGCCCCGCGCTACGGAGACCACCTATGCCTGCCCTACACCCCTCACCGTTTGCCCCCCTTGCCCTGCGCCGCCGCACGGCCCTGCTGGGCACTGTGGGCCTGCTGATACTGCCCGCCGCATCGGCGCAGGCAGCAACTTTGCCGCGCAGCCTGGCGGTGCCCGGTGGCGTGGCGCGGCTGCCGCTCGGGCCGGGCGCAGCACGCCCCGTGGCGCACCTGCAGCAAGGCGGGGTCGATGTGCCTTTGCTGGTATTGGGCGATGCACAGGCATGGACAGCGCTGGTGGGCATTGCCCTGGCGGCAGCCACTGGTCCGGCGCAGATCACCGTGCAGGCCGCCGATGGCAGCCAGCGCACCGTGGCCTTCCGCATTGCGCCCAAACGCTACAGCGAGCAGCGCCTGAAAGTAGCGCCCGGCACGGTGGATTTGTCGCCCGAAGACCAGGCGCGCTTTGAGCGCGAGCGCGCGCACCAGGCGCAGGTGATGGCCACTTTCAGCACACCCTTGCCTGAGGTCTTGGCCCTGCAGGTGCCGGTGCCAGGGCGGCGTTCCAGCTCGTTTGGGCTGCGGCGCGTGTTCAATGGCCAGTCGCGCAATCCGCACAGCGGCATGGACATTGCCGCCCCCACGGGCACCCCGGTGGTGGCACCGCTGCCGGGGCGGGTGATGGATGTGGGTGATTATTTTTTCAACGGCAACACCGTGTGGCTGGACCACGGCGGTGGCCTGCTCACGATGTACTGCCACCTGAGCGCCACCGACGTGCAGCCCGGCGATGTGCTGCAAACCGGCCAGCGCCTGGGCGCGGTGGGCGCCACGGGCCGCGTGACGGGTCCGCACCTGCACTGGGGCGTGATGCTCAACCGCACCATGGTGGACCCGGCACTGTTTTTGGCAGAGCCTTCTTAACTATTAAATTGATAGCTTATAACGCTTATTCATAGGGCGTTACAGGCCTTTTTTGCACTAATTCCTGGTTTCAGGCGGTCTTGGCAACCTGCAGCTGCAACTCGGCAATCATCTGGTCACGCATGACAAATTTCTGCACCTTACCGGTGATGGTCATGGGCATGTCCTCGACGAAGCGGATGTAGCGCGGCACCTTGTAGTGGGCGATCTGGTCGCGGCAGAAGTCGCGCACCTCGTCCTCGGTGCAGGTCTGGCCGGGCTTGGGCACGATCCAGGCGCAGATCTCCTCGCCGTACTTGGCGTCGGGCACGCCGAACACCTGCACCGACTGCACCTTGGGGTGGCGGAACAGGAATTCCTCGATCTCGCGCGGATACACGTTCTCGCCGCCACGGATCAGCATGTCCTTGGCGCGGCCGACGATGTTGCAGTAGCCCTCGGCGTCGATGGTGGCCAGGTCGCCGGTGTGCATCCAGCCGTCCTGCACCGCCTCGCGCGTGCGCGCCTCGTCGCCCCAGTAGCCCTGCATCACCGAGTAGCCGCGCACCAGCAGCTCGCCCTTCTCGCCCACGGGCACCACCTGGCCCTCGGCATCGACCACCTTGGCCTCCAGCATCGGCTGGATGCGGCCCACGGTGGAGACGCGGCGCTCCAGCGGGTCGGTGGTGGAGCTTTGGAACGACACCGGCGAGGTCTCGGTCATGCCGTAGGCGATGGTGATCTCGGAGAGGTGCATCTCGGCGATCACGCGCTTCATGGTCTCAATGGGGCACGGCGAGCCGGCCATGATGCCGGTGCGCAGGCGCGAGAGGTCGAACTCGGCGAAGCGCGGGTGGTCCAGCTCGGCGATGAACATGGTGGGCACGCCGTGCAGCGCGGTGCAGCGTTCCTCGCTCACGGCCTGCAGCGTGGCCACGGGGTCGAACGACTCGCCCGGGAACACCATGGTCGCACCCGTGGACACGCAGGCCAGCACCGCCAGCACCATGCCAAAGCAGTGGTACAGCGGCACAGGGATGCACAGGCTGTCGTTCTCCGAAAAGTTCATGGCCTGCGCGATGAAGCGCGCGTTGTTCACCACGTTATGGTGCGTGAGCGTGGCACCCTTGGGGTTACCCGTGGTGCCGCTGGTGAACTGGATGTTGATGGCGTCGTGGCACGACAGCCCGGTGCCCAGCGCGTCGAGCGCAGCCACATCCACCACGGTGCGGCCTTGCGCCAGCACATCGCCGTAGTTGAGCATGCCGGGCGTGCGCGCGTCGCCCAGACGGATCACCATCTCCAGCGCGGGCATGCGCGCGGCTTTGAGTGCACCGGGCACGCAGCTGGCCAGCTCGGGCGCCAGGCGCTGCAGCATTTCCAGGTACTTCGATGTTTTGAGCTGCTCGGCCGTGACCAGGGCGCGGCAGCCCGAGAGATTGAGCGCGTATTCCAGTTCGGAAATGCGGTAGGCCGGGTTGATGTTGACCAGCACCAGCCCGGCGCGCGCCGTGGCGAACTGCGTCACCAGCCATTCGGCGCGGTTGGGCGACCAGATACCTACACGGTCGCCCACATGCAGGCCCAGCGCGATGAAGCCCGCCGCCAGCGCATCCACCTCGGCCTGGAACTGCGCCCAGGTCCAGCGGATACCCTGCTCGCGAAAGACCACGGCGGGACGGTCGGCAAAGCGTTGCACGGTCTCCAGCAGGAAGCGGTGGATGGGCGCGTCGGACAGCGCAGCGTCGGTGCGGCCCTTGACCTGCGAGAGGCCGTTCAGGGGGGCGATGTTCCAGTCCGTGGCAAGGGATGCGGGCATGCTGCAAATCTCCAAGGGTCGCGCGGGCGCGCAAAAAAGGCTATTGTGCAGACATCCCTCCCACCAAACGGGCCAAAATGGTTGCAAAACCGACCTTTTGGCTCCAGCGCTTGCAGGCAGCAACAACCGTGAAGCTGCCGTAAAGCCGCCGCACCCGGGTCAACCAAACCGGTTGGCGGCGCGTCAAGCACAGTGGGTTCTTCCACTCCAACCGGTACGCACACCATGAAAACCATCCGCACGACACGCATCCTGGCCCTGGGTGCTCTCGCCCTGCTGGCCAGCGGCTGCGCCACCACTGACAGTCCCTACTACGAGGCCCGGCCCTACCCTCGGCAAGAGCCCGGCATCATTTACACACCGGGCGCCTACCCTGTGTACCCAGTAGCGCCGCCTCCGGTGGAATGGCGCCGCACCGACCGCGACAGGTGGGAGCGCGAAAACCGCATCTACGAACGCGACCGCGACCGTTGGGAAAGAGAACGCGATCGGGATCAGAACGCCCGCCGCGAGCGTGAACAACGCGAGCAAAACGCCCGACGTGACCGCGATGCACGTGAGCGCGAGATGCGCGATCGCGAACAACGCGAGCAGAACGTCCGACGCGACCGCGACGCACGAGAACGCGAAATGAGAGAGCGCGAAGAAGCCCGCCGCCAACAGGCCGAGCGCGACCGCAAAAACCGTACCGCGCCCGACGGCGGCCCACGCCGCGACTACGACCGCTACAACCCCAAAACCGGCCAGTGGCTGCCCAAAGCAGACGATTTGCCTTAAGGCCATGGCACTTCGCGAGCGTCTGCACCTTATTGCGCTGTGCATTGCGGCAGGTTTGTGCCTGCCCGTGCATGCCCAAGTCGTACGCTGTACCGACGCCCGCACCGGGAAAGTGATCTACACCGACGGCGGCTGTGCCAGCGGCACGGCAGCGCGCGAGGTGGAAGCACGCAAGACGGATGAGGAAATCCGCCAGGAGCGTATCCAGGCGGCCGAGGCGCTGGAGCGAAAACAACTGCGCATGGACGCCGAGGCCACCGCCGCCCGCCAGCAGGCCGAACGCGATGCGCTGCGCCCACGGACCGCACCGCCCCCACCCAACTACGCCCACACCCAGGAGTGTGTGCGCTCGCGCCGCCTGATGCAGGAGGCGGCCGATGCGCAGGCGCGCGAACCCCTGGTGTACAACCCGCGCCTGGAGGCGGCCCAGCGCCAGATGGACCTGGACTGCCTGGGCCCTGAGGGTTATGCCGAAATGGAAAAGGCCCGCGCCCAGCGCCCGCAGGTCGTGGTGGTGCCCGTGGGCCGCCCGGTACATACAGCACCGCCGCAGCGTCCCAAACTCACCCATTGCACCGATTTCACCTGTTTCGACACCCAAGGCAAAGGCTACCCGCGTGCGGGGCCTGGCCGCCTGCCGGGACCGGACGGCACTTGCCGCTCGGCGGGTGGCCGCGCACCGTGCTAGAGACCACCCCCCTGAGCCGCTGCGCGGCTTCACCCCCTCTCCTGCGGGAGGGGGGGGACGCACCCAGTGGCCGGGCGAAGCCCGTTCCACGGGTGCCCTGGTCATCCGCTGGTGAGGGCAAGGACGTAATCCCGTTCGCCGTCCACACCGAAAAGACCACAGGAGGCGCAGCCCCACCGCGCGAACGGGGTCAAACAGAGCGCAGCCCCTGCGCCACCGTGGGGTAGCGCAGGCGCAGGCGCAGTTCACGCCACAAGCGGGTGTTGTCCAGGCGGCGTGACTCCCCCATAAAGCTCAGCAGCGCCAGCGGCAAAGCCGCCTGTGCTGTGCTGCGCGGCAGGCGCGGCGGGCGCGGCAGGCCGTACAGGTCGGCGGCCAGATCAAAGTAGTCGCCCATCTTCATCTCGCTGTCGTCGCTGGCGTGGTACACGCGCTGCGCTGCACCGCGCCACAGCGCCGCCACGCAGGCACGCGCCAGGTCGTCGGCATGGATGTGGTTGGTGTACACGTCGTCCTCTGCCGTCAGTACGGGCGTGCCCTTGCGCAGCCGCCCCTCGGGCGTACCGTTCTCGCGGTCCGGGGCGTAGATGCCGGGCACGCGCAGGATGCTGGTGCGCACGCCCGCGCGGCCCAGGTGGCGCACCGCACGTTCGGCATCCACCCGGCGCTGGGCACGCGGCGTGCCTGGCGCCACGGGGCGCGCCTCGGTCACCCAGGCGCCGGCGCAGTCGCCGTACACGCCGCTGGTCGATGCATACACCAGCGCATCGGGCAGGCTGCGCTGGCGCAGGCTGCGCACCAGGGCCAAGGTGCGCGGGTCGCGCCACCAGTCGGTACCGCCGCCGCCCTGACTCGGCGGTGGTGCCAGGTGCACCACGCGGGTGGCCAGCCCGGCCAGGCGCCGCAGGCTGGCAGGCTGGTCCAGATTGCCACGCAAGGGCTGGATGCCCCGTGCCCGCAGCGCCCCCACCCGCTCGGGGCTGGAGGTCAGCGCCAGCACACGCACGCGCGGGTGGCTCGCGCTGGGCCCTTGCAACTGACGCGCCACGCGCAGGCCCACATCGCCACAGCCGACGATCAACACGCGCTGGCGGCGAAAACGGGCAGGCAGTGCGCCCAGGGCAGAAGAAGTGGCGACAGAGCTCATGGCGTGGCAGTAGAGGAATAAGACGCCAGGACGCACGAAGGCCCGCTGGCAACAGGGACAAGGCCCAGGGAGCATTCAGAATCCCCGGGCAAAATCAAACGGTTTGCAATAAAAGACCACGCAAGGATAACCAAAGCATGAGCCCCGCCACGCCGCCGACCACCCCCGCCCAAATCACCGTGCAGCCCAGTGGCCGCAGTTTTGAGGCACTGCCCGGCGAAACCATGCTGGCCGCCGCTATCCGTGCCGGTGTGGGTCTGCCCTATGGTTGCAAGGACGGCGCCTGTGGCTCATGCAAATGCAAAAAACTCGAAGGCAGCGTGGTGCATGGCGAACACCAAGAAAAAGCCCTGAGCGCCGCCGAGGAAGCCGCAGGCTGGGTACTCACCTGCTGCGGCACGGCACAAGGTCCCGTGGTGCTCGAATCGCGCCAGGTCACGGACGAAAGCGCCTACCCCATCAAGAAATTGCCGGTGCGTGTGGCCGCGTTAGAAAAATTGTCCAATGACGTGATGCGCATGCGCCTGCAATTGCCGGCGGCCGATACCTTCCGCTACCACGCGGGGCAGTATGTGGAGTTCATCCTGAAAGATGGCGTGCGCCGCGCCTATTCGATGGCCAACGCACCCCACACCCAGGAAACCGCCCCCGGCGTGGAATTGCACATTCGGCACATGCCGGGCGGCCGATTTACCGACCATGTGTTTGGCGCCCTGAAAGAGAAAGAAATCCTGCGCATCGAAGGCCCCTTTGGCAGCTTCTTCCTGCGTGAAGACACGGACAAGCCCATCGTCATGGTGGCCTCGGGCACCGGTTTTGCACCCATCAAGGCGTTGATCGAGCACCTGCGGCACAAAGGCAGCGTCCGCCCGGCCACCCTGTACTGGGGCGGGCGACGTTCCGGAGATCTGTACATGGAGGCATGGCTGCGCGAACAAGTGGCCGCCATGCCGAACCTGGTGTACGTGCCCGTGGTGTCGGACGCACTGCCCGCAGACGGCTGGAGCGGTCGCACCGGCTTTGTGCACCAGGCCGTGCTGGAGGATTTTGCCGACCTCTCGGGCCACCAGGTGTACGCCTGCGGCGCCCCCATCGTGGTCGATTCAGCGCGCACGGCCTACACCGCGCAACGCGGGCTACCGCCCGAAGAGTTTTATGCCGATGCGTTTACTTCTGAGGCGGACAAGCATCCGAAGTGACTCAGGACAGGGCCTGTTCCACAAAGTGCAGCCGGTCCTGCCCCCAGAACATTTCGTCGCCCACGAAAAAGGTCGGCGCACCAAAAACTCCTCTGGCAACCGCTTGGGCGGTGTTTTCCTTGAGACGGTCTTTCACGGCCTGGTCGGCAATCTGCGCCATGAACTGCGCCGCATCAAAACCCGCATCCACCAGAACCACACCGATTTCGGCGGGTTGATTCAGGTTCCGCGGGTGTTCGAACATGGCGCTGAAGATGGCTCGCAGGTAGCGCTGGAACTCTTCCTCACCGCGCATTTGCATGGCGACGGCGCCGCGCATCAGCGCCAGGGTGTTGATGGGAAAGTGCGGGTTCCACTGGAATGGCACACCATAGGCCTGCGCCCAGCGCTGCAGGTCGTCATTGGAGTAGCGCCCTTTGGCCGGCACCTCCGCCGGGCTGCTGTTACCCGTGGCCTGGAAGATGCCGCCCAGCAGCACCGGTGTCCAGACGATCGTCGCGCCATGTGCCTGCACGATACGGGGCAGGTGGTGGTAGGCCAGATAGGTGTAGGGGCTACCGACATCAAACAAAAATTCAACGGTCTTGCTCATGGGGTTCTCCGGGAATATCGAGGGGCTGGGAGCCGCATTACCAGCGCTCGATCCAGGGGCGCAGGTCCAGTTCATGTGTCCAGGCGTCGCGCGGCTGGGTGTGCAGGTGCCAGTAGTTGTCGGCGATATGGTCCGGATTGAGGATGCCGTCCTTCTCTTTCAGCGCATAGCGCTCTGGCGCGTTCTCGCGGATGAAGTCGGTGTCAATGGCACCATCGACAACAACGTGGGCGACATGAATATTCATCGGCCCCAGTTCACGCGCCATGCTTTGTGCCAGCGCACGCAGCGCGTGTTTGGCCCCGGCAAACGCCGCAAACTGGGATGAGCCCCGCAACCCGGCTGTGGCCCCGGTAAAAAGAATCGTGCCGTGCCCACGCTGGACCATGCGCCGCGCCACCTCGCGCCCGACCAGAAAGGCGCTGAAGCAGGCCATCTCCCAGATCTTGAAATACTTGTGCGCCGTTTCATCCAGGATGCTGCAGGGCACATTGGCGCCGATGTTGAACACCATCACTTCGATGGGTGCGATGTCGCGCTCGATGTCATCCACCAACTTCACTACCTCGTCCTCCTTGCGCGCATCCGAGGCAAATCCATGCGCGCGCCCGCCGCCGCGGATGATTTCCTCGACCAGGGGGGTGAGTTTGTCAGCCGTGCGGCGGGTGACGCAGGCGATCAGCCCCTCTTTGGCGAAGCGCTTGGCGATGGCGCCGCCTGTAGCATCGCCCGCCCCAACGATCAGTGCTGCGCGGTCTTTTCGGGCGTCCAAATGTACTGTCATTGCATCCTCCGCTTTTAAATAACGATCGTTATCGTAACGATCGTTATGTAACAATGCAAGCTCTTTCAAGACCACTTCAACAGACAAAACCATGCGCTATGCACCTGAACACAAGGAAGGTACGCGGGCACGCCTGGTCAAAGCCACGGGGGCGCTAGCCAAGCGCCAAGGCTTTTCAGGCACCGGCATTGACGGCCTGATGGCGGCGGCGGGGCTGACCTCGGGTGCGTTTTATGCCCACTTTCGCTCCAAGAACGAGTTGCTCGAAGCCATCGTCGACAACGAGCTACAGCGCTCGGTGGCGCTGTTTGCGCAGCAGTCGCCCGCCAAAGCGATGAAAGTCATTGAAGGCTACCTGAGCCCTGCCCATGTGGCACACCCTGAATCGGGCTGCG
This sequence comes from Simplicispira piscis, assembly GCF_054783455.1. NCBI lineage: Bacteria > Pseudomonadati > Pseudomonadota > Betaproteobacteria > Burkholderiales > Comamonadaceae > Simplicispira > Simplicispira piscis. Next base: position 410,980 of record NZ_BAAGQN010000015.1, read on the forward strand.
CCGTGCCCGCCCTGGCGCCCGAAATCGCCCGGGCCGACGCTGCGACACAGCAGGCCTTTGAGCGCGGCGTGCTGGCCCTCAAGGAGCAGTTGCGCACACTGACGGGCGACGACGCCCGGGCCTGGTCCCTGATGGCCCAGTTGGTCGGAGCCGTGATGCTGGCGCGGGGACTACCGTCGGAGTCCACGCAACAGGCGCTGCTCGATGGTGTGCTCCAGCAGGTACGGCGGCTTGTGGACGATGCGCCGGACGAGGCAGGCCGCGCCGAAAATACAGAATAAAACCGACTCCAGAGCCCACCCAACAAGCGCCAATAGCTATTATTTAAGTAGTATTCAACCAGGCCGGGCCGTGGTGTAAGTCGATAGTCTGGCCAGACACCGCCTGCAATGCCGCGGGCGATACCTGTTCGGGGGCCAGTTCAGCGAGCGGCAGCAGCACAAAGGCGCGCTCATGCATGCGCGGGTGCGGCACGGTGAGCTGCGGGGTGGCGATGCACTGGTTGCCGTAGAGCAGGATGTCGAGGTCCAGCGTGCGCGGCGCATTGCGGTAAGGGCGCTCGCGCCCGGCGCCCTGTTCGATGGCCTGCAATGCGGCCAGCAGCGCGTGTGCGTCCAGTGGGGTGGCGATCTCGGCCACGGCGTTGAGGTAGTCGGGCCCGCCCGCGTCCACCGGGGCGCTGCGGTACAGCGATGAGACATGCAGCACCTGCGTGCCCGGCAGCGCAGCGATGGCGCGCACCGCCTGGCGCAGCGCGGCATCACGCTCTCCCAGGTTGGCGCCCAGGCCGATCCAGGCGCGGGCAGTGGCACCCGTGGTCGGCGCAGAAGTCTTCATGCCGCCCTGGGCCCGCTGTACCGGTTATTCAGTCGCCGCCGATGTGCTGCCGCCGTCGGAACCCGCACCGGGCTTGCGGCGGCGGCGACGGCGTTTTTTGGGGGCACTGCCATCGGGCAACTCTTCAGGGCCTGGCAGAGCGTCAGCCCTTGATTCTGACGTGAGCCCGCGCGGGTCTGCGGGCGCGGAACGCGGGACGCGGCGCACCACGGGCTGGGCACTGCGCGAGCGTGCTTTTTGCTCTTCACGCACCTGCTCCATGAGGTCGTAGCGCTCGGCCTCGTCGGCGGTGCTGAACTTTTGCCACCAGTCGGCCAGTGCCTCGTCCACTTCGCCCACATCGGCGCGCAGGCGCATGAAGTCAAACCCCGCACGGAAACGCAGCTGCGCCACCATACTTTCGGGCACGCGGCCCGCACGCTTCTCGAAACGCGGCTGCATGACCCATATTTCACGCATGTCGGCAGCCAGCTTGCCGCGGCCCGACACATCACCAATACGCTGGTTGAACACGTCGTCGATGGCGTCCTGCAGCGCCGGGAAAGAATGCTCACGCCGGTTCATGCGCTCGGCCCAGCCGTTGCGCACGTCTTCCCACAGCACGCAGGCCAGCAGAAAGCTGGGCGCCACGGGCTTGCCTTCGCCTACGCGGCGGTCGGTATCGGTAAGGGCTGCACGCACGAAGTCGGTGTCGGCGCGCTGCACCACGACGTCGAGCAGCGGATAGATGCCGCTGGCCATGCCGAGCTTCTTGAGCTGCTCGATGGTGGCGATGGCATGGCCCGTTTGCAGGAGCTTGAGCATCTCGTCGAACATGCGGCTTTGCGGCACGTCCTGCAGCAGCTGCTGCGACTGCACCAGGGGCGCGGCGGTCTTGGGTTCAAGCGTGAAGCCCAGGCTGCTGAGCTTGGCCACAAAGCGCACGGCGCGGATGATGCGCACCGGGTCTTCACGGTAGCGCGTGGCGGGGTCGCCAATCATGCGCAGCAGCTTTTTCTTGGCGTCCTGGATGCCCTTGTGGTAGTCCACCACGATCTGACGCTCCGGGTCGTAGTACATGGCGTTCAGGGTGAAGTCGCGCCGCGTGGCGTCTTCGTCCTGCGGGCCCCAAACGTTGTCGCGCAACACGCGGCCGCTGGCATCCACGGCGTGCTGCATGCCGGCGAGCTGCTGCTTGCTGGTCTTTTCGTTGCCGGCGACCTGCTCGGCCGCCGCGTTGTCCATGTGGGCGCGGAAGGTGGACACCTCGATCACCTCATGCTCGCGCCCGCGCCCATGCACGACGTGCACGATGCGAAAGCGCTTGCCGATAATGAAGGCGCGCCGGAACAGGCCCTTGACCTGCTCAGGCGTGGCGTTGGTGGCCACGTCAAAGTCTTTGGGGCGCAGGCCCAGCAGCAGGTCGCGCACGGCGCCACCGACGATGTAGGCTTCGAACCCCGCCTGCGTGAGGGTGCGCACCACGTCCACGGCGCGGCGGTCCACCAGCTCGGGGTTTATGCCGTGTACCGAGGCCGGTACTTCCTCGCGCTTGCCAAAATGCGGCTTGCCGCGCGAGGTGCCGGGGGTCGATTTGCCCAGCAGTTTGTCGATGAACTTCTTGATCATGGGTGTGGAGTGAACAGGTCGAGTATGCGCCAGCCGCGCTCTTGCGCCAGGGCGCGCAGGCGTGGGTCGGGGTTGGTGGCGACGGGATGGTCGACTTTTTCGAGCAGCGGCACATCGTTCATGGAGTCGCTGTAGAACGTGCTCTCCACGCCCTCCCAGGCGAGCTGCCGCTCAGCCAGCCATTGTTCCATGCGCCGCACCTTGCCTTCGCGCATGGTGGGCGTGCCCTCGATCTCGCCCGTGTACCAGCCGCTGGCGTCGCGCGCCAGTTGCATGGACAGCAGTTCCTCCACGCCCAGCGCCTGGGCAATGGGCCGGGTGACGAATTCGTTGGTGGCGGTAACGATGAGCACCTTGTCGCCCGCCTGCTGGTGCTGGCGCAGCAAGGCCAGCGCCTCAGGCCGGATGGCGGGCGCAATCACCTCGCGCATGAACTGCGCGTGGGCGGTGGCAGCCGCCTCGGGCCCGCGCTGGCGCACGGATTCGGTGGCAAAACGCACATAGTCGTGCACGTCGAGCGTGCCGGCCTGGTAGTGGGCGTAGAACTCGTCGTTGCGGCGCGCAAACTCCACCGGGTCGTTCCAGCCGATGCGAATGGTGAACTCGCCCCACTCGTAGTCGGAGTCGATCGGCAGCAGGGTGTGGTCCAGGTCGAACAGGGTCAGCCGGGGACGCTGCGCCGCGGTGGCCGGTGTATCAAGGGTCATGGGTGGGTCGAAAGAAAGCAAAAGAGGGGCTACACGTGATAAGCACGGGCTATGCGGATTCCAGCATCGCCTTAAGCAAGGGGATGGTGATGGCACGCTGGGTTTGCAGTGCATAGGCGTCAAGCTGGTTCAGCAACTGCATGAGGCTGCCCAGGTCACGCGAGAAGCGGCTGAGCATGTAGTCCATCATCTCATCGCCCAGGAAGATACCGCGCGCATCGGCCTCCTGGCGCAGCACTGCGCGGCGGGCCGCCTCGTCCAACGCATGCAGCTGGAACACATGGCCCCAGCCCAGGCGGCTGCGCAAGTCGTCGCGCAGCGGCAGATCGGCTGGCGGCAGGCTGCCCGCGGCCAGCACCCAGCGCTGCGTGCCGCTGCCCGGACTGATGGCGTTGACGAACCAGTTGAAGGCCATGGCCTGTTGCGCAGTGGAATACAGGTGCACATCGTCCAGCAGCACGGCGGACCAGCGCTCGTCGAATTCGGGCGGCTCATGCAGGGCGGGCTCAAACCAGCCCACACTGGCCCCTTGCTCGCGCAGCGCAGCGCGCACCGCCTTGAGCAGATGCGACTTGCCGCTGCCCGTCTCACCCCACAGGTAAGTGGGCACAGGCGACCGCGTGGTCTGGCTGCTGCCCGCTCCGGCCCACAGGCGCAGGTGCTGCAACGCGGCCTCATTGGGGCCGGCGAAAAAATTGGCCAGCGTGGGCCCCGTCACCAGTCCGATATCCAGCGCCAGCTGCTTCATGGCGGCAGCCCGCAGCCACGTTGGCATGTGCGGGAAGAAAAGACGTGGCAAAGCATGGATGAAAGGGGCAAAACAGGTGGCAACAAAAGAGGGATTGGGCCGCACAGGGTGCGCTGCCCGTAAAATCTGCGCAAATTTTAGTCTGCCGCGCACGCTGGCCCGTGCCTTTCCTTGCCATGAGCACTTCTGTCCCCTCTTCCACCCCCCTGTCCTACAAGGACGCTGGCGTTGACATCGTCGCGGGCGACGCCCTGGTCGAACGCATCAAACCCCTGGCCAAAAAGACCATGCGCGAAGGCGTGCTGGCCGGTATTGGGGGGTTTGGCGCCCTGTTCGAGGTGCCCAAACGCTACAAAGAGCCGGTGCTCGTCTCCGGCACCGACGGTGTGGGCACCAAGCTCAAGCTGGCGTTTGAGTGGAACATGCACGACACCGTCGGCATCGACCTGGTGGCCATGAGCGTGAACGACGTGCTGGTGCAGGGTGCCGAGCCGCTGTTCTTCCTCGACTACTTTGCCTGCGGCAAACTCGATGTGGACACGGCCGCAGCCGTGGTCGGCGGCATCGCCAAAGGCTGCGAGCTGAGTGGCTGCGCGCTGATCGGCGGCGAGACCGCCGAAATGCCCGGCATGTACCCAACAGGCGAATACGATCTGGCCGGTTTTGCCGTTGGTGCGGTCGAAAAGTCCAAGATCCTCAATGGCCAGAACGTGCGACCCGGCGACGTGGTGCTGGGCCTGGCATCGAGCGGCGTGCACTCCAACGGTTTCTCGCTCGTGCGCAAGTGCATCGAACGCGCCGGCAGCACGCTGCCCACCACACTGGACGGCAAGCCCTTCAAACAAGCGATCATGGAGCCCACACGCCTGTACGTGAAAAACGTGCTGGCCGCACTCGCCGCACACCCCATCAAGGCCCTGGCCCACATCACCGGCGGCGGCCTGCTGGAGAACATTCCGCGCGTGCTGCCCGAAGGCACCGCCGCCCACCTGCAAAAAGGCAGCTGGCCGCAGACCGAGTTGTTCGCCTGGCTGCAGCACACCGCTGGCATTGACGACACCGAGATGAACCGCACCTTCAACAACGGCATTGGCATGGTGGTGGTGGTGGATGCCGCCCACGCCGAGGCCACCGCAGACATGCTGCGTGCGGCCGGGGAGCAGGTTTACACCATTGGCACCATCGCGCCGCTGGGCGGCGGCGCTGCCGTGGTGGTGGCCTGACGCGGCGGCGCTCCATGGCGCAGCCCCCTGGTTCGTCCTTGGTCATCACCGGCGCCCCAGGTGCCAGCCGCGCGCCGCGCAGCGTGGTGGTGGCCAGCTACCTGTTGATGGCTGCTGCGCTGCTCCTGGTCATGTGGCGTGGCCTGCTGCCAGGGCTGCTGTGCGTCTGCCTGGGGTTCCTGTTAACGCGCTCCTTCGCCCGCGGGCTGGCCCGCCTGCGGCGCGCGCCCGCACCCACCGCCCTGCCGCACGAGGCGCAGGTGGCGGCTGCCGCACTGGTCATGCTGGCACCGCTGGCGCTGCTGGTGCTGGGGCTGACGCATTCGCGCGGCTACATCGTCGAGGCTCCGCAGCAGTACCGCGAGCTTTTGGAATATATGGCCGTCACCGTGCGTGAGCTGCGCCTGAAATTACCCGCGGATTTCCCCATCCAGTGGCCCGAGGGCGCGGCCGACATCCAGCGCACCATCGCCAACTACCTGGGTGCCAAGGCCGGCGCGCTGGCCGTGGCAGGGCGCGCTTGGCTGGGCGCCATCCTGTACGCCTACGTGGGCCTGCTGATCGGCACCCTGGCCGCCGTGCGCGCCCCGGGCACCCTGCACGGCCCGCTGGCACAGGAACTGGTGCTGCGCGTTCGCCTGTTCGGCGAGGCGTTCCGCCAGATCGTGGCAGCCCAGTTCTGGATTGCGGCATTCAACACCTTCCTGACGGCGCTGTTCCTGCTACTGGTGCTGCCCTACTGGGGCCTCAAGCTCCCTTACACCCCGGCGCTCATCACCCTGACCTTTGTGGCGGGGCTGGTTCCCATCGTGGGCAACCTTTTGTGCAACACCGTCATCACCATCGTGGGGTTGTCTGTGTCGCCCCTGGCGGCGGCGGCCTGTCTGGGCTTTCTGATCCTGATCCACAAGGCTGAATACGTCATCAACGCCAAGGTGGTGGGCAGCCGCACGCAGATGGGGGTGTGGGAACTGCTTTCCGTGATGTTCGTGGCCGAGGCCGTCTTTGGCCCGGCCGGGCTGGTGGCGGCGCCGCTGTTTTACGCCTACCTCAAAAAAGAGCTCATTGCAGCGCGGCTGATCTGAACGCTGCACACTGCACACTGCACACTGCACACTGCACCGTGCACGCAAAGCAACTACGGCGACACTTCATCGCACGATGCCGCCCCGGTTTGTAGTGAACTACGGTGCCGTGCTGCTACCATTCTGAATACGGCCCGGCACGGGCTGTTTCGGACACGGCATGCGCCACAAGCCATGCCGGTCCGCCATTCAAACCAATCAAGGAGACACCGCACATGACCATCCTCGTCGCTTACGTGCCCCGCCCCGAAGGCCGGGCCGCACTGGACAAGGGCATTGAAATCGCCAAGCGCCGCCAGGAACCGGTGCTGATCGTGAACGCCAGCCCTGGCGGCCAGCAAGAGGACGCCTCCCTGGCGCCCGGCTTCGAAGTCGAACAGATCGAGGCACAGCTTGCTGCTCAAGGCATCCAGGGCGAGTTCAAGCAATTTGTCCGCGGCAAGAATGCTGTGGAGGAAATCAACGACCTGGTCGAGACACGCGATATTTCCGTTCTCATCATCGGCCTGCGCAAGCGCACCGCCGTGGGCAAGCTGCTTCTGGGCAGCGTGGCCCAAGAGCTGCTGATGACCGTGCCCTGCCCGGTACTGTGCGTGAAGGTCGCGAACGCCTGATCGCCGCAAGCTATCAAAAATAGAGCATCTAACGCCCGTTTTACGGTCGTTAGATGCTTTTTTTATATATTTTTTCGCAGCGATCTCACCCGCTCGGCAATGGCGGCAATGTCCGGCCGTCCCTGGGCATGTGCGAGGTAGTGCTCCAGGTCGTCCAGCGCCTGTGCGGTGTGGTCGCATTCGGCATGGACCAGGCCTCGGTCGCGCCGCTCGTCCCAGGCATCGGGCAGCAGCACGACCAAGCGGTTGAGCACCGCAATCTGGCGTGGCGCATCCTGTTGGGCGCGGTACACCTCTTTGAGGTTGCGCAGCATGCGCGCCACAATCTCCCGCGGCTGGGCCGCCTGCAGGTACAGACCCAGCGGCGGATTCTCGGTTGATGCACTCCCGGAATCCGACTGGAAAGGCAAGAGGCGCTCAGACAGCTCCTCACGCGAGAGCGATTGCCCGGTGAAGGGATCGATCAGCACCTGCCCACCGGGCAGCAGCGCCTTGACCATGAAGTGCCCCGGAAACGCCACACCCCGCACATGCAGCCCAATGCCCTGGGCCAGCTCCAGCCACAAGACGCCCAGGCTGATGGGGATACCACGGCGTGTGTGCAGCACCTTGTGCAGGTAGCTATTGCCCGGGGCGTAGTAGTCGTTGACGTTGCCGCCAAAGTCCATATCTACAAAGAAAAACTGGTTCAGCGCCCGCAGGCGCTCGAGGGCCGGGGCATCGGCCGGCAGGCGGCGCTGCAGGCGTGCCAGCAGCCCATCCATCTCACCCAGTACCTGCTGCACATCGAAGCCGGGGTATTCGTCCTGCGCAATGCTGGCAGCCGCTTCGAGCAGCGGAAACCCCTTGTCGCCCTGAACCAGGGCAGCAAAGTATTCAAGGGGCGTGGGAATGCTGAACGAGAGTTGCATGACAAAAATCCTTCAACGCCGCAGCAGCGCACGAAACTTCAGGCCTGCCACCCACAGCACGCCGAAATACAAGCCTGCCGCACCCACCACCACCAGCGCCAATAAACCGGCACGCTGCAAGCTGTGGGCACGCATCTGCAGCCAGTCAAAGTGGTCAGACGCCCACAACAAAAACACGGCCATCAAGACGCTCGCGGCCAACACCTGCAGCATATACAGCCGCCACCCCGGATTGGGGCGAAAGCTGCCGCGGCGCAGCAAACCCACCAGCAGCCACAAGGCATTGACCAGCGCGCCCAGACCAATGGACAGCGCCAGCCCGGCATGTGCCATCAACGGCACCAACGCCAGATTGAGCAACTGCGTGATCACCAGCACCGCGATGGCAATTTTGACGGGGGTACGCACATCTTGGCTGGCGTAGTAACCAGGCGCCAGCACCTTGATGGCGACGAGCCCCAGCAAGCCTGCGCCGTAACCCGCCAAGGCCACGGCAATCTGCCCCACATCGCCGTCCGTCAGCTTGCCGTGGTGGAACAGTGTGGCCACGAGCGGGCCAGCGAACGTGAGCAGCGCTACCGCACAGGGCACGGCCAGCAACACCACGATGCGCAGCCCCCAGTCGAGCATGGCCGAATACTGCTGCGCATCGCCCGCCGCCCTGGCTGCCGTAAGTTGCGGCGTGAGCACCACGCCCAGCGCCACGCCCAGCAGCGCGGTGGGAAACTCCATCAGGCGGTCAGCGTAAAACAACCAGGTCACGCTGCCCGGCGCTAGGTGCGAGGCAATCTGCGTATTGATCAGCAGCGATATCTGCGCCACCCCTACACCCAACAGGATGGGAGCCATCAGCTGAAGCACACGGCGCACGCCGGGTTCGGCCCAGGCGCTGCGAATTGCGGCCCAGCTCAGGCCGATGCGCGGCAGCAGCCCCAGGCGGCGCAGCACAGGCACCTGCGCGGCCAGTTGCAGCACCCCCCCCAGCATCACCCCGGCCGCCATGGCAAAAATGGGCTCGATCCCCCAGGCCTCGAACCGGGGCGCCAGGAGCCAGGCCGCGCCGATCATGCACAGGTTGAGCAGCACGGGCGAAGCCGCAGGCACGGCAAAGTGCTTCCAGGTGTTCAGGATGCCCGCCGACAAGGCCACCATCGACATGAAACCGATGTAGGGGAACATCCAGCGGGTCATCAGCACCGCTGCGTCGTAAGCTTCTGCGCTTTGCCGCAGGCCGCTGGCCAGGGCCCACACCAGCAAGGGCGCACCCAGCACACCGACCAGACAGGTCAACACCAGCACCCAGGCAAGCACGGTGGCCACGCTGGCGATCAGGCGCTGCGTGACCTCGTCGCCGTTCTGCGCCTTGGTGGTGGCCAGCACCGGGACAAAGGCCTGGCTGAAGGCCCCTTCCGCAAACAGGCGGCGGAAGAGGTTGGGAATCCGGAAGGCGACGTTGAATGCATCGGTCAGCGCATTGGCCCCGAACACCGAGGCCATCAGAAGGTCGCGTATGAGCCCCGTCACACGGGAAGCCAGAGTGAGCAGGGAGACGGTGGAGGCAGATTTGAGCAGGGTCACGGCGCAAAGTGTATGCGCTGCGCCCACAAAGCTGTCACTGCGTTATAACCATCCCCCAGGGCGGCACAGCATGATAAAAATGCCCTGGGCTATAATCTTTGGCTTTGCTGGCATCATCCTCAGACACAAGGAACCTCAATCATGGCATCTGCTAAACCCAAGAAGAAGAACCCGCGCCTGGCGTCGGGCCGCAAGCGCGTCCGCCAGGACACGAAACTCAACGCCGCGAACACCTCGCTGCGCTCCAAATACCGTACCGCCGTGAAGAATGTCGAAAAGGCCATTTTGGCCGGCGACAAGACCAAGGCGGTCGAACTGTTCGCCAAGATGCAATCCGTGGTGGACAACGTTGCCGACAAGGGCATCTTCCACAAGAACAAGGCCGCTCGCGATAAGAGCCGCCTGTCCGCCAAGGTGAAAACCCTGGCACTGGCCGCCTGACCTTTCAGGCAAACAGCCCGGGCGGCCCCGCCGCCCGCCGTTTGTAACGGGTGCGCTGCCAGCAAAACGAACAAACCGCCTTCGGGCGGTTTGTTCGTTTCAGCGTGAAGCTCTGTTCTTAACGCTGAAAGACGGGCGTCCCCGCGTAACGCCGGACTTCTGCCTCCGTGGGCGACTCCCCCGGCCACAGCACCAGCACAGGCCCCGGCAGGTTCAACTGGCGCTCCAGGCGGCGGCACAGGTGAAAGCTGCCTTCTTCATCCAGGCCTGGCAACTCCACGCACAGCAGGTAGGCGCGGCGCAAAGGCGCCTCGCGCAGGTTTTTGCTCACCAGCCAGGCCTGCGCTACCGGCAGGCACTGCATCAAGCCCGCCTTGAGTTCCGCCTGCTCAAAAGCGCTGAGATCATGGGGCTTGGTACGGCCGAAGAATGGTTCGCTACTCAATTCTTCCCAGATACGATCCTCGATCTCCTGGGCACGGTCCAGGCGTCTGCGCCACTGTTTGTAAGCCGCAGCATCGTGCTCCATGCCGGGCCGGGAAGTTTCCAGCTCGGCCAGTGCGGTGCGGGCCGTCCACCAGCGCTCATCGCCCGCGCAGTCCCACAGGCTCTGCAGGCATTGCAGCTTAGCTTGGCGATCCGTGTCGGGCAGGCTCAGCAACAGGCCGCGCAGTGCACCGGCGTTCTGGGGGTCGCGTGCCAGAGCCTGCTCGTACAGCGGGCGCACAACGGCGCGCGGATCGAGCAGGCGCATGAGCCGTGCCAATTCGACCAGGTCCTGGGCCTGGTTTTGCGCCATGCCCGCACCCAGCGCCTGCACGCGCTCACGCACCTGCACCAGCCAGGCGTGGTGCAGTTTCCATTCGCTGGCGTGGTCGCGGCACCATTGCTTGTCGAATTGGGCCACCCAGCGCTTGGCGTCCGAGCCCAGAAGCTCCATCGCATTGCCGTGCGACCAGTCAGGCAGGATGGGCGGCGTATCCAGCGCCTCGATGCGGTCGCGCAGGACGGGGTGGGTATCTTCCAGCCCGCTGAGGCGCTGCAACGCCTGGCGCAGTGTGTCGTTGGCAAACGCGGGGTCCGGCATGCGGGCCAGGCGACGGCGCAGCGAACGGTAGGGGCCGACCGGCAAGGGGTTGTCGGCCGCCTTGCTCCAGTGGCGCGCCCAGAACTCGGACTGCATCCACGCGCCACGCACTTCCATCTCGATCAATGCGGCGGCAGCCACGTCGCGCCCCATCATGCGCCCAGCAATGCGGTCGGCTTCGTATTCGTCCTGGCGGGCCAGCGCAAAAGTCTTGGCTGAAAAGCGTGGAAAGTACCACCGCAAAAAGGCCTGTGTGGCCGCGGTGACCGGACTGGTGGCGTCCTCCAGGCCGTGGTGCAGCTGCATCCAGGCCAGGCGTGAACGGTAGATCCACGCTGCAAACCGGCCGTGGTCACCGCGCAGGTGGCCATATTCGTGCGCCAGTATCGCCAGGAAGCGCGGCCGGTTCAGTGCCATGAGCAGCGGCAGGCCAATCGTGAGGTGGTTGACCGACCCGCCGAGAAGGCCATAGCGCGGCACCTGCTGGATGCTGGCGTTGAACTCATCGTTCAGCCGCACATGGTGGATCATCGGCGCGCGGATCTTGCGGCGGATACGTTCCAGCGCCTCGAACAGGGCTGGCGCTTCGAGCGCCGTAATCTCCACCCCGTCAGGTTCGTCCAGCCGAATCCAGAGCGCGCGCAGGCTGATCCAGAACAACCCACCCGCCGCCAGTAGCAGCAACACCAGCCCGAACCGCAAGCGCCCCTGCAGCAGTTGCAGCCCCGCCCAGCCCACCAGGCCCGCGCCCAGTACCATGCAGCCCAGCACCCAGGCATATCCAAGCATGGCAAAAGCCCCCACGCTGAGCCGGTAGGCGCGGCTGTTCTCGGCACTGGCGTGCTCGCTCATGCGCACCATGTGCACGAAATCTGCCTGTTCCACTGGTAGCCCCTTCTGGCGACGCTTGAATGCCCGCCATCGTACCCATGAAAAAGCACCGTCCAGCCGACGGTGACGCGCTGTGCGCAAGGAGGCCCCGTGGATAGGGCGAACGGTGCCACGGGTCCCATCGCCCTGAAAATGTATAAAAACAGGCTGTACCGCTTTATGGCAGAGCGCAAGCAGCTACATTTTCGATAGTAAACTTGCAATCGCACGCGGATAAATCACATGTTCCTGCGTCAACACCCGCGCCGCCAGCAGGTCTGCAGTGTCACCCGGCAACACGGGCACCACGGCCTGGTCCACGATGGGACCCAAGTCCAGCTCCGTCGTGACCTGGTGCACGGTGCAACCGGCAAACTTGCAGCCCGCGTCAATGGCGCGCTGGTGGGTGTGCAGGCCGGTGAAGGCCGGCAAGAGCGATGGATGGATGTTGACCAGGCGGCCGGCGTAGTGCGCCACAAAGCCGGGCGAGAGAATGCGCATGAAACCGGCCAACACCACCAATGCGGGCTCGTAGCGGTCGATCGCCGCGGCCAGGGCGGCATCAAAGGCCTCGCGGCTCTCAAACAGCTTGTGGTCCAGCACCTCGGTGGCAATACTCTGCGCGCGGGCCACTGCCAGCCCCTGGGCATCGGCCTTGTTGCTCAGCACTGCCGCTACGTGGGCGCCGTGGCGCAGCGCCCAATTTTCTTGCTGCGCGGTTTTCACAATGGTGGCCATGTTGGAGCCGCTGCCGGAGATCAAAATCACGATGTTCTTCATTTGCCGTCATTATCCCCACCATGCCCTTTGACCCCACCTCCCGCCCCCTGACCGCCATCGAAGCCCGCGTGCTGGCCACCCTGATGGAAAAAGCCCGCACCGTGCCCGACAGCTACCCGCTCTCGCTGAACGCGGTGGTCACGGGCTGCAACCAGAAAACCACGCGCGACCCGGTGATGAACCTGAGCGACGCCCAGGCCCAGGAGGCGCTCGATGCGCTCAAGCTGCTGTCGCTGGTGTTTGAAACCAGTGGCAGCCGCACCACGCGCTATGAGCACAACTTCCAGCGCGGCGTGGGCGTGCCCGAGCAATCGGCCGTATTGCTGGGCCTGTTGATGCTGCGCGGCCCGCAGACGGCGGGTGAGTTGCGCATCAATGCCGAACGCTGGTACCGCTTTGCCGACATTTCCTCGGTCGAGGCTTTCCTCGATGAACTGCAGGAGCGCAGCGCCGAGAAAGGTGGGCCGCTCGTCGTGCTGCTCCCCCGCGCCCCGGGGACACGCGAGCCGCGCTGGGCGCACCTGCTGTGCGGCCCCGTGGACGCCACCAGCTTTGGCAGCGGCACCGAAGGCAACTCCCCCGGCCTGCAGGCGCGCGTGGACACGCTGGAGGCCGACGTGGCCGCACTGCGCGCCACCGTGCAGCGCTTGTGCATCGAACTGGGCCTGCCGCCCGAAGCGGCAACGGAGTAAGGCGCTCGCTGAGGGATGTCTCCATTTGGACAGATCAAAAACGAACGACCGTGCTACAAATACAACCTCACTAGGAGACGCACCGCATGGATCTCGCATTCACCCCTGAAGAACAAGCCTTCCGCGAAGAAGTTCGCGCCTGGGTTGGCAGCCATCTGCCCCCGGAAATTGCCCACAAGGTGCACAACGCCCTGCGCCTGACGCGGGACGACATGCAGAACTGGGCCAAAATTCTCGGCAAAAAGGGCTGGCTGGCCTTTGGCTGGCCTAAGGAATTCGGTGGCCCCGGCTGGACGGCCGTGCAAAAGCACCTGTTTGAAGAAGAGTGCGCTCTGGCGGGCGCGCCGCGCATCGTCCCGTTTGGCCCCGTGATGGTGGCCCCCGTGATCATGGCCTTTGGCAACGCAGAGCAGCAAAAACGCTTCCTGCCCGGCATCGCCAGCGGCGAAGTGTGGTGGAGCCAGGGCTACAGCGAACCGGGCTCGGGGTCTGACTTGGCCAGCGTGAAGACCCGCGCAGAGCGCGTGGGCAACAAATACATCGTCAACGGCCAGAAGACCTGGACCACGCTGGGCCAGCATGGCGACTGGATGTTCAACCTGGTGCGCACCAGCACGGAAGGCAAGCCGCAGACCGGCATCAGCTTTTTGCTGCTGGACATGAAGTCGCCCGGCGTCACGGTGCGCCCGATCAAGCTGCTCGACGGCGAATGCGAGGTCAACGAAGTGTTCTTCGACAATGTCGAAGTGCCCGCCGAGAACCTCATTGGCGAAGAAAACAAGGGCTGGACCTACGCCAAGCACCTGCTCAGCCACGAGCGCACCAACATCGCCGACGTGAACCGCAGCAAGCGTGAGCTTGAGCGCTTGAAGCGCATCGCCAAGCGCGAAGGCATGTGGGACGACCAGCGCTTTCGCGACCAGATCGCACTGCTGGAAGTGGACATCGTGGCGCTGGAGATGCTGGTGCTGCGCGTGTTGTCCGCTGAAAAGTCCGGCAAGAACTCGCTCGACATCGCCGGCCTGCTCAAAATCAAGGGCAGTGAAATCCAGCAGCGCTACGCCGAACTGATGATGCTGGCCGCCGGGCCCTTTGCCCTGCCCTTCATCGAAGAGGCCATGGAAGCGGGCTGGCAGGGCGACTTCCCAGGCGGCGAAGTGGCCAATGCGCCCCTGGCATCCACCTACTTCAACCTGCGCAAGACCACCATTTACGGCGGCAGCAATGAAGTGCAACGCAACATCGTTGCGCAGACTGTTCTCGGCTGACGCCGACAACAGTCCGCGCATTGCGCGACAGGACTGCTCCCCCGTGCCCCCTCCGGGAGGGGGTTCCAGCTAGAGCTTCGCTGGTTGCACACAGATGGCGCCACGGCGCCACAACCGGCACAAGGAGAGACACATGGATTTTGATTTTTCTGACGACCAGCAATCCCTGCGCGACGCGGTGCGCCGCTGGGTGGACAAGGGTTACACCTTCGAGCGCCGCCGCAGCACCGTGGCCGCCGGTGGCTTTGACCGCGCGGCCTATGGCGAACTGGCTGAACTGGGCTTGACCGCACTGACCGTGCCCGAGGCACAAGACGGGATGGGCCAGGGCCCCATCGACGTGATGGTGGTAATGGAAGAACTGGGCCGCGGCATGGTGCTCGAACCCCTGGCGCACGCCTTTATCGCGAGCAGCGTACTCACGCAGTACGCACCGGCCGAGCTGCAGGCTGCCTGGCTGCCGCGCATTGCCAGCGGCGAAGCGCTGGTAGTCTTGGCGCAGCAAGAGCGCAAGGCGCGCTACACGCTCGAAAAATGTGAAGCAGAAGCGGCTATAACGCAATCTGGGCATACGCTGACAGCTACGAAAAGCATAGTCCCCGCAGGCGACCAGGCCGACGCCTTCCTGGTGCCTGCGCAACTGGACGGCCACATCGCCCTCTTCCTGGTCGAGCGCTCGGCCAGCGGCGTCAGCGCCCAGGGTTACGTCACGCAGGACGGCAGCCGCGCCGCCGAGGTGCAGCTCGAGAACGCCCCTGCCACGCTCATTACCAAAGACGGCCTGGCCGCGCTGGAACTGGCCGTAGACACCGGCATCGCCGCGCTGTGCGCCGAAGCCGTGGGCGTGATGGACAAGGCCGTGGCGCTCACCGTGGACTACATGAACCAGCGCAAGCAGTTCGGCGTCACCATCGCCAGCTTCCAGGCGCTGCGCCACCGCGTGGCTGACATGAAAATGCAGCTCGAACTGGCCCGCTCCATGAGCTATTACGCCAGCCTCAAGCTCGCCGCCCCCGCAGGCGAACGCCGCACCGCCATGGCCCGCGCCAAGGTGCAGCTGGGCCAATCCATGCGCTACGTGGGCCAGCAGATGGTGCAACTCCACGGCGGCATTGGCGTGACCGACGAGTACATCGGCAGCCACTACTTCAAAAAGCTCACGCAGATGGAAATGACGTTTGGCGACACCTTGCACCATCTGGGTGAGGTGTCCAGCCGCATGCAGGAGACGGCGGGGGTGTTTGCCTGAACGGGGCCGCGCCACCCGGATTTAAAAAAGCCCCGCAGGCGTTGTGCCTGCGGGGCTTTTCCGTTGTGCGGGTTGGCCTGTCCGTACCGCAAAAAAATCAAAAAAGAGAGCTGCCAGCGCTTACTGAATAAGCGCTAGCGCCTTTTTTGGCTCTAAAAATCCACCACATGCGGCAAAGGCTCAGTGGCTATGCCCCTCATGCCCACGCCCTTCGGCGCGTTTCTTGTCGTCCACCACATTCACCGTGACGCCATTGGGCAGCACCATGTCGCCAGGGCGCTGGCCCGGCTTGCAGGCTCCCAGCCAGCGGCCTTCAAAAGCCGTGCGGCCGGTGTTGTTCAAGGGCGCCTGGGCGTATTGCACCGAGAAGACCCCTTGGTAGGCGGACTGCAGGTCGCCCGTCAGTTCCATCTGCATCTCCACGCGGTTGTCGTGCACGTAGCACACGGTGCGAATGTCGTGTCCCCCGCCCTTGCTGCGGCGTTTGGACGAAATCTTGCGGCAATTTTCCTGGCCGGGCACGATGGACAGCAGCATGACGGGCTCCGCCTCGGCACTGGTGCATTGCTGCACCGTTTGCGCCCTTTGGGGGCCCTGGCCTGCGCGCTTCAGGGCCAGTTCCCCGCTGCGCAGTGTCACCTCCCACAGGCCGCTCTTGCGCGCGGGCAGGGCAGACTTCTGGGCGGCCCGCTGGGTGGCCGTACCGGCGGCTGCCTTGCTGGCCGCAGGCGCGGCGACCGGTGCATCCTGCGCGGCGCTGTGCGCGGCCATCAGCGCCGCACACAGCACAAGGCCGTAGTGGCTGTATTGCATTTGTACCCCGTGAGTATTTCAAAAAAGATAGCTGTTGGCGCTTTATATATAGGCGTTACAACCGGATTTTATGGAGAAAAAGCCAGCGGCGCACCTCGGCGCCGCTGGCTTTGTTGTAGCGGGCGGGCCGTGTGCCACGCCCGCCGTTTTCAGTGCCGCCTCAAGGCATCTGGCGGCGGCGCATGCCCAAGGCAAACAGCGCCATCAGGGCCGACAGGATGATCAGGCCCCACTCGCTCAGGGTGGGAATGGAGGTCGCGCCACCCGAACCAGGCCCCGCCGCCACGAAGGCAAAGTTCGCTACGCAGCTCGCGGCCGCAGCGTTCACTGTGTAGGTGTAGGGCGCCGTGGGGCTCAGCGTACCCGCGCATGTAGACCCAGCGATGAGACGCGGCACAAAACCCGCAGCGGGCGTGACCGTCCAGACGCGCGTGTCGCCAATGGCCAGCACGGTTTCTCCTGCGCTGTTCTGCCCGGGCGTGGTCACTGTCCCGTTGCCACCAGGCACATTCGTCGTTACCGTGATCGCTCCTGCAGCAGGAACAAATCTCACGTTTACGCCGCAACTAGATTGCGCATTGGTCACGCTGAAGGTGTTGCCGGTACGTATGCCGGGGCAGGTACCGTCGTACACAGCCACATTGCCCGCACCAGGTGTTGCCGTATAAGTCAAGCCACCACCACGCGCCACGGTGGTCGTACCAGAAGGTGTGATCGAGCCGCCTCCGCCGATCACCGTTCCGGTGATGTCCACCGTCTGGTTGGTAAACGTCACGTTGAAGGCACAGTTCGCGTTCACCGGCGTCACCGTATAGGTGTTGCCCACCAGCGTGCCAGGGCAGTTGCCGGTGACCAGCGGTAAATATCCTGGCGCCGGCGTAAAGGAATAGGTGCGCGCACCGCCCCGGGCCAAGTTCACTGTTCCTACAGTATCGATGCTGCCGTTGCCGCCATTGACGGAGGACGTCACCGTGACCGGGTCGTTGGTGAACGAAGCAACCACCGTGCAATTGCTGGCGGCGTTGGTCACCGTGTAGGTGTTGCCCGAGAGCGTGCCGGAGCAGGTACCGCCCACCACGGGGGTGTAGCCGGCAACGGGCGTGAGGGTGTAGACCGTGCTGTTATTGCCGGGTGGCAGCGGGCCTGTGGCTCCCAGGGGGCCAATCGTGCCGTTGCCGCCCGTGACCGAGGAGGTCAGCGTCACGCCAGTGACAAACTCCACGGTGAAGCCGCAGTCCGCCGTTACGGGGTTGACCGTGTAGGTGTTACCGCTCAGAGTGCCGGTACATGCCGTGCCCGCAGCGGGGGGCTTGATCACGGGATACTTGCCTGGATCGGGATTCAGGGTGAACACCTTCGAGCCGCCCTCTTCCACCTGCTGGGGAGTATTGGGCCCGATGGAGCCACCGCCGGCGGGATCAACCGCAGGCGTGACGATGTAGGCCTTGGCGAAATTGGCCGTGGCCGTCACGTCGGTGGTGCCCACAGTGATCACGCACACGTTGCCGCTGGTACTGGTGCAACCCGTCCAGCCCTTGAAGATCGAGCCAGCGTGGGCCACGGGCGTCAGGCGCACTTCATCGCCTTCGGCCACTGGCTTCGTGGTGCCCGTAGTGGAGCAGGCCGTGCTGGCGTCGCCGCAGACCAACCCGCTGGGCACGGCCAGAATGTGGCCCGCGCCCGCACCGGTTGCGTTGGCCGTCACGTTGTGCTGGGTGCCCACGGGGGCGTTCAGGCCTGCCGTGTTGTTGGACAACTGGGAATCGCTGGTGCCCACAGGTGGGGTCACCGTGACTGCAGTGCTGACCGGCGTTGCCGCCGCACCCGTCGTGCCGGTGATGGTGTAAATCACCCCCTCACCCGCAGGCAGATCCGGGTTGTCATTGATCGGGCCCGTGCCGCTCGGATTGCCACAGGCGGCCGTGGTGGAACCGGGCGCCGGAGCACAAGTCCAGGTAACACCCGTGAGACCCGCCAGCGTTTGAATGACCTTCGAATTGAGTGAATCGATTCCACTGAAGTTGGACACCGTGACCGTGATTGGAATCGCCAGCGCGGTACTGGGCGGGTAGGAAATCGCACCGCCATTGCTGACCGTCACGCCCAGATCCACCACGGTCGCACCTGCGCCCAGGACGGTCGTCTTGACCATCGGGCCGATAAAGGCGCTGGTCGTGTTGGAGCGGATGTCGTAGTCACCGTTGTTGACCACGTTGTTGGGACCCGTGGTGGCGGCATCCGCCGGCACGGTGAACTTCACATCGAAGCTGCCGCTCTGGCCATCGTTCAGCATGCTACCTGGCTGGGTGCCGACATCGCATTCGATGTAGTCCGCCCGAGGTGCGGCTCCGGCATGGGGGCCGGAGCACGAAGGCGGGATTGAACCCGTCACGAACGTGGTGTGTTTGCCGTCTTCCGTGATCGGCGCGGCCACACGCACCTTGGAGCCCAGGGCGATCACACCGCTGTTGTTGGTGTAGTTGTAGGTGTAGGTGATCTGCTCACCGGGCTTGGTGGTCGAAGGCCCGGTGGCCGCCACCGACAGGCCTGGCATGAAGGCACCCACCGCGTCCAAATAGACCCGGGCCTCGTGGTAGGCCGCGCCGGGAGAGCAATTGGCGGCATAGACGATGAGCGTGACATCGTCACCCACATCCAGCAGGCCATTGCCGGGGGCAATGTCAAAACCTTGCCAGTCCGTGTAACGGTAGTCACCCACACCAGCCCCCCCCCAGCCTGCACCGGCTGGCGCGGATTTTTGCCACGGCACGCCACTCTGGTTGGCGTAGTTGAAGGTCTGGAAGAGCACCGTGCCCTTGGTATCGTTGCGCACTTCCACATAGAAGTAGGGTTGCTGCACCCCCGAATGCCCGCCATCGGCCAGCACCGGGGCCATGCCGAAGCGGACGTGGATCTTGCCGTCGATGGGATCCACATCGGCCACTGTCATCTTGGCGGTCTGCTCGATGGAGCTGGCCGCATTCGCATCCCGGTCGTTAAGCCGGGCCGCGTGGTTGCCCCACCGGGGATAGGTCAGCGTGCCCGCATTCGTCCAGGGCACATTCACGGTCGGGCCGCTGAGCACAGCGCTCCGTGTGCTGCCTGCTGTCTTGGCAGACAAGCCTAGGGCATTGAGCGTAATAGGTGCTACGGAGCCCGTCGGAGGAGGAGAGGCGGGGAGCGCTGCTCTCGTGTAGCTATTAAGCGTCCAGTTACTGAAATTGCCGGTCTCGAACCCGCCGTTGTCAAAACCCGCATGCGCCATAGGCGCCGCGAGCAAAACACCCCCGACCACCAGGGCTCCAGCCCGCAAGGCTTTGGCACATCTGCGCGCCAAGCCATTCAGCAGCCGTGGCTGCCCCGTTTTTAAGTTATGCATCCATCTCTCCTCTTAAACAAGACCTGTAGATCACATGCTGGCCGAAATCACCCCACGCGCACGATTTGCAACAATCTTTGACATTTCGTGCACAAATACCGCTTGCCACGGGGGCAGATCACTAGGGCGTGTCATCAATCCATTTCGAGGGTGTAGCGAGGTTGCCAGGGGTCATGCCAACCACACCATGGATGCCGCCAGATGGATGGCCCCCAGAAAGTTGCGGGCAGTCTTGTCGTAGCGTGTGGCAATGGCCCGGTACTGCTTCAAGCGTGCGAAGAAGTTCTCGATCAGATGGCGTGCCTTGCACAGGTCACGGTCATATTCGCGCGGCTGTTTGTTCGTCGCACGCGAAGGAATGACCACTGCCTTGCCTTTGTCCAACAACGGCTCGATCAGCCGGGCCTGGGCGTCATAGGCCTTGTCGGCAAGGATGGTTTGCGCGGGTGTGTCCTTAAGCAAGACATCTGTGGCGGGTGTGCACGGCACGAAAATCGCCAAAGCGGGCAGGCAGATCCCGCCAGGGGCTGCCTGCACGGCAGCGGTAGAGCACTGCACGACGAACAGCAGGTTGTCTTTTGCAGTGGCTCCAGACTGTCCTGCCTGACCAGATCGCAGATATCCTTGATGCGCTCCCATTGGGCATCAAGGAGGGCATCTCTGCATCTTTTAGTTACGGCCTCTACGCAGCACCGGGGCTGTGGCTTTCAACTGCAGAGCATTGATGGATGGCATTTTCTAGTTGAGCAGCCGCGACGAGTGCGGCAAGTGGGCGGCCAAAAACTCCATCTGGTCGCTCAGGATGCGCCGGTTGCGCAGGATGAAGTCTTCCCACAGGCTGGGCTCGTAGGGGGTATAGAGCAGGGGCATGTGTGCCTGCTCCGGCGTGCGCGGGCCTTTGCGGTGATTGCAGGGGCGGCACGCGGTGACTACATTCATCCAGTGATTTTGGCCATTTCGTGCAAAGGGCACGATGTGTTCGCGCGTGAGGTCTTCCTCGTGAAAACGATTGCCGCAATAGGCGCAAATGTTGCGGTCGCGTGCAAACAACTTGCCGTTGGTGAGGCTGGGTTTGAGGTCAAAGGGGTTGACGCCCGGTACGCCACGGGTGCCGATGATGCTGTTGACGCCAATCACCGACTGCCGTCCCGTCACTGCGTTGTGCCCGCCGTGGAAAACGGCAATCTCCCCGCCCGATTCCCAGCGCACATCGCCCGCCGCGTAATGGATGACTGCCTGTTCCAGCGAGATCCAGGACTGGGGCAGGCCCTGGGACGACAACTTCAAGACTTTCACAACACGCCTCCTCGAACAACACTGCATGCAAGGAATGGATGAGGCAGCCACGCACCTGTCACGCAGGGCGTGGCCGCTGCGTCACAATATACGCTGTTTTCAAGTCAAATCAGTGTCTTGCGCTGTATGGCCGTGCGCAATGTGCTATTAAAAAGATAACGCTTCATGAAAATCTTTCGCGGCTTCCGCCATCCCGGAATTGCCCCTGCCTGCGCGCTGACGATCGGCAATTTCGACGGCGTGCACCGGGGCCACCAGGCTATGCTGGCGCTGCTCAATGGAGAGGCGGCGCAGCGTGGCATTCCCAGCTGCGCCCTCACCTTCGAGCCCCATCCGCGCGACTACTTCGCAGCCGTGCAGAACAAGCCCGCGCTGGCGCCCGCGCGCATCGGTACTCTGCGCGACAAACTCAGTGAACTGGCCCGCTACGGCGTGCAGCAGACGGTGGTGCTGCCGTTTGACGCCCGGCTGGCATCACAGTCGCCACAGGCTTTCATCCGCGAAGTATTGGTGGACGGCCTGGGCGCGCGCTATGTACTGGTGGGTGATGACTTCCGCTTTGGCCGGCAACGTGCCGGCGACTACGCCATGCTGGACACGGCCGGCCAGGCCCAGGGCTTCGATGTGGCGCGCATGATGAGCTATGAAGTGCATGGCGTGCGCGTCTCCAGCTCCGAGGTGCGTGCAGCCCTGGCGGCCGGGCGCATGCAGGACGCGGCGCAGTTGCTCGGGCGCCCCTATGCCATCTCGGGCCATGTGGTGCACGGGCGCAAGCTCGGGCGGGCATTGGGCGCCAGCGCCTTGGATGCGGGCGATGGTTTTCGCACCCTGAATCTGCGCTTTGCGCACTGGAAACCCGCCGCCAGCGGCATTTTTGCCGTCACAGTGCACGGCCTGGCCGAGCACCCCCTGCCCGGCGTGGCCAACCTGGGTATTCGCCCCTCGCTGGACCCGCAGGACGTCAACGGCGGCCGCGTGCTGCTCGAAACCCATTGCCTCGAATGGCCGCAGCATCTGGGCGCCGAAGGGGCCTACGGTAAAATCATCCGCGTGGAACTGCTGCACAAACTGCACGACGAGCTCAGGTACGACAGCCTCGATGCCTTGACCCAGGGCATTGCGAAGGACTGTGCCGATGCGCGCGCCTGGTTTGCCGCCCACGCTGAAACCTGCCGCCAGACCACGCGCGACCGAATTTGATGCGTTGGCACCGCCCGCCGCCTTCGACAGGCTCAGGCAGGCAGACCGCCAACATCCCCTGCCACCGCCTTCCGGACGCTGTAGCGCCCGGGCCGAGCTTGTCGAGCCTTCCCCGAAAACCATTCGCCATGTCCGACGCCAACAACGCCAGCCCCCCCGATTACCGCAGCACCCTGAACCTGCCCGACACCCCCTTCCCCATGCGCGGCGACCTGCCCAAGCGCGAGCCGGGCTGGGTACAGGAGTGGGACGAGAAGGGCCTGTACAAAAGGCTGCGCGATGCCCGCCACGGCAAGCCCAAGTTCATCCTGCACGATGGACCGCCCTACGCCAATGGCCAGATCCACATGGGCCATGCGGTCAACAAAATCCTCAAGGACATGATTGTCAAGGCGCGCCAGCTCGAAGGTTACGACGCGCTGTATGTGCCGGGCTGGGACTGCCACGGCCTGCCGATCGAGAACGCCATCGAGAAGAAATTCGGCCGCAAGCTCTCGCGCGACGACATGCAGGCCAAGAGCCGCGCCTACGCCACCGAGCAAATTGCGCAGCAAATGCTCGACTTCCAGCGCCTGGGCGTTCTGGGCGAATGGGACAACCCGTACAAAACCATGAACTTCGCCAACGAGGCGGGTGAGATCCGCGCGTTCAAGCGCGTGATCGAGCGGGGCTTCGTTTACCGCGGCCTCAAGCCCGTGTACTGGTGCTTTGACTGCGGTAGCTCGCTGGCCGAGTTCGAGATTGAATACGCAGACAAGAAAAGCACCACCCTCGACGTGGCCTTCAAAGCCCATGATCCGGCCCGGCTGGCCGCCGCGTTTGGTATCCCGCAGCTGACCAAAGACGCCTTTATCGTCATCTGGACCACCACGGCCTGGACTATTCCAGCCAACCAGGCGCTCAACCTCAACCCGGCCCTGCCCTATGCGCTGGTCGACACCGAGCGCGGCCTGCTCGTGCTGGCTGCCACGCTGGTCGAAGACTGCCTGGCACGCTATGGCCTGACCGGCCAGGTGATCGCCACGGCCCTGGGCGAAAAGCTGGGCGGACTGGAATTCGAACACCCGCTCTACGACATGGACGCGGGCTACCGCCGCCTCTCGCCCGTTTACCTGGCCGACTATGCCACCGCCGACGACGGCACCGGTATCGTGCACTCTTCGCCCGCCTACGGCCTGGAAGACTTCAACTCCTGCCGCGCCCATGGCTTGGCGCTGGACGACATTCTCAACCCCGTGCAAGGCAATGGCGCGTATGCGGCCGAGTTCCCGCTGTTTGGCGGCCAGCACATCTGGAAGGCGGTGCCGGTCATCCTCGATGCGCTGCGCGTGGCCGGCCGCCTGATGGCCACCAAGGACATCACGCACAGCTACCCGCACTGCTGGCGCCACAAGACGCCGGTGATCTACCGCGCCGCAGCCCAGTGGTTTGTGCGCATGGACGAGGGCGAAGGCGTCTTCACCCAAGACAAGGCCCCTAAAACGCTGCGCCAGACCGCCCTGGAAGCCATCGAGCACACCAGCTTCTACCCTGAGAATGGCAAGGCCCGCCTGCGCGACATGATTGCGGGACGGCCTGACTGGTGCATCTCGCGCCAGCGCAGCTGGGGCGTGCCCATCCCGTTCTTCCTGCACAAGGACTCGGGCGAGTTGCACCCGCGCACCATGGAAATCCTGGACCAGGCCGCTGCCATCGTCGAAAAGGGCGGCATCGAGGCCTGGAGCCGCGTGACGACCGAAGAAATCCTGGGCGCCGAAGACGCACCGCACTACACCAAGAGCACCGACATCCTGGAAGTGTGGTTCGACTCCGGCTCCACCTTCAGCCATGTGCTGCGCGGCACGCATCCCAATGTGCACCACGACAGCGGCCCCGAAGCCGACCTCTACCTCGAAGGCCACGACCAGCACCGCGGCTGGTTCCACAGTTCGCTGCTGCTGGCCAGCGCGCTTGAAGGCCGCGCGCCCTACCGCGGCCTGCTGACCCACGGTTTCACAGTCGACAGCCAGGGCCGCAAGATGAGCAAGTCGCTGGGCAACGGCATCGACCCGCAGGAGATCAACAAGAAGCTGGGCGCCGAGATCATTCGCCTGTGGGTGGCTGCGAGCGACTATTCGGGCGACATTGCGGGTGACGAGAAGATTCTGGCGCGGGTGGTGGATGCCTACCGCCGCATCCGCAACACGCTGCGCTTTTTGCTCGCCAACGTGAGCGATTTCGACCCCGCCCAGGACGCCGTGCCTTTCGAACAGATGCTGGAAATTGACCGCTATGCGCTGACCCGCGCCGGCGAATTCCAGGCCGAGGTACTGGCGCACTATCGTGACTATGAATTCCACCCCGTGGTGGCCAAGCTACAGCTGTACTGCTCCGAGGACCTCGGCGGCTTCTACCTCGACGTGCTCAAGGACCGGCTCTACACCACCGGGGCCAAAAGCCTGCCCCGCCGCAGTGCCCAAACTGCACTGTGGCACATCACCCACGCCATGCTGCGCTGGATGGCACCGTTTCTTTCGTTCACCGCCGAAGAAGCCTGGAAGCTGTTTGGCAATTCGGACTCCATCTTCCTGGAAACCTATGGTGCCATCGGCGTCTCGGCATCGAGCGACGAAGGCATGCTTGCCAAATGGGGGCGCATCCGCACGATCCGCGACCTGGTCAACAAGGAAATCGAACAGCTGCGCGCCGCCGGCCAGGTGGGCTCGTCGCTGCAGGCCTGCGTGGAACTCACCGCAGGCCCTGAAGACCACGCCCTGCTCGCCAGCCTGGGGGATGACCTGAAGTTCGTGTTCATCACATCCGCTATTCAATTGATAGCTGGCAGCGATCTTCAGATAAGCGTTACAGCCAGTTCTGATGCCAAGTGCGAGCGCTGCTGGCACTACCGCAGCGATGTGGGCCACGATGCCGCCCACCCCACCCTGTGCGGGCGCTGCACCAGCAACCTCTATGGCGCCGGTGAACACCGGGCGTGCGCCTGATGGCCCGCTCCACGGGGTGGGCTGGCCGCCCGAGCGCGCGCCTCTGGCCCTGGCTGACCTGGGCGCTGCTCATCCTGATCGCAGACCAGTTCACCAAGACACTGATCCTGGGGTACTACCAGCTCGGTGATGCCACCTTCATCACCAGCTTCTTCAACATCGTGCGGGTGCACAACACCGGGGCAGCGTTCTCCTTCCTGTCCACGGCGGGGGGCTGGCAGCGCTGGCTGTTCACCGGCATCGGGGTGGCGGCAACCCTGTTCATCCTGTGGCAACTGCGCCAGCATCCGGGGCAAAAGCTGTTCTCATTTGCGCTGTCCAGCATCCTGGGCGGTGCCATTGGCAACGTGGTCGATCGGCTGATGCACGGCTACGTGGTGGATTTTTTGGACTTCCACTGGGCGGGTTCGCACTTTCCCGCATTCAACATCGCCGATGCCGGTATCACCGTGGGCGCGGCCTGCCTGATTCTGGACGAGCTGCTGCGCGTCAGAAAGACGTAACACCCCCCTGAATCGCCTGCGGCGCGGTGGCTCCTGGCCTGGGCCGCGCCTGCTTACGCGCCCTGGATGGCGTTCAAGGGCCAGCGCGGCTTGACGTCGAAGGCATAGTCGAACCGGGCCTGCTGCTGGCCTGACTGCAGGCGCATGGCGGCCGCCATGGCAATCATCGCGCCGTTGTCGGTGCACAAGTGCAGTTCAGGGTAGTGCACGCGCACATGCCGTGCTGCGCAGGCGGCATCCAATTGCGCACGCAACAGGCGGTTGGCACCCACGCCGCCTGCGACCACGACGCGCTTGAGCCCGCTGTCCTGCAGCGCGGTCAGCGTTTTTTTCACCAGCACATCCACAATGGCGGCCTGCGTGCTGGCGGCCAGATCGGCCTTGCGCACTTCCAGTTCATCGCCCAGTTTGCGCGCCTGGGTCAATACCGCTGTCTTCAGTCCGGCAAAGGAAAAATCCAGGTTGCCACTGTGCAGCAAGGGACGCGGCAGCTTGAAGGCTGTGGGGTCGCCCTGCTCCGCCAGGCGCGACAGCGCCGGGCCGCCGGGATAGCCCAGGCCCATGAGCTTGGCGGATTTGTCGAACGCCTCGCCCGCCGCATCGTCAATGGTTTCACCCAGCAGCTCGTAGCGGCCCACGCCTTCCACGCGCATGAGCTGTGTGTGCCCACCCGAAACCAACAGCGCCACAAAGGGAAATTGCGGCGGATCGGCACTCAGAAAAGGTGACAACAAGTGGCCTTCGAGGTGGTGCACGCCCAGCACGGGCTTGTCCAGCGCGCAGCCCAGCGCACAGGCCACGCCCGCCCCTACCAGCAGAGCCCCCGCCAAGCCAGGGCCACGGGTATAGGCCACCACATCCACTTCGGACAGGCGGCAACCGGATTCGGCCAATACCGTTTCGGCCAGCGGCAACACACGCCGGATATGGTCACGGCTGGCCAGCTCGGGCACCACGCCGCCATAGGCCTGGTGCATGTCGATCTGGCTGTGCAGCGCGTGCGCCAGCAAGTCCGGCACGCCGCTGCCCTGCGTGCGCACCAACGCCACGCCGGTTTCGTCACACGATGATTCGATGCCCAGCACCAGCATGTTTTGCACGTCCATGGGCGGCAAGTGTAGGGCCTGCAAGCGGCCCGATCGTGTTTACTGCAGCCTGAACGTGGCTGCCAACGCAGCCAGATGGCGTGCCTGCTCCTGCAGGGCGCTGGATGCCGCCGAGGTTTCCTCGACCAGCGCAGCGTTCTGTTGCGTCACGCCGTCCAGGTGCGCCACGGCCTGGTTGATCTGCCCCAAGCCCATCGCCTGCTCGCGGCTGGACGAGGCGATCTCGCCCACGATGTCGGCGACGCGCTGGATACCGGCCACGATTTCCTGCATGGTGGCCCCAGCCAGCGCAACTTGTTCGCTGCCCACGCCCACCTTGTCCACCGAATCGCTGATGAGGGTTTTGACCTCCTTGGCCGCTTCGGCGCTGCGCCCGGCCAAGCTGCGCACCTCGCTGGCCACCACGGCAAAGCCCCGGCCCTGCTCGCCCGCGCGGGCGGCCTCAACGGCGGCATTGAGCGCCAGGATGTTGGTCTGGAAGGCAATGCCATCAATCACGGCAATGATGTCCACGATCTTGCGCGACGACGCATTGATGGCTTCCATGGTGTCCACCACTTGCGCCACCACCACCCCGCCCCGCTCGGCCACGCCGGTGGCAGTCGCCGCCAACTGGCTCGCCTGGGCCGCACTGTCGGCGTTTTGCTGCACGGTGCTCGACAGTTGTTCGGTAGCGGATGCCGTTTCTTCCAGCGCGCTGGCTTGCTGCTCGGTGCGCGCGGACAGGTCGTGCGTGCCCACGGCGACCTGGGTGGATGCTCCGGCAATCGTGTCGGCGCCGCTGTGCACCTGGGCAATCATGTGGTGCAGGTTGCTGCGCATGGTTTCCATCTGCGTGAGCATGAGGCCAATTTCGTCACTGCCCGAAGACTCGACCTTGACCGTGAGGTTGTTGGATGCAATAGCTGTGGCTGCGGCATTGACCTGGCGGAAACCCGAAACGAGGCGTCCCAGCAGCAGCAATGCCATGAGCGAGGCAGGCAACCCCAACACGAACGTGGCGAAGGCGAACACCATCAAACCGATTTCATAGCGGTGTTGTGCAGCCTTGAGGGCAGCATCGGCACGGGCCACCTGGAAATCGCGGTACTGTTTGGTGGATTTGATGACGGTTTCGCCGTGCTCGCTCCCGGCCTTCAGGAATCGCGCCATCACTGTCGGCTGGAAATCGCCCGCCTGAATGGCCTTGGTGGCCTCGTCCAGCTCGGCCACCCAGGCCATGCGACTGGCCCGTGTGGCATCAAACACCGTTTTTTCTTCGGGATCGGTGATGCTCGACTCGATGGTCTTGATGATCTGGCTGACGCGATCGCGGTTGGTCGCGATGGCATTCAGATGCATGGACAGCTCGTGGTTGTGGATGGATGCCAACGGGCTCTCGGGGGCATGCTGGAACGCCAGAAGCACCTGGAGGCGGTTCTGCACGGTCAGGTCCACCAAATCGGATGCCATCAGGGCGGGGATCATGGCGCGCTCATGCACGGTCTTGAGACTGTCGCGCGCAGATGACAAACCCCAGTAACTCACCGCAATCACGACTGCGCCCGAGAGCCAGAATGCGCTCAGAATAACGACATAGCGCAGCGTGATACGAAGGTTGTTTAGCATGCTTTCTTTCAATTTGTTACGCGCGAACCATCATAACGCCCGCACAAGCCATCTCATGCGCATCTGAGCACAATAGTCGGACACTGGCGGCAGTGCGCCGACATCGGTAGCCGCCCGCCATGGGACAATCGCGCCCCATGAATCCGGAACAGTACGTCCAGCAAAAGGCTGCCGCCTCAGGCAGCAGCTTCTATTACGCCTTCCTGTTCCTGCCTCGCCCCCGGCGTGCAGCCATCACAGCGTTCTATGCATTCTGCCGTGAAGTGGACGACGTGGTCGATGAAGTGACCGACCCCGGTGTGGCCCGCAACAAACTGGCCTGGTGGCAAGGTGAAGTGGCGCAAGCCTTCAAGGGCCAAGCCACGCACCCGGTGATGCAGGCACTGATGCCACACACCGCGCACTACGAGATCGAGCCGCGCCACTTGATGGCCATCATCGAAGGCTGCCAGATGGACCTGGAGCAGACCCGCTACCTCGACTATCCGGGCCTGCAGCGCTACTGCCACCTGGTCGCCGGTGTGGTGGGCGAGGTGGCGGCGCGTATTTTTGGCCAGACCGACCCCGCCACCACGCAGTACGCACACCGCCTGGGGCAAGCGTTGCAATTGACCAACATCCTGCGCGATGTGGGCGAAGACGCCATGCGCGGGCGCATCTACCTGCCGGTGAACGAGCTGCAGCAGTTTGGCGTGAAGGCGCACGAAATCCTCCAACGCGAATATTCCGAACGCTTTACAGCGCTGATGCGCTTTCAGGCTGCGCGCGCGCACGGGTTGTACGAAGAAGCCCTGGCGCTGCTGCCCGACACCGATCGCCGCACCCAAAAACCGGGCCTGATGATGGCCAGCATCTACCGCACCCTGCTGCGCGAGATCGAGCACGACAACTTCCAGGTGCTGCACCAGCGCATCAGCCTGACGCCGCTGCGCAAGTTCTGGCTGGCCTGGAAGATGCAGGCCCTGGGGCGCATGTAATTGGCACCACAACACGCATGAACGTTGCCATCATTGGCGCCGGCTGGGCCGGCTTGGCGGCGGCCATTGCCACCGTCCAGGCGGGCCACCAGACCACGGTATTCGAGGCCGCACGCACGGTGGGCGGACGGGCGCGCGCGCTCACCACACCCGGCGCAGACGGCACGCCCCTGGTGCTGGACAATGGCCAGCACATCCTGATCGGCGCCTACACCACCTCGCTGCGCCTGATGCGCCTGGTAGGCGTGGATATTGATGCTGCCTTGCTGCGCCTGCCCCTGGTGCTGCGTTTTCCCGACGGCAGCGGCTTGCAGTTGCCCGACCTGGCCCCGCCCTGGGACGCCTTGCTGGGTATCGCCCGGGCACGCGGCTGGTCCTGGCACGACCGGCTCGCCCTGCTGCGCACGGCCCATGGCTGGCAGCGCGCGGGCTTTGTCTGCGGCCCGCAAGATACGGTGGCCTCCCTGTGCGCCCACCTACCGCAACGCCTGCTCGACGGCTTCATCGACCCGCTGTGCGTGGCCGCGCTGAACACCCCCGCCCCCAGGGCCAGCGGCCAGGTGTTTTTGCGCGTGCTGCAAGACAGCCTGTTCAGCGGGCGCGGTGGCTCTCACTTGTTGCTTCCGCGCGTGGATCTGGGCACGCTGTTTCCCGGGGCCGCCACCACCTGGCTGACCGGCCAGGGTGCCATCGTGCGCACGGGCGAGCGCGTGCAGGCCCTCACGGCCCCGGCTCCCGGTCAGGGCTGGCTTGTGGACGGCATCCCTTTCGATGCCGTGGTGCTCGCCACCTCCAGCACCGAAGCGGCACGCCTGGTCTCGCATAGCGCGCAGACGGCCCCTTATTCCATGACCGTACCGCTGTGCGACTGGGCCGCCAGCGCTCAGGCATTGCAGTTCAGAGCGATCAGCACCGTATATGCCCAGGGCACACCGCACGCCCACGGCCGCCTGCTGCCCGAGCCCATGCTGGCTTTGCACAGCAGCGCAGAGCATCCAGCGCAGTTCGTCTTCGACCGGGGCCAGCTGGGGGGGCCGTCCGGTCTGCTGGCTTTTGTGGCCAGCGACAGCCAGGGCGAACGCGCACAGACAGAACAGCGGGTCTTGCAGCAAGCCCACGCACAGCTGCGCCTGCCGGGCCTGCAGGTGGTGCAGACCGTGGTGGAAAAACGCGCCACCTTTGCCTGCACCCCCGGCCTGCAGCGCCCGGGCGCCTGCATTGCGCCCGGCCTGCAGGCCTGCGGCGACTACATCGCAGGCCCTTACCCGGCCACACTGGAAGGCGCCGTGCGCAGCGGCTGGGAGGCCGCCCAGGCGTTGGCGGCGCCAGACACGTAGCCCGGCGATTCATACTATTTCTTTGATAGCTGCTACCGCTTATCCAGAAAGCGATAGAGCATCATTTCATCAAAATTTACAAGTGGGCGCCCATGCGCCCAGACCACCACTCACAAAGTGAGAATGGTCGAGCCCGTGGTCTTGCGTGCCTCCAGGTCGCGGTGCGCCTGCTGCACCTGGGCAAGCGGGTAGCGCTGGTCGATGTGGATCTTCACCTGGCCGCTGGCCACCACGGCAAACAGCTCGTCCGCCATGGCCTGGGTGGATTCGCGCGTGGCGATATGGGTGAACAGGGTCTGGCGCGTGACATACAGCGAGCCCTTGGCGCCCAGCATGCCTGGTGCGAACGGCGCGACCGGGCCCGAGGCGTTACCAAAGCTGGCCATGAGGCCAAAGGGGCGCAGACATTCGAGCGACTTGTCCCAGGTGTCCTTGCCGACCGAGTCGTACACCACCTTCACGCCCTGGCCTGCGGTGATGTCCTTGACGCGCGCCGCAAAGTCTTCGGTGTGGTAATTGATGGCGTGCGCCGCACCATTGGCCAGCGCCAACTGGCACTTGGCATCGGTACCGGCGGTGGCGATGAGCTGCAGGCCCAAGGCGCGGGCCCACTGGCAGGCAATCAGGCCCACCCCACCGGCGGCCGCGTGGAACAGCACAAAGTCACCGGCTTGCAGGCCCTGGACGGGCAGCGTCTTCTTCAGCAGGTACTGCGCCGTGAGACCCTTGAGCATCATGGCAGCGCCGGTTTCGAAGCTGATCGCGTCCGGTAGCCTGCACACGCATTGGGCGGGCATCACGCGCACCTCGCAATAGCTGCCGGGCGGCTGGCTGGCGTAGGCGGCGCGGTCACCCACCTGCAGGTGGGTCACACCCGCGCCCACCGCCTCAACGACGCCTGCGGCCTCCATGCCCACCGTGGCAGGCATGGACAGCGGATACAGGCCCGTGCGGTGGTACACGTCGATGAAATTCAACCCCACGGCGTGGTGGCGGATGCGGATCTCGCCCGGGCCGGGCTCCCCCACGGTCACATCAACGATCTGGAGTTCTTCGGGGCCGCCATGTTGGCGGATCTGGACGGCGAGGCTCATAGAAAAGGGGCTCCTGCAAGGCAAACGCAAAGGTGGGCGCCATCGTGCCATGTTTCTGCAAGCCTTGCCCTGCGTGCGCCGTTACAGTCCCGGTATGACACACAAATTGACGCCCGGCACGGCGGCGCTGCTGGTGACTGCGCCTTTGCTGTGGGCCGGCAATGCCGTGGTGGGCCGCCTGGTGCACGACCTGGTTTCGCCGATCACACTCAACTTTTTGCGCTGGGCCCTGGCCTTTGCGTTGCTGCTACCGCTGGCCCATGGCGTGCTGCGCCCGGACCACCCGGTGTGGGCGCACTGGCGGCGCTATGCCCTGCTGGGGCTGCTGGGTATTGGCCTGTACAACGCACTGCAGTACATGGCCTTGCAGACTTCGACGCCCATCAACGTCACCCTGGTGGGCTCCAGCATGCCGGTATGGATGCTGGCGGTCGGCGCGGTGTTTTTTGGCGTTACCGTCACGCGCCGCCAACTGGCGGGCGCGGCCCTGTCCATGGCCGGCGTGCTGCTGGTGCTCAGCCGCGGCGAATGGAGCCAGCTGCTGGCACTGCGCCTGGTGCCGGGCGACCTGTTCATGCTGCTGGCCACCATTTCGTGGTCGTTTTACAGCTGGCTATTGGTGCGCACCAGCGAGCCCGCCAATCTGCGCAACGACTGGGCCGGTTTTTTAATGGCACAGCTGGTTTTTGGCCTGGGTTGGTCGGGCGCTTTTGCCAGCGCCGAGTGGGCGACCGGCCACACGCAAATCACCTGGGGCTGGCCGCTGGCGGCAGCACTGGCCTTTATTGCCATCGGCCCGGCCGTGGTGGCCTACCGCTGCTGGGGCGTGGGCGTACAACGCGCCGGGCCGGCAGTGGCCGGTTTCTTCTCCAACCTCACGCCGCTGTTTGCCGCATTGATGTCGGTGGCCTTTCTGGGCGAGACACCGCGCCTGTATCACGCAGCCGCCTTTGCGTTTATCGTGGGCGGTATCGTGGTCTCATCACGCCGCTGAGGCTTGTATCAGCGCGTTGAAAGCGTCCAGAGGCACAGGCCTGCCCAGCAGATAGCCCTGGTAGAGATCGCAGCCCTGCCGGGCCAGGAAGTCCTTCTGCTCCTGTGTTTCCACCCCTTCGGCGATCACTTCCAGGTCCAGGTTGCGTCCCATGCCGATGATGGTTTGCACGATGACGTCGTCGGTTTCCCGCGTACCCAGGTTGCGCACGAAAGATTGGTCGATCTTGAGCTGGTGCAGCGGCAAACGAGTCAGGTAGGCCAGCGACGAATACCCGGTACCAAAATCGTCCACCGAAAAACGCACGCCCTTGGTACGCAACAAGTGCATCTTTTCGATGGCGTCGTCCACGTTGTCCAGCACCAGTGATTCGGTCAGCTCCAGCGTCAGCAAGTGCGCCTTGGCCCCTGTTTCCTGCAGGGCATCGGCCACCTGGCGAACAAAATCAGGGTGTCTGAACTGGCGGGCACTCACGTTCACAGACAGCTGCAGGTGAGCGCATTGCGGCACGTCCTGCCACACCGCCATCTGCGCGCAGGCCGTACGCAACACCCACAGGCCAATGTGCAGGATCAGGTCGCTTTCCTCGGCCACGGCGATGAACTGCCCCGGCGGCACCATGCCGCGCTGCGGATGGTGCCAGCGCAGCAGCACTTCAGCACCCACAATGCGCCCGTCCAGCGTGAATTGAGGTTGGTAATGCACCGCAAACTGCCTTTTTTCGAGGGCATCGTGCAAGTCGGCTTCCAGTTGCGCACGGTCGTTGATGGCCACCTGCATCCGGGGGTCGAAGAAACACAGGCCATTGCCGCGCCGTGCCTTGACCTGGTACATCGCGATATCGGCCTGCTTGAGCAGCTCCGTCGCCGTCTGCAGGGAGCCACCAAAAACCGTGGCGCCAATGCTGGCACGGCTCTGGTGTTCATGTCCTTGCAGCTGGTAGGACTCGGACAGGCTGGCCAGAATTTTCTCGCCGATACGCTGGGCAAGCTGCGCGGCTTCTTCGGTGCGGATGGAAAGGTCGTTGAGCATCACCACAAACTCATCGCCACCCAGTCGGGCCACCGTGTCGGCCACGCGCACGCAGGCGCGCAGGCGCTGCGCCACCTGGATCAGAAGCTCGTCACCCACTTCATGGCCCATCGTGTCATTGAGCGCCTTGAACTGGTCCAGATCAAGAAACAGCAGCGCCCCCAGCTGGCCCGAGCGCTGCGCCAGCACCGACGCCTGGCCCAGGCGGTCAAGCAACAACCGCCGGTTGGGCAGGCCGGTCAGCGGATCGTAGAAGGCCAGGGTCTCGATTTCAGCCGTGGCACGGCGCAGATCGGTCACATCGTGGTAGGTGATGACCAACCCGCCCTCGGGGGTGGAACGCTCCAATATCTGAATATGGCGGCCATCGGGCGTGGTCTGCTCATGCCCCCCGGCAGCGCTACGCTGGCGTGCCAGGCGCTGCTCCACCCACTGCTGCTGCTTTGCCTCGTCGGCCTGCGGCAGATGGTATTTGACGGTTTTTTCCAGCACCTTTCGAAATGGCAACTGCGGCGCCATCACACCCGCCAGCCAAGGATAGATCTCGGCGAAACGCCGATTCCAGTGCACCACCCGGCCGCGCTGATCGAGCAGGACAAAACCGCTCACCATCGACTCCAGCGCCTGATCGAGCATGGTCTTGGAATGGGCCATCGCCTGCCGCGCCATGGTGACGCTGTGAAAGAAAGCGACGGCCGCACCTGCAGCCAGCAACACCATCAGGCAGAACACCGCCGTGACGACAGCAATGGCATTGCGCTCTGCGCGCCAGTCCTCCAGAGCAACCTCCTCGGGCAGGCTCGCGGAGAGGCGCAGGTTTTGGTAGAGCAGCGGGCGCGAAACCACCAGTGCAGGCACGCCGCTCAGCCGCGCAGGAGCGCCCCAGGTGGCGCTTTCAGCGGGTGTGTTCAAGGGCTGAATCGGCCGCAACAGCGCTTGCTCACCCCAGTCGGGAATAGACAACAGCACGCTGCCATTGCTGCGCTCAAGCACCACCTCCAGCCCGGCACTGTCGGCACCCTGCATCAGCACCTGTGCCATTTTGGCGACCGGCACCTGCGCCACCACCACCAGCCGATGGCCGTTGGCCAGGACACTGGGCCGGGCAAAGTACAGAACGACCTGTGTGCTGTTGAAGCTCACGGTGGGCGCACTGACCAGCAGGCTGGGCGCCGAGGGCGACAGTGCCGCCTGCAAAAAATCGGGCGGCAGCTGCACGGCATTGCGTGCACTTGCGGCGTCGGAGGACGCCAGCACACGGCCTTCGCGGTCCAGCAGCGCCGTATGACTGACCAGCAGGTTACCCCGCGTCACCGTGTCCAGCAGCTTGCCGGATACGCTGGTATCGACCCAGTCCACCATCGAGGCCGACAGGCCGAGCAGGTCGTCCGAACCCGACAGCAAAAGATCAATCGTGAGAAAGCTGTTGTTGAGGGCGGCCTCCGCACCCGACACGAAGCGCGTGACCTGTTCCACACGGTTTTCCAATGCCGTCTGCCGGGTCGTCCAGGCCAGCATGCCTGCCGTGAACAGCAATCCCACCAGAAAAAGCGAAGCCAGCGCCCAAACCGTGATTTTGATCCGCGAGGAAGTCCACGCCATCAGGGCACTTTCGGCAAGGTCAGCCCGCGTGCGGCGCCGATGGTCTGATTCCAGAGGTCGGCGCATTGCGGGCCGCAGCGCTGGAGCCAACGGGGCAGCACGGTGGTCTTGAAAATTTCCTGGCGCCGCGCCTCATCCTGGGCCGAGGGCACCACCACCTGCATGCGCCCCTTGCGGCCCACAGTGCACCCGGATGCCCCGCTGTTGCAGGCCAGACCCTGGGCGGTATCGCGTTCGGACTCCGCCCAGATGGAGGATTCCAGCCGGGGCAGCTCTTGGCGCAGCAAGGCGCGCAAATCTGCAGGCAGGGCATCCCAAGCGGCCTTGTTGGCGCCGAACAGGGCCAAGCCCCAGGTCAGTGGCATGGCGTAGAGATGGCTGGTCACCGCATGCAGGCCCATGGTGTTGCCCGACATGGTGCCCGTAATGGCGCAATCAACACTGCCTGACTCGACGCCCGGCACGATGCGCGCAAACGCCATGTGCACCGGCGCGGCGCCCAGGGCTTCGACAAAATCAGCCTGCCCGGCCGACGACACGCGGACCCGCCGGCCCGCCAGATCCACCAGCGCAGCCACGGGCTTGCGGCAGAAAACGACCTGCGCGGGATAGACATACATGGCGAGCAATTCCACGCCGTGCGTCTCGCGCAGTTTCTTTGTCAGCACGGGGCGAAAAGCCGCAACGCTGGCCTTGAGGCTGGCCATGTCCGGGTTCAGCCCCGCCAAATCAGGCGCCGTGTATTCCGGGGCCACGGCCGTGAGGGCGCTGAGCAGCACGGTACCAAACGGCACTACGCCGCGCTGCAAAAACGACAGCATTTCATCGCCCGGCACACCCGCACGGTCAAACGGCACGATCGCGGCACTGAAGCGACCCCGGCTGAGTTTGGCCAGCTCGCGGTTCCAAAAAGGCTCCTCCCAATGGGTGTACTGGTTAATGTCGGCCAACCCGCCCACGACACGAAGGTGGCGCACGGCAGTGCCTTCCTGGGCCTGCGCGGGCGCACAACCCAAGGCCAAGGCACTGCACGCGCACACCACCGCCCAGACGCGCGCAAGCAACCTGGTTCGGAGAGAACGCGGTGAACAGTGCATGGCGATACAAAACCCCCTCGGAAATAGATTGATCTGATTGTGTGCGACGACTGGCGGGTCGTGCCACTCCCTACAAAAACCAAACCCAGGGTTTACCCTTGGAAAATCGTACTCAAAACGCTCCAGGGTAGGCGCCCCCGTCGGCCAGCAGGTTTTGTCCAGTGACATACCCGGCATGCACGCTGCACAGAAAAGCGCAGAGTGCGCCGAACTCCCGGGCTGAGCCAAAGCGACCCGCCGGAATGCTGGCCTGGTGCGCCGAGCGCACCTCTTCCAGCGTACGCCCGCTGCGCGCCGCAGCACCGCCCAGGGTGGCGGTCAGGCGATCGGTATCGAACTTGCCGGGCAACAGGTTGTTGATGGTGACCCCCCGGGCGGCAATGCTGCTGCGAGCCACCCCGGCCACAAAACCCGTAAGGCCGCTGCGCGCACCATTAGACAGGCCCAGAATGTCGATGGGCGCCTTCACCGCGCTGGACGTGATGTTCACGATGCGGCCAAAACCGCGCTCGGCCATGCCATCGACCGTGGCACGGATCAGCTCGATGGGCGTCAGCATATTGGCGTCCACGGCCTTGATCCAGGCTTCGCGGTCCCAATCGCGAAAATCGCCGGGCGGCGGCCCGCCGGCATTGGTGACCACGATGTCGAAACCATGTCCTGGCCCGCCGGGCACGCTGAACACCGCCGCCCGCCCCTCGGGGGTCGTGATGTCCGCAGCCACCGTCAGCACCTGGGGTTTAATGCCTTTTTGGCCGTTAACGCTTTCCCACTGTGCGCCAATAGCTCTCAAATCAATAGCAGAAGATTGCAGCGCCTCGGGCTGGCGTGCATTGATGACCACGTGCGCCCCTTCCGCGGCCAGCGCCTGGGCACAGCCCAGCCCCAAACCCTTGCTCGCGCCGCATACCAGCGCCCATTTGCCCGCCAAGCCCAAATCCATAACAATCCCCGTCTACTCGCTGCAGCACAACGTCAGCGCGATCCCATCATAAATAAATATATGGAGAAGCCCATGAACTCCTGGTTGCACCACGGCAGCCTGGCTGCCGCCCTGGCGCTGGCGCTACTGGCTGCGCCCGCGCTGGCCCAGCAAGACGCCGCCATCCTCAAACGCGCCACGGATCTGCGCGAAGGCCCCGCACCAACCTCCGCCAGCCTGGGCGCCTTGGCGGCCGACAGCAGCGTTGCGCGCACTGGCGAACGCAAAGGTTCATGGGTAAAAGTGCGCACCCCACAGGGCGCAGCCGGGTGGGTGCACATGTTCGACCTGGGCGCGCAAGCGGGCGCAGCCCCCGCCAGTGGCGGCGCCACCAGCGGCCTGCGCAGCCTGGGCGGCCTGTTTGGCGGCAGCGGCAGCACCACGACGGCCACCTCCACCGTGGGCATCCGCGGTCTGGGTGCCGAGGACATTGCCAACGCCCAGCCCAACGCGGCGGCTGTGAAGAACGCCGAGAAATTGCGCGTCAGCTCCGAGCAGGCCCAGCGCTTTGCCAGCGCTTCGGCCTTGCGCGCGCAGCGGGTCGAACCCCTGCCAGAGCCGCCCCGCCCTGCTGCGGGCGGCAGCCAGTTCACGCCGGACAACATGAGCCCCAATTGAAGAGAGACACCATGCGTATCAAAACCCTGTTCTCTCGCACCGGCCTCGCGGCGGCTGCCACCTGCCTGGCCCTGGCAGCGGCCCCTGTCCATGCCCAAGGCATGATGAACCTGCTCAATTCGCTGGGTGGCTCCGGCAGCTCGGGCTCCGGTGCTGCGGGTCTGCTGGGCGCTGTGATCGGCACCCCGGCGGGCAACAGCGGCCAGGGCGACGACCTCATCAGCCTGCTCTCGGGCTCGGTGGACAACATCGACGAACCCCGCGAAATCGAAATCGGCCGCCAGCTCGCCGCCGTCCTGCTGGGCAGCAAGCCCCTGCACCCCGACATGCAGCTGCAGCGCTATGTGAACCAGCTCGGCCGCTGGATCAGCCTGCAGTCCGAACGGCCCCATCTGCCCTGGACCTTCGTCGTGCTCAACGACAACGGCTACAACGCCTTTGCCGCCCCTGGCGGCTATGTGTTCGTGACCAAGGGGCTGATCGACCGCTGCGCCGACGAGGCCGAGCTGGCCGGCATCCTGGCGCACGAGATCACCCACGTGACGGCCAAGCACCACCTGCACGCCATGCGCAAGTCGGCCCAGTCAGGGCTGCTGACGCAACTGGTGGCCTCGCAAATCAAGACCAACGCCGTGGGCAACCTGGTGGCCTCACAGCTGCTGGCACTGGGCCGCAACCTGTATTCCCGCGGCCTGGACCAGACCGATGAGTTCGACTCGGACCGCAATGGCGTCGCCCTGGCGGCCCGTGCCGGGTTCGACCCCTTCGGCCTGGTAGCGGTGCTGCAGCAGTTGCGCACGGCCACGCCGGACAACCCCATGTTCACCCTGGCCCTGTCCACCCACCCCCCAGCACAGACGCGCCTGGACCAGCTGGAACAAGCCATGGGCCAGCGGCTCGATGGCTTTGCGGGCGCCCCGACGGTCACGGTGGCACAGCGCCTGGGCGGCGGTACACGCAAAAAGTAAGCCGTGGCTACCGTACCCGCGCCGGGCGGGTAAAGACAAAAATCCCGGCGATCACCAGCACCGTGCCCGCAGCCACCCAGGGGGTAAAGGGCTCGCCCAGCAGCCACACCCCCATCAAAATGGTGGACATGGGCCCGACCATCCCGGCCTGAGAGGCTGCGCTGGCGCCAATGCGCTCGATGGCCATCATCACCATGAGTACGGGCGCGGCGGTACACAGCAGGGCGTTGAGCACCGACAACCACACCACCTCAGGCGCCACCAGCGCCGCCGACAGCGGCCGCAGCAGGGCAAACTGCAGCAGGCACAGCACACAGGCCACACTGGTGGCCAGCCCCACCAGGCGCAGCGAACCCAGGCGCTTGACCATCTCGCCGCTGTAGACCAGGTAGATGGCATAGCTGACAGCGCTGCCCAGCACCAGCGCCGTGCCCCAGGCCGTGTGCGTGCCCTGCAGGTGCACCTCCTGGCCAAACACCAGCACCACGCCGCAATAGCTGATGAGCATGCCCAGCGCCTGCCCCCAGCGGATGCCGCGCCCATACACGGCCCAGCCCAGTACCAGGACGATGGTGGGGTTGAGGTAAAGAATCAGCCGCTCCAGGCTGGCGCTGATGTAGGCGAGCCCGGCAAAGTCGAGAAAACTGGCCAGGTAGTAGCCCGAAAACCCCAGCCCCAGCACGCCCCAGCGGTCCCGGGGTTCCAGCGGCGGTTGGCCCCGGCTCGCCCACCAGGCCATGGCCGCAAAAATGGGCAAGGCAAACAGCATGCGGTACATCAGTAGCGTGACGGCATCCACCCCATAGCGGTAGGCCAGCTTGACGATGATGGCTTTGCCGCTGAAGGCAATGGCGCCCAACAGGGCCAGCACCAAACCGGATGCTCTTTTTTTGCTAGCTACCAGCGCTTGCTGCGATTGCGTTAGAGGCACTTTTTATTCAAATCTCTGTAAATCGAACCTAAAACCCGGCCGCCTGTCCGTCGCGCCGTGGGTCGCTGGCGGCCACGTAGCCCTGGGTGTGGGGATCGCCCAGCCGCCAGATGAACTGGCCTGCGCCAAACTCACCATAGGGGTCATTCAGCACCGTCATCTGGTGGCCGCGTTCTGCAAGGCCCTGAAGGGTCTCTGCAGGCAAAGTGGCCTCGGCATGCACCGACAGCCCCTGGTTGTAGCGCCAGCGCGGCGCATCGCATGCGGCCTGCGGGTTCTGGCCATGGTCGAGCATGCGCACCAGCGTCTGCACGTGGCCCTGGGGCTGCATGTTGGCGCCCATCACACCAAAGCCCATGACTGGCTGGCCGCCCTGGGTGACAAAGCCGGGAATGATGGTGTGGAACGGCCGCTTGCCCGGCGCCACCCGGTTGGCCGGGTTGGCGCCGCGCGGGTCGGTGCTGAAACCAAAGCCCCGGTTCTGCAGGCTGATGCCGAACTCAGGCTCCACGCAGCCCGATCCAAAGCCCTGGTAGTTGCTCTGGATGAAGCTGACCATCATGCCGTTCTCGTCGGCCGTGGTGAGGTAGATGGTGCCGCCCCCGGCAGGCTTGCCGGCGCCAAAGTCCTGTGCGCGTTGCATGTCGATGAGTTTGGCACGGGTGGCCAGGTAGCTGCCATCGAGCATTTGCGCGGCCGTCACCTCCATCGACGATGGATCGGCCACGTAGCGGTAGACATCGGCAAAGGCCAGCTTCATGGCTTCGATCTGCAGGTGCTGCGCGGCCGCGCCATCCACGGGCAGGCGGGCCAGGTCGAAATGCTCCAGCATGCCCAGCGCCATCAGCGCGGCCAGGCCCTGCCCGCTGGGCGGGATTTCATGCACGTCGTAGCCCCGGTAAGCCTGCGCAAGGGGCGCAACCCACTCCGCCCGGTGCGCCGCCAGATCGGCCAGCGTCAGGGCGCCGCCATGCTGCGCAGAAAACCGCGCCAGGGCCTGGGCGATTGCGCCGGTGTAGAACGCCTCGCCCCGCGTAGCGCCAATGGCGCGCAGCGCGCGCGCTGCCGCCGGGAAGCGGAACAGCTCGCCCACCTGCGGCGCCCGCCCCCAGGGCATGAAGTGCTGGGCGAAACCGGGCTGCGCCTGCAGCTCGGGCACGGCGGCCGCCCATTTGCCCTGCACCACCACGGGCACAGCGTAGCCGCGCTCGGCGATCTCGGTCGCGGGTGCCATCAGGTCGGCAAACGGCAGCTTGCCAAAGCGTTCACTCAGTGCCACCCAGGCACTGACCGCGCCCGGCACGGTGATTGAATCCATCCCCCGGCGGGGCGGCGTGCGGGCCGCCGTGCCGTATTTGCGGTGGAAGTAGTCCGGCGTCCAGGCCTGCGGCGCGCGCCCCGAGGCGTTGAGTCCGTGCAAGGCCTGGCCGTCCCAGAGGATGCAAAAGGCATCGCCCCCCAGGCCATTGCTCACCGGCTCGCACACGGCCATGGCGGCGGCGGCGGCCACGGCGGCATCCACGGCATTGCCCCCTTGCCACAACATGCGCAGCCCCGCCTGCACCGCCAGCGGATGCGAGGTGGCCACCACATTGCGCGCAAACAGCGGCAGGCGCGCGCTGGGGTAGGACGGTTGGTAGTCGAAGCGCATGGCGGCTCCCGTTCAGAGGGCGGCAATCCGCTCCATAAAACGCTCAGGCACGGGGGCGACCTTTTTGTCTTGCGGGTGCACGAACACCACACCCAGTTTGCCGCGCGCTACTTCGCGGCCCGCATTCTTTTCGGTCATGCGAAAAACGATATCGAAGCCATAGCGGTTGAAATCCGTGGGCAGCATTTCCACGCGCATGGTCTCGCCATGGAAGCCCTCGGACTTGTACTGGGCCACGATGTCTCCAACCACGATGGACAGCCCCTCGACACCGGCTTCGCGATAGCCCAGGGCCTGGAAGAAGCGCACGCGGGCTTCGGACACCAGCGTGAGCAACTGCGCATTGTCCAGATGCCCGCCCTGGTTGACATGGCTGATGTAGATCTGGATTTCGGTGGAAAACGTGAACTGCTCTGGCAGCTGGAACTGGATGCGGGGCATAGGAATTGAAGGTTGAAAAAATCTCAGTGATCCGTCGCGCTAGACGCCACCCCTCACCGATGAAACTGGCGCGGCCCAAGCCAGGGCCACCGTGCAAGGGCCGCCCCGCCGCACCGGTGGCATCCCCCCACTCTCGCATCGCACAGCGATGCGAGAGTGGGGGGAAGGAGCGCAGCGACACAGGGGGGGTGTTTCATTTCAGTGCTTGAACATTTTGTGATGGAGGCGCCGCAGCGACCACCACACGGTCAGCCCCACCACAGGAATGGCAATGGCCGCCGTGGTCTCGGGCGAGAGGGGCCAACCGACCGGCTGCGCCCCCTTGGCCAGGTAGCTCACCAGGCCAACGATGTAATAGGTGATGGCAGCCACCGACAGGCCCTCCACCGTGGACTGCAGCTTGAGCTGCATGTCCTGGCGCTGGTTCATGCTGGCCAGGAGCTGCTGGCTGCTTTGCTGCTGCTCGATCTCGACGCGCGTGCGCAGCAGGTTGCTGATGCGCGAGACGCGCCGCGAGAGCGCTTCTTGCCGCCGTGCAGCCCATTCGCAGGTGCTGCGCGCGGGGGTCAGGCGCCGGTGCATGAATTCGCCAATGGTCTGCATGCCGGCCAGGCGCGATTCGTAAATGTCCTGGATGCGCCGGTCCACCAACTCGAAATACGCACTGCTGGCCGA
This sequence comes from Simplicispira piscis, assembly GCF_054783455.1. NCBI lineage: Bacteria > Pseudomonadati > Pseudomonadota > Betaproteobacteria > Burkholderiales > Comamonadaceae > Simplicispira > Simplicispira piscis. The sequence goes on from NZ_BAAGQN010000015.1 coordinate 453,963, forward strand.
AAACCGCGAATGCGTGGCTGCGTAGGCGCTTTCCACCTGCCCGGCCAGGCGGGTCAGCCGGTCAAGCAATGCGGGCTCGGCATGGCGGTTGGCGGTGCGGATGGCATCGGCCAGTTCGGCCAGTTCACGCTCGGCACTGGCCAACAAGGCGGTCGCCTCGCGTGCGGCAGGCAGGCCCAGCAGCGCGGCCATGCGGTAGGTTTCGATCTCCTGCAGGCGCTGCACCAGGCGGCCCAGGCGCCGGGGCGTCATGCCGCCGGTCAGCAGCACCATGCGCGAATGGCCATCGGCGTGGATGGCGAAGTCGGTATACACCTCACCATGGCCGTCGGCCACGGTGGAGGCCACCAGGGTGTCCTCATTCAACACATGGCGCACCAGCGAACCCGAACCGAACTCCTTGGTGGGCAGCACCCACAGGTTCAGGCTGCACAGGCACTGGCCCGGCAGTTGCGCCAGCCAGTCGCGCGGCACGGCGCTCAAGGCGCCCACGGGCTCGCGCTCACCAAAGCCCTCGGTCTGCAGCGGCACGGTAAATGTCCAGCTGACAAACTCGGTGTGCATCTCCCAGCGCAGGCGGTAGGCCCCCAGGTCCACGCGCAGGTGCGTGGTCTGCCCATCGGGCAGGGCCTGGTGGTGGTTGCGCAGCAGCGCGGCCACATGGGCGCGGCTGGCTTCACGCCCGGCCGCGTCGGCCAGCATCACGATGTGCGTGCTGGCTACGGGGGCGCTGATGGCCTCGGGCGGGCGGGCGTGAACCTCGTTGTGCAGCTGCGCCCGCTGGGGGTGCTGCGCAGGGGGGGGCGCGGAGAGCATCGAAGAAAAACCTTTGGTGGCAAGAGAGGGGCCATCACAGCGATGAACGCTGTGGGGTACCGGGGAAGGCCTTGGTGTGTGTGTGCGTCTTTACTGCGGAGGCGGGGTGGCTGCGACCACTTCTTCCAGCGTGGTCATGCCCTGCGCCACGCGCAGGGCGCCCGCCATGCGCAGGGGACGCATGCCATCCTTGACCGCCTGACGGCGCAAGGTGTCCATCGAGGGCTCCTTGGTGATGCCCGCCTTGAGCGTCTCGGTGACGGTGAGCAATTCATACAGGCCCATGCGCCCACGGAACCCGGTCATGCGGCAATCCACGCAGCCCACGGGCTTGTAGGGATGGAAACTCCCGCTGAGCTTCCAGGGCTTGACCGCCTGGGCCAGCGCATCCTGCGAGGCCTCTTCGTCGGGCTGCTTGCACTCCTTGCACAGCGTGCGCACCAGCCGCTGGGCCAGCACGCCCAGCAGCGTGGCATTGATGAGGTAGGACGGAATACCCAGTTCCATGAGACGGGTGACGGCCGAGATCGCGTCGTTGGTGTGCAGGGTGCTGAACACCAGGTGGCCCGTGAGCGCGGCCTGCACGGCCATTTCGGCGGTTTCCAGGTCGCGGATTTCGCCCACCATGATGATGTCCGGGTCCTGGCGCATGAGGGCGCGCACGCCTTCGGCAAAACTGAAATCGAGCTGCGGCTGCACCTGCGTCTGGTTGAAACTGGGCTCGATCATTTCGATCGGGTCTTCCACCGTGCTGACGTTGACCTCCTCGGTGGCCACGCGCTTGAGGGTGGAATACAGCGTCGTGGTCTTGCCCGAACCCGTAGGCCCAGTCACCAGGATGATGCCGTAGGGGCGCTTGATGAGTTCTTCCCAGCGCTGTGCGTCGTGCGGCGCAAAGCCCAGCGCGTCGAGGTCCTTGACCGCCGTGTCGGGGTCAAAAATCCGCATCACCATCTTCTCGCCAAAAGCCGTGGGCAGTGTGGCCAGGCGCATTTCGACTTCGTCGCCACGCTGGTTGCGCGTCTTGATACGGCCGTCCTGCGGGCGGCGCTTTTCCACCACGTCCATGCGGCCCAGGAGCTTGACGCGCGCCACCATGGCGCTCATCACGGAGAGCGGCATCTGGTAGACCGGGTGCAGCACACCGTCGATGCGAAAACGGATCACGCCCTGCTCGCGCCGGGGTTCGAGGTGGATGTCGCTGGCGCGCTGGTCAAAGGCGTACTGCCAGAGCCAGTCCACCACCTTGACCACGCCCTGGTCGTTGGCGTCGAGCTGCTTGTTGGTCTTGCCCAGTTCGACCAGCTGTTCGAAGTTGCTGGTGGCCGCGTTGCCGCCCGCCTTTTGTGCCACGCGCACCGATTTGGCCAAGGCAAAGAATTCGGCGGTAAAGCGGTGGATGTCCAGCGGATTGGCCACCACGCGGCGCACCGGGCGGCGCGCCTGGCGCTCGACCTCGGCCACCCAGTCGGTGATGAAGGGCTCGGCCGTGGCGATCACCACCTCTTTGGCTGTGACCTGCACCGGCAGCACCTTGTGGCGCTCGGCATAGGTGGCGCTCATCGTGTCGGCCACCTTGCCCACATCCACCTTGAGGGGGTCGATGCGCAGGTAGGGCAGATCGCAGCGCTGGGCCAAAAATTCGGTCAGCATCTCGATGTCCAGCGGCTTGCCGTCCCGCTCGCGCACCATGGCCACGTTGGCCAGGCGCACCAGCGGGTGCTGGGCGCTTTCGGCCTGCGAACAGCGTGCAATGGTGCGCTGCGCCTCCTCGGTGGCAATCACGCCGTCGGTACTCAGCCAATCGACAATGCGGCGCCAGTCCAGCGGCCCCACGGGGGCCGGGCCGGACGCCCGTGGGATGGGCGCATGGGAGGTATGGTGTGTCATGTCTGTGCTCTTTGGTGCAGTATCGCCGCGACCGCTTAACCCGCCAGGGGCTTGAAGCCGCGCACCCACTTGGCGGTGGGCAGGCCCCAGCGCTGGTTCAGGTCTTCACAGCGCGCGGCCAGTTCACCGCGCTTGAAGCGCGTGGCCGTGCGCTGGGCCAGCACCACGGTATTGCCCTCGCGCGTGGGCTTGAAGGCCCACAGCGCATCTTCGCCAAAGGCGGTGGCCATTTTTTCGATGCTCTGCTCAAAGCTGGACGACCGGCCGAACAGGTTGACTGTCATGCAGCCATCCTCGCTCAGCAGGTCGCGGCAATGGGCATAAAAGTCGGGCGTATCGAGCACAGGGGCCGCGGCCTGGTCGTCGTACAGGTCCACAGCCAGCGCATCGACCGTGCCCAGCCACATGGGATCGCGGATCTCCTGCGCCGCATCGGCCAGCACCACGCGCAGCTTGGGGCCGTCGGGCGGCAGCTTGAACCAGGCGCGGCACACGGCCAGCACCTGCGGGTTGAGTTCGATGGCGGTGGCGCACATGCGCAGCTTCTTGTGGCAGAACTTGGTGATGGCACCGGCCCCCAGGCCCAGTTGCATGGCGTGGCGTTTGCCCACGCTGGCAGGCTCCATGAACAGCAGCCAGGCCATCATGCGCTGGATGTATTCCAGCTCCAGATCAAAAGGTGCATCGATGCGCATGGAGCCCTGGATCCAGGGTGTTCCCAAGTGCAGGTGGCGCACCTCGCCGTCGTCGGAGACGCTGACTTCGGGCAGTTCGTCGGTGGTGGTTTTCTTGCGGGCCATTCAATTGTCTTCAAAGGATTCCATGGGCGGCCAGGGCCTCGCCCCACGCCGCGCGTTTGCGCTCAAAGCTCCACGAGGCGTTGGCCGGGCTGGTCGAGGGCAGCTTGCACACCGGCACGCCCAACGCCGCCGTGGCGCGTGCATGCCGAAAGCTTTCCCCGCCATTGTGTGCGATGGCAGCCAGCCGGGTGCAGCGCATACGCAGGAGGGCAAAGTCATTCACCTCGGCATTGCGGATGCGGGCGTCGAGGCTACCCTCGCGCTCGCACGCGCCGTACACATCCCATAAGCCCAGGCCACGCGCCAGCAGCCAGTCGCAGCGCGCCGCATAGTCCTGTGGCCCGGGCAATAGGTGCTGCGGCCACAGCGCCTGCAGAATGCGCCAAAAATGGTTGTGCGGGTGCGCGTAATACTGCTGCGCCCGCAGCGACGCCACGCCGGGAAAGCTGCCCAGCACCAGCACCACCGTGCCCGACCCCACCACCGGCGGCAAACCCACCAGCCGCCCTGGGGGCGTTGGCAAGGGTGTCGCTGGGTGGGTCATGGTGTGCGGCTTTCGGGGAGGCTTGCGCAAGTTACATTTACTATCAATTCAATAGCTAATTGCGCTTGATGGTAGAGCGTTAGATGGCATTTTCTCTTATTTTTTTGTACGCCTCTGCAGACAGGGCAATGCCTGCAGCGCATTCGCGTGCGTCTGGCGCGCCAGGTCGTGCAGTGCCATGCCGCGCAGATCAGCGAGCACCTGGGCAATGCGCGGCAGCTCAGCGGGGGTGTTGCGGCCCTGCGCAGCGCCTGCGGCGCGCTCGGCAGCGGTGCGGTAGAGCCAGTGCGGCGGCATGTCAGGCGCATCGGTCTCCAGCACCAGCGCCTCGACCGGCAGTTCCGTGGCCAGGCGGCGCAATTGCAGCGCACGCTCGTAGGTCAACGCGCCGCCAAAGCCCAGTTTGAAGCCCAGCGCAATAAAGGCACGCGCCTGCTGCAGGCTGCCGTTGAAGGCGTGCGCAATGCCGCCCTGCACCGGCACTTCGCGCAGGCCTTTGAGCAACGGGTCGGCCGAGCGGCGTACATGCAGGATTACGGGCAGGTCAAAACGGCGTGCCAGTTGCAGTTGCTGGCGGTAGAAATACGCTTGTCGCTCTGCGTCCAGCCCCGGCACAAAGAAGTCCAGGCCGATTTCGCCCACGGCGACAAGGTGCGGGTCGTCGCGGTGCTGATCCAGCCGCTGCGCCAGGCGCGCCAGGTCGTCATCCGCCGCCTGCAGGGTGTAGAGCGGGTGGATGCCCAGGGCGTAGCTGTCGCCATGGCGGTGGGCCAGCCTGCGTACGGCTTCGGCATGTGCGACCTGCACGGCTGGGAGGACGAGATGCTGCACGCCTGCGGCGCGGGCCTGGGCACGCACAACGTCTGCGTCATGCGCAAACTCGGGGGCGTCGAGGTGGCAATGGGTGTCGATCCAGAGGGACATGGGGGGGATGATCCCATACAGGGCCTTGTGGTGACTGTGCGCTTTGCTGAGGGCGCAGGCCGGGTCTCGCCCCGGCGGGCGAGGTACTTGTTCTTTGCTTCGCCAAAGAAAAGTACTCCAAAGAAAGGCGACCCTGCTGTCTGCGTCCCTGCGCTTCGCTGCGGGCAACCTGCGGTGCTTGGTGCTGGCGGGGTCTCGCTCGAACTCGCGCCTGCGGCGCTCAAACAATCGCGAGCCCTGATCCGCCATCCCCTGCGCGCCGCAGGTGCATACAGAAGGGGTTGGGACCCAAAATCCCCACGGGCCATCGCTGCGCTCGGCCACAGGGGGCGCAGGCGCTACGTGCCGCGCATGCCGGGCCGAGCGCAGCGATGGCCCGTAGGGGGCTTCCCCCCCCTTCTGGCTGCGCCTGCGGCGGGGTGCTTGCGGGGTGGCGGGTGTGCCGCAGGACACACCCGCTTCGTGATCTGACTCGCCGTGGTTGTCCGAACGGAGCGCGTAGCGCGCAGTGAGTTCCACGGCGCACCCCGCAAGCACCCCGGCGCAGGTGTGCCCCGCACAGGGGCCGCAGGCTATGGGGCGCGTTTCTTTGCCTCCTTTCTTGTCGCGCACAAGAAAGGAGGTCGCCCGCCGGGGCGAATCCCGGCCTCCGCCCTCCGCAAAACCCCAAACCCCCTAAAAGGCTCAAGAAGAGAACAACCCCCACAACCGCTCCATCTCCGCCCCCACCTCCTGCAGGCTGAAGCTGCGCCCACGCTCCAGCGCCAGTTGCCCGCCCAAATAGAAGCGCAACACCGGCAGGCTGAAAACACCCTGCTGTGCGCACACCGCAGGCGCCTGCGCGCAATCGACATAAGCCATGGCGACCTGCGGAAACGATTGCGCCACCATGCTTTCAATGCGCGGCCGTATCGCCTGGCACACGCCGCAGTGGGCGCCGCCAAACAACACCAGCAGCGCGGGTCCCGCAATGCGCGCCTGCAGTTGCGCTTCTCCACAAACCGTCTCCATCGCCATGTCGGTCCCTCTGCCGCGCCCGCCGATCAATGGCCGGTAGATTTGGAAAACAACTGGATCACCGCCACGCCCGCGACGATAAGCGCCATCCCGAGCGCGCCCGCCCAGTCGATGCTCTGGTGGTACAGCACCCATCCCGCCAGGGTGATGAGCACGATACCCAGGCCCGACCAGATGGCATAGGCAACGCCCATGGGAATGGTTTTGAGCGTGAAGGCCAGGCAATAAAAAGCCACGCCATAACCGAGCACGACCAGGCACGACGGCCACAGCCGCGTGAACCCGGCGCTGGCCTTGAGCGCGGTGGTGGCCACCACCTCGGCCACGATGGCAATGCCCAGCACCCAATAGGCTTGCACCGCCAGCCTCCCGCCTACTGGCCCGCTGCGTCGGCCACGAGCCGACCCGCCACCAGGCGCAATTGCCGGTCGCAGCGCACGGCCAGGGTTTCGTCGTGCGTCACCATCACAAACGCCGTGCCCTGCTCACGCGCCAGTTGCAGCATGTGCTGGAACACGCCTTCGGCAGTGGTTCGGTCGAGGTTGCCGGTGGGTTCGTCGGCCAGCACGCAGGCGGGCTTGGTGACCAAGGCGCGCGCAATGGCCACGCGCTGGCGCTCGCCGCCCGAGAGCTCGGCAGGGCGATGCTGCACGCGGCCCGCCAGCCCCACATGGGCCAGCATGGCTTCGGCCTGGCGCGTGCATTCGGCGTAGGGCAAGCGGCGGATGCGCAGCGGCATGGCGACGTTGTCGAGCGCGCTGAACTCGGGCAGCAGGTGGTGAAACTGGTAGACAAAGCCCAGGTACTGGTTGCGCAGCCGCCCCTGTTCGGCTGCAGATCGCTGTGCCAAGTCCTGGCCATGCAGGTGCACGCTGCCCGACGTGGGCGCATCGAGCGCGCCCATCAGGTGCAAAAGCGTGCTCTTGCCCGAGCCCGAGGCGCCCACAATGGCCAGCGTCTCGCCCGCGTGCACGTCCAGGTCCACGCCCTGCAGCACGGTCACGTCCAGGCGTCCCTCGGTGAAGCGCTTAGTCAGGCCACGCACAGCCAGCACCACTTTATTTTTTGGGGTTTTTTGGTCTTCAGCGCTTACTGGATAAACGCTATTAGCTATATTATTCATAGCGCAATGCCTCGGCAGGATTGACGCGGCTGGCGCGCCAGCTGGGGTAGAGCGTGGCCACGAAAGACAGCACCAGCGAGATCACGCCGATGGGCACGATGTCGGCGGGTTGCGGGTCGCTGGGCATACGGCTGATGAGGTAAATGTCTTTGGGCAGGAAGCTGGCACTGAGCAAGCGCTCGATGGCCGGCACGATCACGTCGATGTTGACCGCGATGGACAGGCCCAGCAACAGCCCGGCCAGCGTGCCGATGACACCGACCATGGCGCCCTGCACCACGAAGATGCCCATGATGCTGCGCGGGCTGGCGCCCAGGGTGCGCAGGATGGCGATGTCGGCGCGCTTGTCCTGCACCGTCATCACCAGGGTCGAGACCAGGTTGAACGCCGCCACCGCCACGATGAGCGTGAGGATGATGAACATCATGCGTTTTTCCAGCTGCACGGCGGCAAACCAGGTGCGGTTCTGCTGCGTCCAGTCGCGGATCAGCAGATCGCCACTCAGGCTGGAGGCCAGCTCCTGCGCCACGGTGCGCGCCTGGTGCAGGTCACGCAGTTTCAGGCGGATGCCGGTGGGGCCTTCGAGGCGAAAGATGCGCTGCGCATCCTCGTGGTGCAGCAACACCAGGGTCGAATCGTATTCGTAGTGGCCCGAATCAAAAGTGCCGGCCACCGCCATCTGCTTGATGCGCGGCACCACACCGGCCGGTGTGACCTGGCCCGCCGGGGCGATCAGCGTGACCACATCGCCCGTGCGCACGCCCAGCATGCGCGCCAGCTCGCCGCCCAGCACCACGCGGAACTCGCCCGGCACCAACTGGCGCAGTACTTCACCCTGGCTGCCCGCCACCAGGTCAGTGACCTCGGGTTCCAGCACCGGATCGATACCGCGCACCAGCGCGCCCTTCATATCCTCGCCGCGCGCCAGCAGGGCCTGGGCAGACACGAATGGTGCCGCGCCAACCACTTGCGGATTGCGCCGCGCTTCCTGCATGGTGAGATTCGGGTCGGCCATGGCCGCACCACCGGGCGCAAAAATTTCAATGTGCGAGACGACGCTGAGCATGCGGTCGCGCACTTCTTTCTGAAAACCGTTCATCACCGACAAGACGATGATCAGCGCCGCCACACCGAGCGCAATGCCCAGCATGGACACGCCCGAGATGAAGGAGATGAAGCCATTGCGCCGCGTGGCGCGCCCGGCGCGCGTGTAGCGCCAGCCCAGGGCCAGTTCGTAAGGGATTTGCATGAGTGGGCGATTGTGGCATCCCGCAAAATACCCGGTATGTCAGACATTCTCCATTTGCTCATTCCCTACGCCGCCTGCTCGTCACCCGGCAGCCAGCAGGCCTTGCAGGGGTTGCAGCTTGCACACCTGGACCGGCTCATCGCCCGTCTGGTGCCGCTGGAGGGCGATGTGGGCGACGACGAAACCCTCTCGGCCCCGCACGAACGCGCCCTGGCCCGGGCCCTGGGCCTGCCGGGCGGCGCGGGCCGCATCCCCTGGGCCGCGTGGCACCTGCACCAGCAAGGCCGCGCGCAAGAAGCCGTGGACAGTGCCTGGGCCTTTGTCACGCCCTGCCACTGGCAGGTGCGCACCGACCATGTCACGCTGGACGACCCGGCCGAGCTGGGGCTGAGCGAAGAAGCATCGCGCGCGCTGCTGGCCATCATGGCACCCTGGTTCGAGGGCGACGGCATCACCCTGCACTATGACCAACCCACCCGCTGGCTGGCGCAGGGCGAACTGCTGGCCGACCTGCCCACGGCCTCGCCCGAGCGCGTGCTGCGCCGCGATGTCTCGCACTGGCTGCCGGGCTCGCACAAAAGCCACCCGCTGCGCCGTTTGCACAGCGAGATGCAGATGCTGCTCTATACCCACGCCTTCAACGACGAGCGCGAGGCAGCGCGCCAGCGCCCCGTCAACGCTTTCTGGCTGCATGGCGCCGGGCGGCTGGACCACACCCCGGCCCCCACCGGCCCCGCCCCCGTGGTCGAGGCGGGATTGCAAGAGGCGGCCCTGCGCGAGGACTGGGCCGCCTGGGCCAGCGCCTGGCAGGCGCTGGATACAGGCGCCCTGGCCCGGCTCGAAGCCCATGTCACCCGCGGCGGTGCGGCCCAGCTCACGCTGTGCGGCGACCGCAGCGCGCTGGCCTGGCACACCGCACCGCGCTCGCTGGGCCAACGGATTCAAGGTTTTTTTAGGCCCCAGCGCTTTGCAGACGTGCGCGAGCAGCTATGAACATCATAGCTAGAGCAATCCCGCCCCGTGCCGCCTGGGCGCTGGAGCAAGCAGGCATCCACCCTCTGCTGGCCCGCCTGTACGCCGCACGCGGCGTGATCCACCGCGACGAGCTGGACGATGGCCTGGCCCGCCTGCTGCCCCCGGCCGGTCTGCAGGGCGTGCAGGCTGCCGCCCGCTTGCTGGCCGATGCCGTGGCCCGCGACCAGCGCCTGTGCATCGTGGCCGACTACGATTGCGACGGCGCCACCGCCTGCGCCGTGGCCGTGCGCGGCCTGCGCCTGCTGGGCGCCCGCCATGTGAACTACCTGGTGCCCGACCGCGTGATCGATGGCTACGGCCTGACGCCCCCCATTGCCCGGCGCGTCAAAGAGCAAGGCGCCGACGTGCTCATCACCGTGGACAACGGCATTGCCAGTTGCGAAGGCGTGGCCGAGGCCAAGGCGCTGGGCCTGACGGTGCTGGTGACCGACCACCACCTACCGGGCGAACAACTGCCGCAGGCCGACGCCATCGTCAACCCCAACCAGCCCGGCTGCACCTTCGAGAGCAAGTCCATGGCCGGTGTGGGCGTGGTGTTTTATGTGCTGCTGGCGCTGCGCTCCGAACTGCGCGCGCGGGGTGTTTTTGATACGGCCCACCAGCCCAAGCTCGACCCGCTGCTGCCGCTCGTCGCCCTGGGCACCGTGGCCGACGTGGTGCGCCTGGACACCAACAACCGCCGCCTGGTGGCACAGGGCCTCAAGCGCATCCGTGCGGGCCAGATGCCCGCCGGTATCGCAGCGCTGCTGCGCGTGGCCGGGCGCCAGCCCGCCATGGCCACTACCTTCGACTTTGGCTTTGCGCTGGGGCCCCGCATCAACGCGGCGGGGCGCCTGGCCGACATGACGCTGGGCATCGAATGCCTGCTGACCGACGACACTGCCCGTGCCGATGCACTGGCGCAGCAGCTTGACGCGATCAACCGCGAACGCCGCGAGATCGAAACCGGCATGCGCGACCAGGCCCAGCTGATGGCCGAAAACCTGTTCGAGGAAGGCGCGGAGCCGCCCCCGGCCATCAGCGTGTTCGACCCCGACTTTCACGAAGGCGTGGTCGGCATCGTGGCCAGCCGCATCAAAGACAAGCTGCACCGCCCCACCTTCGTTTTTGCCGCCAGCGGCGCGCCCGGTAAGGCGCACGAACTCAAGGGATCGGGCCGCTCCATCCCCGGTTTTCACCTGCGCGACGCGCTCGACCTGGTGTCCAAGCGGCACCCCGGTGTGCTGCTGCGTTTTGGCGGCCATGCCATGGCGGCCGGCTGCACCGTGCCCGAGGACCAGTTCGACGTCTTTGAGCAGGCGCTGGCGCAAGTGGCCCGCGAATGGCTGGACGCCGCCACCCTCACGCGCCGCATCGAGACCGACGGGCCCCTGGCGCCCGAATACTGCCGCACCGACCTCGTGGACACGCTGCACCGCGAAGTCTGGGGCCAGGGTTTTGCGCCGCCCCTGTTCAGCGAAGAGGTCGAGGTGCTGAGCCAGCGCCTGGTGGGCGAGCGCCACCTCTCACTCAAGCTGCGCCACCAGGGCACGCCGGTGGACGGCATCTGGTTCGGCCACACCGACCCCCTGCCCAGCCGCGTGCTGCTGGCCTTCCGCCTCGACGTGAACGAGTGGAAGGGCGAGCGCAAGGTGCAGTTTCTGGTCGAGGGCGCGCAGCTCTGAGCTGCACCCACGGCAGCACACCGAATAATTCAAGAAAAATTGGGCTCTAACGCTTACTGGGTAAGCGCTAGCAGCTATCAAAAAAATACCGGAACTCACAAGGCGGTGCGCCCACGGGTTCCGGTATTTTGGGGGCCAGGCCGATGCATTGCGCACCGGCATCGGCAAAAGCCCAGGTCCTAGAACGTATTCAAGGTCTTAGAAGCTTTCCCAGTCGTCATCCCCACCCTGCGCCGCCTTGCGCACGGGCGGCGGTGCTGCGGCAATCCGGGGGGCTGGCGCTGCCGCCTTTTTGGCGGGGCCTGCCACCGCAGGTTTGGCCGTGCGCGCCGGTGCAGCCACCTGCCGGGGCGCGGGCGAGGCAGCCACACGCGCGGCAGGCGCAGGGGGCGCAGCACGCCGTGGTGCAGCGGGCGCACGGGTGGGCATGGCGCCCACGTTGAACACCGCAATCACATCCGCCAGGTGCTGGGCCTGGTCGCGCATGGACGCGGCGGCAGCCGTGGATTCTTCCACCAACGCGGCATTTTGCTGCGTCATCTGGTCAAGGTGGGTCACGGCCTGGTTGACCTGCGCGATACCGTCACGCTGCTCGGTCGAAGAGGCTGTGATCTCACCAATCAGGTCGCTCACGCGCTGCACGCTGGCTACGATCTCGGCCATGCTCTGCCCGGCTTCGGCGACTTGCCTGGAACCCGTCTCCACATTCTCGACCGAGGCGCTGATCAGCGTCTTGATCTCCTTGGCGGCCTCGGCGCTGCGGCCCGCCAGGCTGCGCACCTCGCTGGCCACCACGGCAAAACCACGGCCCTGCTCACCCGCACGGGCGGCCTCGACAGCAGCATTCAGCGCCAGGATATTGGTCTGGAAGGCGATGCCGTCGATCACGCCGATGATGTCGGAAATCTTGCGCGAGCTATGGGTGATGTGCTGCATGCTGGACACCACCTGGCCCACCACCTCGCCGCCGCGTGCCGCGGCCTGGGCGGCCGTGCCTGCCAGCTGGTTGGCCTGGCGGGCCGTGTCGGCCGACTGGGTCACGGTGGCAGTCAGTTCCTCCATGCTGGCAGCCGTCTGCTCCAGGTTCGAAGCCGTCTGTTCCGTGCGGGCCGAAAGGTCATGGTTGCCATTGGCAATCTCCACCGAGGCGGAAGAAACGGCATCGACCCCGACGCGCACCTCGCCCACCACACCGCGCAGCCGCTCTGCCATGCTCGAGAGCGAACGCAGCATGTGGCCCAGTTCGTCCTTGCGCGTGGACTGCAGGTCGCGCGTCAGATCTCCGGCGGCAATGGCATCGGCCAATTCCACGGCCTGGCCCAGCGGCACGGTAATGGAATGCACCAGCTTCCAGGCCAGCAACAAAAAGAGGCCCATCAACACGGCGGAGGCCGCCAGGCCCTGGACGGCATACGACACACGCCGCTCATTGACTGCGGCACGCACCGCATCACGGCGCTTTTGCAGCACAGCAACGAAGTCATCCTGCGACTTGAGATAAGAGGTAATCAGCGGGGCAAACTGCTCATCGGCAAAGCGCTGTGTTTCCACTACGTCGCCTGCGCCCTTGAGATCCCAGGTCTTAGCGGTTGCCGCCAGCACCGCCTTGCGCGCTGCGAGCACGGCGTCCACAGCCGCTTTTTCCTCGGGCGCAGTGGACTCGGCCACGATTTTTTCCTGGATCTTGGTGATGTCGCCAATGATGGCCTTGACCTTGGCGTTGTACTGCTCTGCCAGCACGGAGTCCGAGGTCACCGCAGCGCCCAGAACCATGTTGACGGCGGTCTCCGTGCCTCCACGCCAGCGCACGGCCATGACAATGCGCTCCTCGATCACGACGATTTCGTCCATGGCGCTGGCCATGGAGCTGTTGGCACGGTTCTGCTGGATTCCGGAGATCACCAGCATGGCGAGCATCAGTACCAAAAATGCCCCCCACAACTTGCGGGAGACGCTGATATTGTCGAGTTGCATGCTTTTGGGCCTGAAAAATCTATTGACACGCTGAATATCGCACAAAACAAGGCGCTCGAAACATCCGTTTACATTGCAGGCCATGACCCCAAGGCGCTCGTGGATCTCCCCTCCACCGCGCCCTTCCCACCGGGACAAACCCGTAGAATGAAAAAGTGACCACCTACACCAACCCCGACCTGCACTGCCACTCCGTTGTCTCCGACGGCACCCTCACGCCCGAGGTGCTGGCGGCCCGGGCGAAGGCCAACGGGGTGGATCTGTGGGCCCTGACCGACCACGACGAAGTGGGCGGACAGCAGCGGGCCGCCGCCGCCGCGCAGGCGCAAGGCATGGCCTACCTCACCGGCGTAGAAATATCGGTCACTTTTGCCCACACCACGGTACACATCGTCGGCCTGGGCTTTGATGCCAGCAACATCCCTCTGGTGCAAGGCCTGGAGCGCACACGCGGCGGACGCGGTGAACGTGCCCGCGAAATGGCGGAGCAACTGGCGAAGGCAGGCATTGCCGGAGCCTATGAAGGCGCCCTACACTTCGTAGGCAACCCGGAACTCATCTCACGCACCCACTTTGCGCGCTTTCTGGTGGAAGCGGGCGTGTGCCGGGACACCAACGAGGTGTTCCGCAAATACCTTATCGAAGGCAAGCCCGGCTTTGTGCCGCACCGCTGGGCCAGCCTGGGCGATGCCGTGCGCTGGATCACCGAGGCCGGTGGCGTGGCCGTGATTGCCCACCCAGCGCGCTACCGCCTGAGCGCCAACGAAGAGTTCGCGCTGTTCTCCGAATTCAAGCAGCACGGAGGCCAGGCGGTGGAGGTGGTCACGGGCAGCCATTCAGCCGCCGAGGCCCTGAGCTACGCCGCCATGGCGAAGGAATTCGGCCTGGCAGCTTCGCGCGGCAGCGATTTCCACAGCCCCGACGAATCCCATACCGACCTGGGTACGCTGCCCTCGCTGCCCGCCGCCCTCCAGCCCGTCTGGGATTTGCTGTCAGAGCGGATTCAACCAGCCACCTGACCCCCTGCACCATGGCCCAGTATTTCGAAGTTCATCCCGAAAACCCCCAACCGCGCTTGCTCAAGCAGGCGGCTGCGTTGCTGCAAAAGGGCGGCATCGTGGCCGTACCCACGGATTCGAGCTATGCCTTGGTGTGCCACCTGGACGACAAAAACGCCGCCGACCTGCTGCGCCGCATCCGCCAGGTGGATGACAAGCACCACCTCACCCTGCTGTGCCGTGACCTGTCAGAACTGTCGAGCTATGCGCGCGTGGACAACCGCCAGTACCGCCTGCTCAAGCTGGCCACGCCGGGCGCCTACACCTTCATCCTGGAAGCGACCAAGGAAGTGCCCCGCCGTGTGAGCCACCCTTCGCGCAAGACCATCGGCCTGCGCGTGCCCGAACACAAGGCGCTGCAAGAACTGCTGGCCTTGCATGGCGCGCCGCTGCTGGCGACCACATTGATTGCCCCCGGCGAAACCGAACCCCTCAACGATGCGCAAGAGATCCGCGAAAAGTTTGAGCAAGTTCTGGCTGCTGTGGTGGACGCCGGCGCCTGCCCCTCGGCCCCCACCACGGTAATTGACCTCACGCCCATGGGCACCGGCGGCGACCCCGAGGTGGTGCGCACCGGGCGCGGCAGCCTGCAAGCGCTGGGGCTGTGATCGCCCCACCGGGACGGTAGCGCTTGCGTGTCTGAGACAATCAGCGGGTGGACATCTCCAATCTCATCCAAACCGTTCTGATCTACGCCCTGCCGGTGCTGTTTGCCATCACCGTGCACGAGGCGGCCCATGGCTATGCGGCGCGCCATTTTGGCGACAACACCGCCTACCAGATGGGGCGCATCACCCTCAACCCGCTCAAGCACATCGACCCGGTCGGCACCATTTTGATGCCGCTGCTGCTGTACTTTGCCACTTCGGGCGCCTTCCTGTTCGGCTATGCCAAGCCCGTGCCCGTCAATTTTGGCAACCTGCGCAACCCCAAGCAGCACATGGTGTGGGTGGCGCTCGCAGGGCCGGCGTCCAACTTCGTGCAGGCCGTGCTGTGGGCCGTGTTTCTGGTGGTACTGGTAGGCATGGGCTTGAATGAACGCTTCTTCATGGAAATGGCGCGTGCCGGGGTATTGGTCAACCTGGTGATGTGGGCTTTTAACCTGTTCCCGCTGCCGCCGCTCGATGGCGGTCGCATCTTGGTCGGCCTGCTGCCCTGGAAGCAAGCCCACATGGTCTCGCGCATCGAGCCCTGGGGTTTCTTCATCGTGATGGGCCTGGTGATTGCGGGCATCGTCGGCAGCCTGTGGCTGCGCCCGCTGATGGCGCTAGGCTATGGCGCCATCAACCTGCTGCTCACACCGCTCACAGCGCTGCTGCGCTAATCCCCCCACTTTTTCCTTTGTCTGCTGATTTCGTTCCCATGAGCACCACGCGCTTTCTCACCGGCATCACCACCACGGGCACGCCCCACCTGGGCAACTTCGTCGGCTCCATCCGCCCCTCGGTGGCGGCCAGCCTGCGCCCTGGCGTGCAGAGTTTTTACTTCCTGGCCGACTATCACGCACTCATCAAGTGTGAAGACCCGGTGCGCATCCAACGCTCTACGCTAGAGATTGCGGCCAGCTGGCTGGCTGCAGGCCTGGACCCGAAAAAAGTCACGTTCTACCGCCAGTCGGACATACCCGAAATCCCCGAACTCACCTGGCTGCTGACCTGTGTGACCGGCAAGGGCCTGCTCAACCGCGCCCATGCCTACAAGGCCAGCGTGGACAAGAACCACGAAGCGGGCCGTGAAAGCGACGACGGCGTGACCGCAGGCCTGTTCATGTACCCGGTGCTGATGGCCGCAGACATTTTGATGTTCAAGGCGCACAAGGTGCCCGTGGGGCGCGACCAGGTACAGCACATCGAGATGGCGCGCGACATGGGCGCGAGCTTCAATCACCTGTATGGTGAGCACTTTGTGCTGCCCGAAGCGGTGATCGACGACAACGTGGCCACCCTGCCCGGCCTGGACGGCCGCAAGATGAGCAAGAGCTACGACAACACCATCCCACTGTTCTCCTCGCGGGCGCAGTTGCAAAAGCTCATTGGCGGCATCGTCACCGATTCGCGCGCACCGGGTGAGGCCAAGGACACCGAAGGCTCGGCCCTGTTCCAGATCTACCAGGCCTTTGCCACGCCGGAAGAAACCGCTGCGCTGCGCCAACAGTACGCCAATGGCATTGCCTGGAGCGAGGCCAAGCAGGTGCTGCTCGAGCGGGTGGACCAAGTAATTGCCCCGATGCGTGAGCAGTACGAGGCGCTCATCAACGACCCCGCACGCATCGAACAGACGCTGCTGGCAGGCGCCGAACGCGCACGCCAGGCGGCCACCCCCTTCCTGCGCGAGCTGCGCTCGGCCGTAGGCCTGCGCAGCCTGGCGCAAGCCAGCAACGCCAAAGCGGCCAAGGCCACGAAGGCCGCCCTGCCCAGCTTCAAACAATACCGCGAGAAGGACGGCAAGTTCTACTTCAAGTTCGTCGATGCCAACGGGCGCCTGCTGTTGCAAAGCACGGGCTTCGATGCCCCCAAGGAAGCCGGACAGGCCATTGCACAACTACAGCAAAACGCCGACGCCCTGCAGACCCTGGCGCCCCGACTGACCCCGGTGGACGGCGTGACACCCGCCGATGTGAGCGCCGCGCTGCAGGCACTGGCTGAAGCTGCTGCCGCTTAAAACCCCAGCGATTAAAAAGCCGCCCACTGTCAAACCTTTGACACGCTGCGGGCCGGCCCCGCAGCGACAATCACCGCATGGAATGGGACTACCCGCACCCCTTTACGCTGCCCGTCACGCCGTGCGCTGAGGACATCGACGGCCTGAACCACACCAACAATGCGGTGTACGTGCAGTGGTGCGAAAAAGTGGGCTGGGCCCACTCCGAAGCCCTGGGCCTGGGCATGGCGGACTACCTGCGCCTGGACCGCGCCATGGCGATCCGCAAGGCCGAATACGACTACGTATTGCCTTCGCTACAAGATGAAGCGCTCACCCTGGGTACCTGGATCACCGCCAGCGACGGCAAGCTGACCATGGAGCGGCGCTTCCAGATTCTGCGCGACAGCGACGGGGCCACCATCCTGCGTGGCCGCTGGGGCCTGGTCTGCATCGAGGTCGGCAGTGGCAAGCCACGGCGCTTGCCGCCGGAGTTCTGCCAGATCTATCTACCGGCGCTGGTAGCTTAAGAAAGCGCCAGGGCGTGGTGGGCCAGGTGGTCTGCCATAAAGGTCTGGATGAAGTAATAGCCATGGTCGTAACCGGGCTGGCGGCGCAGCGTGAGGGGTTGGCCCACCTGTGCGCAAGCGGCTTCGAACACCTCGGGCAGCAGTTGGTTCTCCAGCAAGAACTTGTCGGCCAGACCCTGGTCGATCAGGATGCCGCCAGGGTACGGTGGCGTTGTTTGCGCGGCCATCAATGCACTGGCATCGTGTGCAAGCCATGCGCTCTCGTCCTTCCCCAGGTAGCCGCTGAAAGCCTTTTTCCCCCAGGGGCACTGGCTGGGTGCGGCAATGGGCGCAAAGGCCGAAACGCTTTTGAACACCCCCGGGTGGCGCAACGCCAGCGTGAGCGCACCGTGCCCGCCCATGGAATGGCCAAAAATCCCCGCCCGCTCCAAATCGACGGGCAAATGCGCGCCCAGCAGGGGCAGCAATTCGTGCGTGAGGTAGCTCTCCATGCGCCAATGCGTGGCCCAGGGGGCTTGCGTGGCGTCGAGGTAAAAGCCGGCCCCCACGCCAAAGTCCCAGGCATCGGCCTCGCCGGGCACCTGGGCACCGCGTGGGCTGGTGTCGGGCGCCACCAACACCAGGCCCAGGTCAGCCGCCAAACGCTGCGCACCGGCCTTGGTCATGAAGGTATCCTCGTTGCAGGTCAGGCCCGCCAGGTACACCAGCACGGGCCGCTTTGCGCCCTGCAAGGCCTGCGGCGGCAGGTAGACCGAGAACTTCATCGGCAAGCCGATTTCGCGGGAAGCGTGCTGATAGACGCGCTGCGCACCGCCAAAGCAGGCATGCGCGCTCAAAAGATCAAGGGCTTGGAGGGTCATTTTGCTATATTTAAATGAGCTACTAACGCTTACCAAATAAGCGCTAGAGCCATTTTTTATATAAATTAGTAAAGCACGACACCCCGGATCGATTCGCCGCTCTTCATCAGGTCAAAGCCTTTGTTGATGTCTTCGAGCGGCATGGTGTGCGTGATCAGGTCGTCGATATTGATCTTGCCCTCCATGTACCAGTCCACGATTTTGGGTACATCGGTGCGGCCCCGTGCGCCGCCAAAGGCCGAACCTTCCCACTTGCGGCCCGTGACCAGCTGGAACGGCCGGGTGCTGATCTCGGCGCCCGCCTCGGCCACGCCAATGATGATGCTGCGCCCCCAGCCTTTGTGCGTGCATTCGAGCGCCTGGCGCATCACCTGCGTATTGCCAATGCACTCAAAAGAATAATCGGCCCCGCCATCGGTCAGCTGCACGATAGCATCGACCACGTTGTCCACTTCCTTGGGGTTGATGAAGTGCGTCATGCCGAACTTGCGCGCCATCGCCTGGCGGGCGGGGTTGATGTCCACGCCAATAATCTTGTCGGCGCCCACCATCTTGGCACCCTGGATCACGTTCAGGCCAATACCGCCCAGGCCGAACACCACCACATTGGCACCGGCCTCGACCTTGGCCGTGAAAATCACGGCGCCAATCCCGGTGGTCACGCCGCAGCCGATGTAGCACACCTTGTCAAACGGCGCGTCTTCGCGGATCTTGGCCAGCGAAATCTCGGGGGCCACGGTGTAGTTGCTGAACGTGCTGGTGCCCATGTAATGAAAGATAGGCTTGCCGTCCAGGCTGAACCGGCTGGTGGCGTCGGGCATCAGGCCCTTGCCTTGGGTGCCGCGGATCAGCTGGCACAGATTGGTCTTGCGCGAGAGGCAGAACTTGCACTGGCGGCATTCGGGCGTGTAGAGCGGAATGACATGGTCGCCCTTCTTCAGGCTGGTCACACCGGGACCCACATCGACCACAATACCCGCGCCCTCATGGCCCAGGATGGCCGGAAAAATACCTTCGGGGTCGGCGCCGCTCAGGGTGTAGTAATCGGTATGGCAAATACCCGTGGCCTTGATCTCGACCAGCACTTCGCCAAAACGGGGGCCCTCCAGATCGACGGTTTCAATGGTCAGGGGCTGACCTGCTTGCCATGCAACGGCTGCTTTGGTTTTCATGGTGCGCCTCAAAAAATAGAAATGTGTCCCCAAAGCTCCACGGGGAAGGCCCTACTGTAGAGGCCTTGCGGATTTCCAGCCCACCACTGGACAGGTATCCCCACAAACCAGGATCTATCACGCCGCAGACCCTCCCCCAAGCGCCTTCAGAAGCCAACAATTCTGAGCATTCTGCAGGTGCATTCACCCGCCTCAGCGCCCATACCCCTCATGCTCTCTCCCGCTTCTATAGCCTCTGATCAAGCGCCAGTTTGGCCATACCAAGGTGCGCTACCGAGGACTCGAAAGAACACGCTGCAGCTCAAGACGCTGTTTGCGCTATCGAACCTGTAGATGGTGCGCCACCCACTGCTGAGGGCGCAGGGATGAGTGCGCCTGGAGACAGGGCGCAGACCGCAAAAGGACCGAAAGGGAACCGCCTTGGCTTCGCGCCTGAGCGGTCCGGGGTCGGTACCTGCTTTCAGCAGCTTGCGGGCGTCTTCGCGTGCCTCCCGCGCCGGCGACACCTCGGGATAGACACCCAGCGCCAGGGCTTTTCTTTGCCGCCATGGCGGTATTTCAAGCGCCAGTATTGCCCGCCTGGTTGACCTCCAGGTAGAGGCCTTTTTCATCTGCAAGGCACAGCCGTGGTTGATCCGGTGGACATGTGGCCTTCTTGCAAGCGGTGTCGGTCAGAGGCATGTTGGGGGCATTTTTTGGGGGGCACAGGAAAACCCGGAAAAGTGCCCCCAATTGCGCCCCTCGTTTGCGTGGCTTCAACTGCCCGCCTTTGTGCGTCTTTGGCCAAAAAAAACCCCGCTTACCTATGGGAAAGCGGGGTTTACTGGTCAGCTTTGGACGTCGTTGAACGTCAAATTGGCGGAGAGGGTGGGATTCGAACCCACGGTAGTGTTGCCACTACGCCTGATTTCGAGTCAGGTACATTCGACCACTCTGCCACCTCTCCGCGACTCGAAGCCTGCGATTCTAGCAGGAGATTCGGCGCTTTTTTACGGCGTGAGCACAGACATTCCGCCCATATAGGGACGCAGCACCTCCGGAATCGTCACGCTGCCATCGGCCTGCTGGTAGTTTTCCAGAACGGCCACCAGCGTGCGGCCCACACTACAGTGGCCTCATCCGGGATGATGGGTAGCTTGATGGGTTGTCACCACTCTCGATCTACGAACGAGCAGCTAAGCTATGCCTCACGCAACTACCGAGGATGGAGCATGGCGACCTGGGGATTCAGTGAAAGCGCGGATAAACAATGTCCGCAATGCGGCTCAATTTATGCCGTCAAGTACCACCAAGTTCCGGTCAAAGATGTGGACTCAGCTGACTGCTTCGTCTGTGGTATCGAGCTGGATCGGTGGAAATCTACTCGATACCCCATCTATACCTTGAAAGAGCGTGGGCAGTGGCCGAAGCAGAACGACAACCCCTGACAAGCGACTGTGCACGGCTATGGAGTTGGGGGAGAGAAAGCAGGGGAGCCCCCTAGTACAGCTCGGTCCGTAACGCCTCAAACTCCCAGCGTAAGAACCGCCCAAGGCCAACGATGTCCGGAAACAGGGATTTCGCACTCACGCCCTTCTCCTCGGACAGAAATCTCAAGATGTCTCGCTTGCGGCTGGCCCGGATGATGTGACGACCAAACGACTGACCTGTACGCTCATTTCCGTGACGTAAGGTAGCGAGCCTCCACAGGAGCTGGGCGTGGTCAACAGTCGCATTGTCGCTTGCCGTCAATTGCCCTCGCTGCGCCACGAGGCGCGCATTGGATGTGGGCTCGACTACCGCCAGTAACGGCATCCCCCATCTCGGGTGGTACTCAGTCGGGCGCCCGCCAATCGAGGCGGCAATGCGCTCTCGCACCGCCGACGTTGGTAGCTCATCTGGCGTCAAGTCAAGTAGTGAGCTATCCACAAACCAAAGCTCTGCATCCTTGCTGGCGCTGGACGCACACGCGAAATATGCAGCCACCCAGACGCTCTCGGACCAATCGAGTAAGCGGCTCGGTACCTCGTAGTGCTGCATAAGACTCAACACATCTACATCTGATCGCGCCACAACATCATCAGCCGATGGCATATCAGCAGGCAACGTCTTGAGGTCACGATAGTGAGTCCGGAAATTCCTGATCAGTCGCCGCTCCAACAACGCGGCAGCGTCGTGTGCACCACCTTGGGTAGCACGGGCCAGTGTTGGCTGAAGGTTTGTATATGTCTCGGCTTGCCCTCTGAAGAGCATTGGCCCTTGCTCAAGATTAAGGCGCTCTAAATGCTCGGCCCATGTCATCAGATCTGATGGGGATGCAATCTCTGCGCGGGTGATCTCAGTAAGGTTCATGGTTAGCTGAAGATTGGAACGGATACATCCACCGTCTCCAGATGATGTTGCCACAAGGGGACTCGCCAACGGAGCATCAGAGGTCCAACCCACCGCCGCAGCCTGATCCCCCTCATCGCATGGGCGCGCACCCCGTATCTCTCCCCCTCGCACTATCCACCAGAACCCGTGGGAGGGTATGCCCTGTCGCTGGAAACAACCCCCGATGAGGCGCGCACAACGAGGCGACAAACGCATGTGGACGCGAGCACATCCTCACAAAATTGCAGCCAATTTTTGATCGAATAGATTTATTTATATTTCATTAATCACAAAAATGTCATCAATTTATTTAAGCACTAATTCATATGAAAACAATGTATATAGCATCACAAGTCATTGATTTATATAAATATTTTTCAATTCACTGAAAATTTGAGCACGATTTTTGGCAGTTTTCGGGGGTTGAGAAGGCTGCTATCAATTTTGATTTCGCACTTATATGTAGTCAGGGGCCCTTTGTCTCCTGGCACTACAAGGAGCAAATCATGATCTACGAAGATCAATTCACCCTCTGTCTGCTGACCGACTGTGTCATGCAGCAAAACCAGCTGCTCAAGCAGCAGATCGCCATGCAGCGCGACCTCATGGATCACGTGGACGCAGTGGGCGACCGACTGTGGCGGATGGAACGTCGCGCCACTGCCCAACCAGCCGATCAACCCGGGACGAGCAAGCGGGCGGCGCAGAGGCGCCATCTGGCCCGCGCGCAATCCGCAGCTCGCAAGCGCCCGAGCAAGCAAGCATGACCTGAAGCGACGGGGCTCAGCCCTCGTCCATACCCGCATGTCGCAGACGCCCGGAAGGCAAGGCAACCGCATGCCTGTCCACCAGCGTCCCGCGCATGCCCAACCCAATATTCGCTAGGAAACACGAGATGCTGAACCATCACATCTACCCCTCGGACAACCCCGAGAACGATCACCTGAAAGCCGCCGCCATCATGTTCACCGCTCGGCGTAGGGAGCAGGAAGCAGCCGATTTGTCGGCAGAAGGCCTGCCAACCAGCAGGCGATCCAATCCCTTGGCAGCAGCTATGGTGGCCGAAATTTTGGGACGCAAAACCGAAGCCGCCCCCGAGGAAGCAAAGGACGCCGAAGCCTCTTGCGATACGCCGAGCCTGGAGGCGGAAGAACCACTCACTCCCTCAACCGAGGCTCAATCTCCCAGCACCGTCCAAGACGAGGCGCCCCACGCTGAGAACGAACGCTCGGAGCCCGGCCTGCCGGAATCTGAGCCGCGCATCGACGAAGACAGCGATCAAATCGATCCAGTGCAACTGCCCAAACAGGCGCGGGAATTCGGGTTGCTCACCCGCGCCGATGTACAGGCCGAGCCATCCGCGATCCCGCTCATCCATGGACTGATCAGCAAGGGACAGCTCGCCATGATCGCCGGACCATCTGGTAGCGGTAAATCCGTGTTCCAGCTACACCTCGGCGCGGCCTTGCTCAACGGACATGAGGTATTCGGCCACGCAATTCCGAAGCGCGCTCGCATGCTGTACGTCAATCTGGAAGGCGACCTCAAGCCTCGGCTGGAAGCCATCGAGCAACACCATCCAGGGTGGTCATTTCCTGCGCCAGACGCCATGTTTCTGACAAGGCCGTGGTGCTTGAATGACAGGGATTCCGTTGAGGGTCTTGCACACCACGTTAACGAATCTGGTGGCGTGGATGTGATCTTCATCGACACCTTGAACCGTGCCATCCCCGGCAGTGACGAGAATCTCTCGACCGACATGGGGATGGTGATCGCGCATGCCAACCTGCTCATCAATCTGACAGGGGCGGCTGTCGTGCTCACCCACCACACCGGCAAGGCCAAGGACAGGGGGCCACGGGGA
Organism: Simplicispira piscis; assembly: GCF_054783455.1. Classification (NCBI taxonomy): domain Bacteria; kingdom Pseudomonadati; phylum Pseudomonadota; class Betaproteobacteria; order Burkholderiales; family Comamonadaceae; genus Simplicispira; species Simplicispira piscis. The sequence continues at coordinate 477,475 of NZ_BAAGQN010000015.1, forward strand.
CACTCCAGTCTCTATGCAGCACTCGACACCTGCCTGATGGTGGATGAGACGGAATCAGGCATGCGGATCGTTGAGCTGATCAAAACTCGCCAGGGGCCCGGTGGAAAGAAGTACTACTTCACCATCGAGAACATTGCCTTGGGCGAAGATGACTATGGCTTGCCCATTGTTGGCCCAGCACTCACGGAGGTGGAGGGATCGCCAGCGGTGGAGAAGGCCGCGAAATCAACGACGCTGACGCCACTGCAGAAGGAGGCCCTCCTGGCACTGTCGATGCACATGCAAGTCGGCGCCAACGGTGATCCGCTCAAGGAAATCACTCGCGACGAAGCGCTGGAAGTCGTCAAGGCTGCATTCAGTGCGGTGTCCACCAAGCACCGCTCGACTCGGGCTCGGGAAGCGATTGATGCACTGATCGAGGCCGGTCAATTGCTGCAAAACGACAGCGGTATGCTGACCATGGGCACGTAATACGCCTCGCAAAGTGCCCACCCCGCCCTCCTGCCCCTACGGGGCCGGGCCGGGCGGGGCGGCATCGGTACAGCCCCGGAGAAAAGGGCATCAACAGGCGATCTCACGCTGATGTCACAAGCGGCTAATCAAGTCGACTACAGCACGCGCGCGAATGCCCCCGACCGTCCAAGGTGGCCCAAATGTTATGCCACGAGGCGCGAAACGCGCTTAGTGACCGAGTCGGCCTCAATGGGAAGCGTCAGAGAGGGAGATAACACCATCAGTTCATTTGCTCGGCGCTTGATTTGAGCATAGTAAATCAGGCTGCTAGTGTGCTGTGGCAGGCCTCGATAAAGCCTAGAGATATCGGGCACATTGTCGTAGGTCACCATCCAATGGCGGCGCAAGCCTCGAACTACCTCCGCCAAATCGGCATGATCTTCGGTCTTGTAAAAATTCAGATAAAGGGCTTGACCCTGTGCGAAATAAGGTGGATCTATGTTAATCAAAGAGCGCGTGGGCAAGGCCTTGTCCCACTCTTTCAGGCATTCAGCGGCGTCAAGGCAGGAAAGGCGAATCACCGCTCGGTAGGAACCAATTCGCTTGATCTTGCGGACAAGCTCTCTTCTATTGAACCGACAATCCAATGCGTAGTTTCCTGTCTGCCCTAGCCCCCCGATCACACCCCCCTTGAGGATGCCGGAACGGTTGGTTCGGTTCATAAAAAGCGTGGCAAACCCGCGCTGTAATGGTGTAGCGCTATCGGCCTGAAGGGTTGCTCTCTGCAAGTGCCACTCATCTATGGTGATGGGAGTACTCTCCACCAATTCGCACAGTGCATCAGTGTCGTCAAGCACGGCACTCCAGAACGCATGAATGGCTGGGTCTAGGTCGTTAATCCAGACTTCGGAGATATGTCCATCTAGCAACAGTTGCCAAGCCACGCCAGCTCCGCCAGCAAATGGCTCGCAGTAGACCCCTCCGTAAAGGCCATTACCCTGTATCAGATCCAGGACGAACGGCGCCAGTTGAGTCTTGCCACCAGGATAGCGGAGTGGAGAATGGGTTACGGGCATTGCGCACGAGGATATCGAAATCCCAGCCTCTTGGTCAGGGTCACCGTCAGGCAATGCCAGCCATGTGATCCAGCATGAATCGAAGGGCAGGCTGCCATGTGTGGCTGTACTTCACCAGATCGCGCTGCGTGGGGATATGCCCCCCATGGATGGCGGCCCCAAGACAAGCCAAGTTGTAGGGTGTAGCATCGTTGGAGCCCGCCTTGTTCACGATGTCATGTATGCCGCGCTTTGCGCCCGCAGTCAGCATTTCACGCGCACAAGTTTGTGTCAGATCCCGATCACTCATCTTGTCGCGGTGAGCGCCTCGCTTGACGAGGAAGAGTGTCATGACTCGTTCCACGAAGGCCCGCAAAAGGTAGTTACAGGCAAACGCGTGCTCGGCCACCTTCAACTTGAGCATCTCTTGCCGCAAGTATCCGAGTACCTTGTCGTCGTGGTTGACGGTAAAGGCTGTCGTCAACAAGCGTGTCTCTAGATTGGGGTTGCGTGCGCTCGTAAAGCGTGCCGACTTTGTCGCTGGCTTGCTGATTGAATCGCCCCGGCTTTCGTGGAGGCCAGTTGGTTTAAGTCAGGCCACCATCATGGCAGTCTGACT